>JARRMM010000014.1:0-23037 GCA_037386005.1 Deinococcales bacterium | reverse complement strand
TGGCCCAGATCCTGGAGCGGCTCGAGGCCGCCGTCGGCTGCTCCGGCGCGACCGTCTACGAGCAGGCGCCCGGCGAGGCCTTCCGCCGCATCGCCGGCCGCGGGGACGAGCCCGGGGCCGATCCCGAGCTGTTGGCCTCCGCCCTCGCCACGCGCGAGCCCCGCAGCCTCGACCACGCGGGCGGCACGCGTCTGGCGATCCCGCTGGTGGTGCGCGACGCTGTCCTGGGCGCCCTGCTGCTCGAACAGCCGCAGCCCGACGACGGCGGCGAGCGCCGCCGCCTCACCGTGGCCTTCGCCAACCAGCTCGGAGTGGCGCTCGAGAACGCGCGCCTCTACCAGCAGGTCGGGGAGCGGGCGGCGCTGGAGGAACGGCAGCACCTGGCGCGGGAGCTGCACGACTCCGTCAGCCAGGCGCTCTACGCCATCCTGCTCGGCACCCACACCGCCCAGCGCAAGCTCGACGCCTCCCCCGACGAAGCGAAGCAGGCGCTCGACTACGTCGAGAACCTCGCCCAGGCCGGCATCAAGGAGATGCGCGCGCTGATCTTCGTGCTGCGCCCGGAGTCGCTCGAGAAGGAGGGGCTCGTCGGCGTGCTGCGCAAGCAGCTCGACGTGATGGAGACGCGCCACGACCTCGCCGTCACCCTGGAGGCGCCCGCCGAGCCCACGGCCGACTTCGCCACCAAGCAGGCGCTCTACCGCATCGCCCAGGAGGCGCTCCACAACGTCGTCAAGCACGCTCGCGCCACCCACGTGCGCGTCGCCTTGACCACCGCCGACGGGCGCGTACGGCTGAGCGTCGCCGACGACGGCATCGGCTTCGACCGCCGGCACGACGATCCCGAGCACCTGGGCCTGCGCTCCATGCAGGAGCGCGCCCGCCAGATCCACGGCACGCTCCGCGTCGACAGCCGCGAGGGCGAGGGCACCACCGTCACCGTCGAGGCCCCCTGCGGCCCCAGCGACGGCGCAGAGGGCGCTGACGCAGGATCAGCCGGTCCCAACGGTCCCGACGACGAGACCCCCGACGCGCACGGCCCCGATACCGACGGCCCGAACCGTGACCCGGCGTAGTTCCACCACCATCGGCCTGCTGCTCATCGCCATGGGGGTGCTGGCGGCGTTGAGCCGCTTCCCCCTCTACCAGGCGTTCCCGGCGCTCTTGCGCCTCGTGCTGCTGTTCGCGCTGGGCGGCTACGCCTGGTGGGCCACGCGCGGTCGCCTGCCGCTGGGCGTCCGCATCATGCTGTTCGCGGTCATCGGCGTCTTCGCGATCCCGAGCGCGGGCCGCTTCGCGGGCGTCGCGGCGCTCGGTTACCCCGCCCTCGCCTTCGCTCTGGTGTATGCCGCTCAGAGCCGCCGTTGGTGGGCGCTGCTGCCGGCCGGCGTGCTGGGCACGCTGGCGCTGGTGGCGGGCTCGCAGGTCCTCTTCCCCGCCTGGAGCCCGGCGCCGCTGCTGTTCCTGGGCTTCGCGGCGACCTTCACCGTGCTCTACCTGCTGCCGCGCGGGCGCGGCGGGCAGCGCTGGGCTTTGTTCCCGGCGCTGCTGTGGATCCTCCTGACCGTGCTCGTCAACGAGCCGTCCGGCAGCGGGCCGCGCTGGCTGCTGCCGGCCACGCTCATCGGCGCCGGCGTGTTCCTGCTGTCGTGGTGGGGTGGCGGGCGCCGCAAGCGCTAACCACGCGACGACGCGCTGGAACGACACGGCCGCACACACGTGCGGCCGGGCGTCGTCAGCAGGGCCGCGCTACGGCGCCGGCGCCTGCGTCAGCTCCTCCAACAGATACGCCAGCCGCGTCTGGGCGTTCTCCTGCGAGCCGTAGATGCTGCGCACGAGCGCTCCCTGGCGGTCGAAGACCAGCCAGTGCGGCGTGCCCTCGGCGCCCCAGGCCTCGGCCAGGCTGCCGTCCACGTCCAGCGCGATCGGCACCTCCAGGCGCGCGAAGCTCTCGGCGAAGTGCGTCAGGGTGGGGACCACCTGCTCGCGCGGGTAGGCGCGGTGGCCGTAGGCGGTGTGCACCATCATCACCTGCAGGCGCTCACCGTGCTCGGCCGCCAGCCGCTTCACGAACGGCACCCCGCGTGAGATGCACCCCGGGCACTCCAGGTTGAAGAGCATCACCAGCCCGGGCTTGCCCCACCGCTCGGGGGGCGGCACCGGTCCACGCCATACGAAGTCGTCGGGCCACATGGCCTCAGCCTAGGCGGCCACGGCGCGCGGCCCGCACGCTTGCGCGACACGCGGCCCCGACACGGTCCCACGCCCCGCCACCCGACGCCTGCGCAACGGCGAGCGCGACGCCGCCGGACGTATCCTCGTCAGCGGATCATGACGGCACCGCCACCCGCCGGACCCCGCCCCGCGGACATCCAAGGGCGACGCATCCAAGGGAGGACACCATGAACATCGCCATCCTCGGCACCGGCAACGTCGGCTCGACCCTGGGACCCGCCTGGGCCCGCGCCGGCCACACCATCGTCTACGGCAGCCGCACCCCCGACTCCGCCACCGTGCGGGAGCTGGTCGAGCAGACCGGCGCCGGCGCCCGCGCCCTGCTGCCCGCGCAGGCAGCCGCAGAGGCCGACACGCTGCTGCTGGCCACCCCCTGGCACGTGGCCCGCGACTTCGTGGCCGCCCTCGGGGACCTGCGCGGCAAGGTGCTGCTCGACGCCACCAACGCCATCCGTGAGCGCCCCGAGGGCGCCCGCTCGACGGCCGAGCTGCTGGCCCGCGCCCTCCCAGGCACGCACGTGGTGAAGGCCTTCAACGCCATCGGCACGGCCGGCATGGAGGACCCGCGCTTCGAGGACCAGGCCGCCAGCCTCTTCGTGTGCGGCGACGACGCCGACGCCAAGGCCCGCGCCACGCGGCTCGCGGCCGACCTGGGCTTCGAGGTGGTGGACTGCGGTGGCCTCGGCGCCGCCGAGCAACTCGAGCACCTCGCCCGCCTGTGGGTCCACCTGGCCTACGGCATGGAGCAGGGACCGGGCATCGCCTTCCGCTTGCTGCACCGCTGAACGGGTCGCAGCCCACGGACCTCCGGGGCCCCCTCCTGCATAATGGAAACCTTACGTGGTGCCGGGGCCGCGTGGAGGGGTACGGGTTGCGATGGGCGACGCACTCCCGCCGTTCGACCTGGATGCGCTGCACACCATCCCCGACGATGAGCGCAGGCTCGAGGCCACGCTCGCGGCGGCATGGGACGCAGTTGACGGCGACAACCGGCACTTCCGCGAGCTGGCCGAGCAGGCCGGCCATCTCGCCGATTTCCTGCACGACAGGACCGCGCGGCTGACGGCGCGGGCGATGCTGGCGCATGCCTGCTTCCGTGACACCGAGTACGACGCGGCGCGGAGCTACGCGCTCGAGGCGCTGCACGACGCTCACATCGATCCCGGCCACGACGTCCACCACTGGGACGAGGCGCTGGAGGCGCTGCCCCGGCGCGCCCGCGAGGCGCTGGCCGAGGCGGCCACCGCCCTGGCCATCTCCACCTTCCGGCTCGGCGGCTACCCGGACTCGCTCCTCTACGCCAACCTCGAGGCCTACCTGCGCCACGCGCTCGGCGACGTCGTCGGCGAGGCGCTGGCGCGCCACGGGCTGGGATGGGGCTACGACAAGGTGGGGCTCTACCAGCAGGCGCTCGAGCAGCACAGCCACGCGCTCGCCGTCCTGGAGCCGGTCGCACCCGAGCTCACCGCCAGCCCGCTGAACGGCGTGGCGGAGACCTACCTCAACCTCGGTCACATCGACAAGGCCATGGAGTACTCGGAGCGCGCCCTGGAGGTCATGGGCGACGCCAACGGTCCGTGCCGCGAACGCTCCACGGCCCTGCGCGCCATCGGCCTGGCGCTCCAGCGCAAGCGCGACTACGACGCTGCCGAGAGCTTCTTCCGGCGCAGCATGGAGCTCTCCGACGCCTACGGCGTCAGCCTCAACCTGCTCAGCCTGGGCGACATGTACCTCGAGCTGGGGCGCATCGATGACGCCCTCGAGGCCTTCCGCCGCTGCCTCAACGAGCTCGGGCCGGGCGCCCAGAAGCGCTCGCGCTGCCAGGCGCTGCTCGGCACCGGCGAGGCGGAGCTCGCCCGCGGCCGTCCCCACGAGGCCCTCCACTCCTTGCGCGCCGCGCTCCGGACGGCCGAAGAGGTGACCTCGCCGGTGGAGCTCTACCGCGCCCACCACGGCATGGCCCGCGCCCTGCGCGAGATCGGCGACACCGAGGCGGCGCTCGACCACTACGAGGCCTACCACCGCCACCGCGAGCAGGTGCTGCGCGAGGCCTCCGACGTGCGCACCGAGGTCCTCACGCTCCAGTTCGACGTCGAGCGCCTGCGGCGCGACCGGGAGATCGACCGCCTCACCAACGTCGAGCTGGCGCAGGCCTACCGCGAGCTGCAGGAGCTGCACCGGCGCCTGGAGCGGCAGGCGGCGGAGCTGGAGCGACTCAGCAACCTCGACGGCCTCACCGGGCTGCAGAACCGCCGCTCGCTCGACGCCCGGCTGGAGACCGAGCTGGCGCGCGCCCGACGCAACGGGGCGGCCGTGTCGCTGCTGATGCTCGACATCGACAACTTCAAGGCGATCAACGACCGCTTCTCGCACACCGTCGGCGACGAGGTGCTGAAGCGGCTGGCGCGGCTGCTGCGCGGCTCGCTGCGCGACGTCGACCTGTGCGCGCGCTTCGGCGGAGAGGAGTTCGCCGTGGTCATGCCCGACACCGGTCTCGCCGGCGCCACCGAGGTCGCCGAGAAGCTCCGCATGGTGGTCGAGGCGGAGCGCTGGAACGGCGTCCACCCCGAGATCCGGATCACCGTCAGCGTTGGCGTGGCCAGCCTGCGCCCCCACGAGGACGCGTCCACGCTACTGGCCCGCGCCGACGCCATGCTCTACCGCGCCAAGCGTGTCGGCAAGAACTGCGTACAGAGCTGACCTAGGGCTCACGAACGGCCGACCCCGCGCTGTTGAGCTCGCGCCGCCGGCCACGCGCCGCCTCCGCCGCCGACGCGCCCCGCGCCCCCTGGTAGAGTGACCAGCGGAGCGCCCGATGCGCGGGAAGGCCCTGCCCGGCGGCATTGCGGCGCGGTTCGAACCGGCTCCGCGCGCTCCACGGAAGGGGTCCGTCATCGTACGTGCCGTCGCCCTCTCGGTGATCCTGGGCGCCCTGGGCGTCCTGGCCACCTTCTGGTGGCTGGGCGAGAGCATCACGTCGGTCGCGCGGGTGCCGGTGTGGGCGCTGGCGGCGGGCGCGGCCCTCACGGCCGTGAACTACCTGTGCGGCGCGGTGCGGCTGAGCGTCCTCACGCGCATGACCGGCCAGCCGGTCGGCTTCGGCCGCTCGCTGCGCGCCTACGGCCTGGGCTTGCTCAGCGCCGCCATCACGCCCGGCGGCACCGGCCAGGCGCCGGCGGTGGTGCTGTCGCTGGTGCGCGACGGCGTGCCCGCCTCGCAGGCGTGGTCGGTGAACGTCTACGTCTGGGTGGTCGACCTCTTCTTCCTGACCTGGTCGGTGCCGATCGGCCTGGTGGTGCTGGGCCACTCCACCGACCTGCTGCGGGGCACCTCGCCGGTGCTGCTGGCGGTGCTGCTGGCGTTCGTCTTCCTGGTGCTCAACTACTTGCTGGCCTTCCGACTGCACTGGGTCAAGGCCATCGTGGGCCCGGTCATGCGGTTGGCCTGGCTGCGGCGCTGGCGCGCCGCCACCCTCGACTTCCTCGACCGGGTGGCGGAGGCCACCGGCCAGCTCTCTCGCCACGGCCTGGGGCTGCAGCTCGTGCTGCACGTGCTCACCGCGGGGCTCTACATCGCCACCTACATGGCCTTCTACGTCATCGTGCTGGGCCTCGGCGGACACCCTCCGCTGCTCCCCACCATCGCGGCAGTCCAGCTCCCCATGGTGGTGTCGTTCCTGTTCCCCACCCCCGGCGGTGCCGGGCTGCTGGAGATCGCCGCGGCCTCGCTCTTCACCGCCGAGGGAAGCAACGGCCAGGTGGGCGCCGCCATCTTCGCCTGGCGGCTGTTGACCTACTACAGCCGCTACGCCATCGGGCCCGCCTTCGGCGGCGCGGTGCTGCTGCGTCCGCGCCCCGCTGCGCGACGCGATCCGCACGGCGGCGACGACGGCTCCAAGGGGTCGGAGCCGCCGCCGGGGCCGCGCGCTTCCTGAGCCGACTCCGGCTCCCCTCAGACCCGTCTCACACGCACCTCACCGGATTTGCACGGGCTTTGCACACCCCCGCAAAGGCTCCTTCACACGCACGCAGCACACTGCGCATGGATCGGGGCGGAGGGTCCCGGCCCGGCCCCCCGGGGGCCGCAATTCGCCCCAACACCCTCACACCCGCGCGCCACGCAAGCGCGCACCAAGGAGCAGTCATGAAGCGTGCCCTTTTCATCACCCTCGGACTGGCCGCCTTCGTCTTCGCCGCGGCCGCCTCGGCCGCCCCGGCGACCTTTGTGTTCAACACCAGCAAGTTCGACTTCACCGATTACACGCTCAGCGCGGGGTACATCGGCTTCTCCATGGACGGCAACGCGGTCCAGGTGAACCTCGCCAGCGGCGCGCCGGTGAGCTCCATCCCCGCCATCACGCTGTGGGTCCCCGGCTCGACCACCAACGCCATGGGCCAGACCGTCTACCCCACGCTCGCCAACGTGGGCGACGTGACCGTGACCAGCAACGGCGGGCAGACCACGGGCTTCACCGTCATCCACGACAGCGTGTCGCTCAACAGCGTGGTCAGCGCCTACGTCGACGCCCTCCAGAAGATCGGCTTCAAGGGCACCGAGCAGACCTCGCCCAGCGCCAATCTGGTCATCTACACCTTCAGCAACAACGGGATGCAACTCCGCGCGGTCTTCCACCGCGATGGCCCCAACGTCTCCGCGCACCTGGCCGGCGCTCCCGCCGCCTGAGCGCAGCTCGGTCGCAGCTCGGGTACGACCGACCTCTCCCTTCGCGGGCCCTGCCCGCACCCGCACCCGGCCGCCCCTGCGGCCGGGTGCTCCCGTGGGCGCCGTCACCGCGACGCCCAGACGGGGGCCGATGACCCACGCAGCGCGCGGCGCCTCGTCCCGCCGCGGGACGCTTGCGCGCCACGCGGCAGGCCGCCGACGGCGCCCGCGCCGGAACCACGCTGGCGGCCCCGATGGGCCATACTTGACGTGATGGCCCGAACCCCCCGCACGCCCGCGGGTGCCCCCGCCGCTGGCCCCGCTGACGTACCTGCCGCTGCGCCCGCGGGTGCACCGAGCGGCACGTCCGCCGCTCCGATCGCCGCGGCCGGGCGCGAGGCCGCGCGGTGAGCCCCACCTTGCCGCTGGCCTTCGCCGCAGGCCTGCTGTCGTTCCTCTCGCCCTGCGTCTTCCCGCTGGTGCCGAGCTACCTCGCCTTCGTGGGCGGGAGCGCCGGCGGCAGCGCCGGTGGGAACGCCGGTGCCGGCGTCGCCCGCGGCCGGCGGGTGCTGGTACGGCAGAGCCTGCTGTTCATCGCCGGCTTCGCGCTGGTGTTCATCGTCATGGGCGCCTCGGCCAGCATGCTGGGCGCGCTGCTGCGGCAGCACCGCGACGTGCTGAGCGTCGTCGCCGGCGTCGTCGTCATCCTCTTCGGCCTGGTCATGCTGGGCATCGTGCGGATCCCGCTGCTGTACCGCGAGGCGCGCGTGCGCTACACGGGCGAGACCTCCCGCCCATGGGGCGCGGTGCTCCTCGGGATGGCCTTCGCCGCCGGCTGGTCGCCCTGCATCGGGCCGATCCTGGGCGGCATCCTCACCCTGGCGGGCGCCTCCGGCACGCTGGCGCTGGGGGTAGCGCTGCTGGCGGCGTACGCGCTGGGGCTGGCGGTGCCGTTCCTGGCCGCGGCGCTGGCGCTCGAGCCCTTCCTGCGCTTCTCCAGGGGCTTCCGCACCTACCTCCCCTGGGTCGAGCGCGGCGCGGGCGTGCTGCTGCTCGCCGCCGGCGTGCTGATGGTCACGGGCACCTACACGCACCTCAACGCCTACCTCTCGCAGGTCACGCCCCGGTGGCTGCTCTCGAGGCTGTGAGCGCCACCCCCGCCGACATCGCCGGCGAGCGGCCGGCGCCCGAGCCCCGCGGCGCCGCCTCCGCCCGCGCCTCCGAAGCCGCGCCCGCCATCGAGCTGAGCGGCATCAGCAAGCGCTTCGGCCGCGAGATGGTGCTGCGCGAGCTGCGCCTGGAGATGGCGGCCGGCCGGGTGGCCGTGCTGAAGGGCAGCAACGGGGCCGGCAAGACCACGCTGTTGCGCCTGCTCGCCACCCGCCTGCGGCCCACCCGCGGGCGCGCGCGTGTGTTCGGCTACGACCTGCAGCGGCAGGGCGACGAGGTGCGCCGCCGCGTCGCGCTGGTGAGCGTGCTGGGCGGCAACTACCCGGTGCTCACCGCGCGCGAGAACCTGAAGCTCGCCGCCACCCTCAGCGGGCTCGCCGGCTACGACCTCGGCGCCGCCCTGGCCGGGGTCGGCCTGGAGCCTGTGGCCGACACGCTGGTGCGCACCTTCTCCAGCGGCATGAAGAAGCGGCTGGGGCTGGCCCGGCTGCTGCTGCTGGACCCGCCGCTGTGGCTGATGGACGAGCCCTACGCCGCCCTCGACGAGGCCGGCAAGAACCTCCTCGACGACGTGCTGGCCGCCGCGCGCAGCCGCGGCCGCACGGTGCTCATGGCCTCGCACGAGCTCGAGCGCAGCGCGCGCTTCGCCGACGCGGTGCTCGAGCTCGCCGGCGGCAGCCTGCGCCGGAGCGAGTCGTGAGCGCCGCGCCGCGTGGCCCGCAGGCCGCGGGCCCCCCGGACGGCAGCGCCGCGACCGATCTGGCGGCGGTGCTCGCCATCGCCCGCAAGGACCTGCTGCAGGAGGCGCGCAGCCGGGCGGTGACGGTCGCCACCCTGTTCTTCTCCGCCGTGACCCTGGTGATGATGGCCTTCGCCATGGGGCAGGACGCGGAGCTGCTGCGGCGCTCCGCGCCCGGCGTGCTGTGGGTGGCGCTGGCGTTCGCGGGCGTGATCACCGCCGCGCAGAGCTTCCAGTCCGATCTCGAGGAGGGCGCCTTCGACCAGCTCCTGCTCTACCCGGTGCCGCGGGCGTCGGTGTTCCTGGGCAAGCTGCTGGCCAACTGGCTCTACCTGGCCGTGCTCGGGCTGATCATGACGCCGGTGACGCTGGTGCTCTACGGCGCCCACGCCGGCTCCGACCTGTGGCTGCTGCCGGTCACGCTGGTGCTGGGGACGTTCGGCTTCGCGGTGGTCGCCACCTTCTACGCCGCCCTCACCGCCAACCTCCAGGCGCGCGAGGCGCTGCTGCCGGTCCTCATGTTCCCGGTGGTGGTGCCGGTGCTGCTCGGCGCGGTGCGCTCGAGCGAGGCCCTGGTGGGGCTCCAGAACGCCGCCCTGGCGGGCGGCTGGCTGCAGCTCCTGGCCGGCTTCGACCTCGTCTACTTCGTCACCTGCACAGCCATCTTTCATCTTGTCGTGGAGGAGTGAGGATGGGTCAACGCTGCGACCGGCCTCGGGCCCCCTCGCACCGTAGACTGGGGATCGGAGTCCTCCGGGACCCGAACCGAAGGAGCGCTTGATGACGCAAAGGCACGAGACCCCCCGGAGGCCGCTGTGGCTGCGGGTCCTGGGTCTCAGCACCGTGGTCCTCTTCGCCGTCGGGGCGTACCTGGCACTCGTCGTCAGCCCGCCCGATGTCAACCAGGGTCAGCTCATCCGCATGATGTACGCGCACGTGTCGGTGGCCTGGGTCAGCTTCGTGGCCGTCATCGTCACCGCGCTCTACGGCATGGCCTTCCTGTGGCGCGGCCGCCCCATCGACGACACGCGCGCCGTGGCCAACGCCGAGATCGCCACCTTCTTCGCCGGCCTCACCCTGGTGAGCGGCATGACCTACAGCCGGCCCACCCTCAACACCTGGTGGACCTGGGACGCCAAGCTCACCCTGACGGCGCTGATGTTCGCCCTGCTGGTGGGCTACTTCGTGGTGCGAGGCCTCATCGACGACCCCACCCGGCGCGGCCGGGTCAGCGCCGTCATCGGCATCGTGGTGGCCGTCAGCCTGCCGTTCAACTACCTCGCCGCCGCCTGGTTCCGCACCCTCCACCCCACCCTGAGCGTGGCGGTCACCGGCGTGCACATCGCTCCGTCCATGCTCTTCGTGCTGCTGTTCAACGTGGGCGTGGCGGCGCTCGTCTACCTGACCTTCGTGTCGGAGCGGATCCGCATCGGCAAGCTGGAGCACCAGCGCAGCGAGGAACGGGAGCGCCGCGAGGAGGGCGCCCCCGGGGAGGTCGTCCGTGTCTGAGCTCGCCGTCCACTGGCGCTGGGTCGCCGCCGGCTGGCTGGAGGTCGTGCTCGCCTACGGCGCCTACGCCTTCTACCTGGCGCGCCGCGCGCGCCGCGCCGGCTGCCGAGAGGACGAACGTTGAGGAAGGCCGTCTACGCCGCACTGGGCGTCGTCGTGCTGGGCGTCGCAGGCTTCATGATCTACAAGGCGCTGAACAACTCGCTGGTCTACTTCGTGCTGCCCAACGAGTACGCCAAGGACCCGCAGGGCTTCGCCGGCCGCCGCATCCGGCTGGGCGGCTTGGTGGAGCCGGGTACCGTGCAGTTCAACGACAAGACGCTCCAGCTCCACTTCGTCATCACCGACAGCATCAAGTCCTACCCGGTCGAGTACCAGGGCGCCCCGCCCGACCTGTTCAAGGCGAACCAGGGCGTCGTGGTGGAGGGCCGCTTCAAGAACGGCACCTTCGTGGGGGACCAGCTCCTGGTGAAGCACAGCGAGAACTACAAGCCCCCCAAGCCGGGTCAGCCCATCGACGTGAACATGCTCAAGAAGACGCTCCAGTAGGGCTTCTGGGTCACGGGAGAGGCTCGTATGCAACAGCTGCAGCTCGGTCATCTGGGTAGCGCAAGCCTCTACCTGGCGTTCGCGCTCGCGCTCTACGCCACGGTGGTGGGCATCATCGGCGCGCGCCGCCGCGACGCACGCCTGCAGACGTCGGCACGCCTGGCGGCGGTGGCCACCTTCCTGGTCACCGCCACGGCGATCGCCGTCATGGAGGGGGCGCTGGTCACCAACGACTTCAGCGTGCTCTACGTCGCCGAGCACTCGCGCATCGCCTCGCCGCTGTGGGTCAAGATCGTCACGCTGTGGGCGGCGCTGGCGGGGTCCATCCTGCTGTGGGCCTTCCTGCTCACCGGCTACACCGCGGTGCTCGCCTTCACCGCGCCCCTGAGCCCCCTGCGCCCCTGGGCGCTGTCGATCCTCTCGGCGGTGCAGGTGTTCTTCCTGGGCGTGGTGGCGTTCCTGGCCAACCCCTTCCAGACGCTGGCCAACCCGCCGGCCGACGGGCCCGGCCCCAACGCGCTGCTGCAGAACCACTGGATGATGGCGGTGCACCCGGTGCTGATGTACCTGGGCTTCGTCGGATTGACGGTGCCGTTCGCCTACGCCATGGCCGCGCTCATCACCCGGCGGCCGGGGACCGAGTGGATGGTGCAGACCCGCCGCTGGACCCTCACCGGCTGGGGCTTCCTGGGCGCCGCCATCGTGGCCGGCGGCTGGTGGAGCTACGAGGTGCTGGGCTGGGGCGGCTACTGGGCGTGGGACCCGGTGGAGAACGTCAGCTTCATGCCCTGGCTCACCGCCACCGCCTTCATCCACTCCGTGCAGGTGCAGGAGCGCCGGCGCATGCTCAAGAGCTGGAACGTCATGCTCATCGCACTGACGTTCTGCCTCTCCATCCTGGGCACCTTCCTGACCCGCTCGGGCGTGATCTCGTCGGTGCACAGCTTCGCGGCGGGCCCGGTCGGCCCCGCCTTCCTGGCGTTCTTCATCGTGGTGACGCTGTTCGCCTTCGGCCTCATCGCGCTGCGCTGGGACGACGTACGCGACCGCGCCGAGCTCGACAGCGCGGTCAGCCGCGAAGGCGGCTTCCTGGGCGGCAACATCCTGCTGCTCGCCATCACCTTCGCCATCCTGCTGGGCACGCTCTTCCCGCTCATCGTCGAAGCCGTGAGCGGCCAGCGCGTCACCGTCGGACCCCCCTTCTTCGATCAGGTCACGCTGCCGCTGTGGATGCTGCTGTTCCTGCTGATGGGCATCGGCCCGCTGCTGCCGTGGCGCCGCGCCGAGGGCAGCTCGCTGAAACGCAACCTGGCCTGGCTCGCGGGCGGCTTCGTGGTGGCCGGCGGGACGGCGCTGGCGCTGGGCATGCGCGAGATCTACCCCACCCTGACCGTGGCGCTGGCCGGCTACAACCTGGTGAGCCTGGGGCTCCTGCTGTCGCAGGCGCTGGTGCCGCGGCTGCGCCTGTCGAACCGGCGGAGCTGGGCGGTGCTGTGGAGCTACGCGCACGAGAGCCGCCGCCGCACCGGCAGCATGATCGTCCACTTCGCGATCGTCGTGATCGCGCTGGGCGTCGCCTTCAGCTCCGGCTACCGCATCGACCGGCAGGTGCGCATCGACTTCAACCAGTCGGCCACCTTCCAGGGCTACACCCTGACGCCGGTCGACCGCTTCATGGAGCGCACCCCCTCGCGCATCAGCTCCGGCGCCGTGATCGACGTCTCCAGGAACGGGCACAAGCTCACCACGCTGCGGCCCCGCACCAACATCTTCGGCTCGAACCAGCAGCCGGTCACCAAGCCGGCGGTGATGTACACCCCCACCCACGACCTCTACCTCAGCCTCGACAACACCATCGGACCCAACACCACCTACGTGGTGCTGCGCGCGGTGTACAGCCCGCTGGTGTCGTGGATCTGGTTCGGCGGCCTGCTCTTCGTGTTCGGGACCGTCATGACCCTGCTGCCGGGGCGGCGCCGGCTGGCCGAGCGCACGACCACCCACGAGGAGACGGCCCAGGCATGAGGCGGTTGATCGTCGTGGTGGCGGTGGTGGCGGTGCTGGGCGGGCTGTTCCTCTACGGCCTGTTCCGCGGGCCGCCCAACCGCGACGTCCCCTCCAACCTCATCGGCAAGGCCGCGCCGCAGTTCACGCTGCCGCTGTACCAGCGCTACCAGAAGACCTACGGCGACACCTTCTCGCTCGACGCCCACAAGGGCACGCCCATGGTGATCAACTTCTGGGCGTCGTGGTGCAACCCCTGCTTCGAGGAGGCGCCGCTGCTGGAGCAGTACTACCAGCAGTACCGCAGCAAGGGCGTGCTGTTCGTGGGGGTGCAGACCCAGGACCGCGGCAAGTACGACGCCGGTCGGCAGTTCATCGATCGCTTCGGCTACACCTTCCCGGTGGGGATGGACAACGACAGCTCGATCGGCGTGGAGTACGCGCTCTTCGGGGTGCCCGAGACCTACTTCGTGGATCGCAAGGGGATCGTCGTGTACAAGCAGGTCGGGCCGGTCACGCCGCAGGTGATGACCAAGGAGCTGGAGGCGATCCTGCAGTGAGGCGGCGCCTCGTGCAGCCCATGGTGCGGCTCCTGGCAGTGACCTGCCTGCTGGCGGTGGGGGCGCCGGTCGGCGCCGCGGCGTCGTCGACCGTGCCGTCGTCGCCCGCGCCCGCGTCGGCCACCGGGAGCGCGTCCGGGAGCGCGTCCGGGACCGTGGCGCCCGCCGCCACCCCCACCAGCACCGGCACGAGCGCCAGCACCACGCCGGCGGCAGGCTCCCAGGTCGAGATCAGCGACCGCGCCTACGCCATCGCGCGCCAGCTGCGCTGCCCGGTCTGCACCGCGGAGTCGGTCGCCGACTCCAACGCCGAGATCGCCGGCGAGATGCGCCGGCTGATCCAGCAGCAGCTCGACGCCGGCAAGAGCCAGCGGCAGATCATCCACTACTTCCGTCAGCGCTACGGCGACTGGATCCTGCTCGACCCACCCAAGTCGGGCGTCCACCTCGTCGTGTGGCTACTGCCGTTGCTGGCGCTGCTGGGCGGCGCCGGCGCACTGGGGCTGTTGATCCGGCGCTGGCGAGCGGCCGCCGAGACCACGCCGCAGGCACCCCCCGAGGACGTCGCGCGCGTCCGCGAGGCGCTGCGCCACGGGGAGGACGATTGATGGTCACGCTGGTCCTGGTGGGCCTGCTGGCGCTGGTGGCGTTCGCCTACATCGCGGTGCCGCTGCTGGTGCCGGGCCAGGCCGACCCGTTGCCCGATGAGCGCGACCCCGTCGCGCAGGACCTGGAGGAGGAGCGCGACGCGCTGTTCCGCGCCATCCGGGAGCTGGAGGTGCGCGAGGACCTGCCCGAGGCCCGGCGCGAGGAGCTGCGCGCGCGCTACGAGGCGAAGGCCGCGCACGTGCTGCGGGCGCTCGACGAGCGCGAGGCGGAGCTGGCCGGGCGGGAGCCGCGCGCCCCGCGCGGTCGCCGGCGCGTCCCCTACGCCGTGGTGGCGCTGCTGGCGCTGGTGCTGCTCGCCGCCGCCACGCTGCCCAGCTCGGTGCTGCCGCGCGTCGGGCCCAACGCCAACGTCACCACCACCGACGTCAGCGCCGCCAAGCGGATCGCGGCGCTGGAGAGGGTGGCCAAGAAGGATCCCAGCGCCAAGAACCTGCTGGCGCTCGGCGACGCCTACTGGAACGCCCAGGAGACCGACAAGGCCATCGCCGCCTACAAGAACGTGGTCGCCACCATCTCGCCGGTGCCGGCGGCGGCCTACAAGCGGCTGGCGGCCGCCTACCTGCAGACCGACCTGAGCCAGGCTTACAGCTACCTGCAGAAGGCGCTGGCGGCCGCGCCGGGCGACCCCCAGACGCTCTTCGCGATGGGCGAGGTGGCGTTCGCGCGGGACGACCTGAAGGCGGCCAAGAGCGCCTTCCAGCGCTACCTGGCCACCCACGACGCCACCAACACCGACCAGGCCAAGCAGCAGATCGCCCTGATCGACGTCGTCACCCCGCTGGTGGCGAAGGCGGACGCCGACCCCAGCGAGGCCAACCTGATGGCGCTGGCCGACGCCTACTGGAGTCACGGTGCGCCCAACCGTGCGGTGGACGTCTACGTGCGCGTGCTCACCGGCCCCAACGCCGACAACCCCACCGCGCTCAGCCGGACCGGCCAGGTGCTCTTCACGCAGGGTCGCAGCGCCGATGCCATCACCCTCCTGCAGCGGGCCGCCCAGGACCTCGGCGGGCCCGACAAGCTCGACACCCGCTCGCTGTTGATGCTCGGCAACGCCTACTACACCCAGCAGCAGTACCAGAACGCCATCGACACCTGGAACCTCTACGTGCAGAAGGTGGGCGGGCCCTCCAAGGCGGGGCGCGTGCCCGACCTCATCCAGAGCGCCAAGGCGCGGCAGAACGGCAACACCACCGCGGCGACGCCGGCGTTGCCGGGCGCGCCCGCCGCCAGCGGCAGCCAGCTCTTCGAGGCGAACTGCGCCGTCTGCCACGGCGCCGCCGGCCAGGGCGGCTCGGGGCCGGCGCTGGCGGGCAACGCCCGCGCCGCCAACGTCAGCAACGTGCGCGACGCCATCCGCTTCGGGCGCGGCATGATGCCGGGCTTCCAGGGCAAGCTCACGTCCGAGCAGGTCGACGCGCTGGTGCAGTACGTCACCGGCACGCTGGCCGCCGGCGGCAAGGGCGCCCCGTGAGCGACCGCGAGCGAGGTCACGGGCCGCAGTGGAGCGACCCACAGGGCGGCGATCCACGGGGGCCGCGCGAGGACGAGGCGCCGGCGAGCGCGGAGCAGGGTGCCGGCCCGGGCGCCGAGGCCGGCACGGGGGCCGCGAACGAGGCCGGCCCAGAAGCGGGCGTGAACGAGCAGCGGCGCCAGCTCATCACCTGGCTGTGGCGGCTGCCGGTCCTGCTGGCGGTCGGCGGCGGCGCGGTCGGGCTGTACGAGGCGATCCGCATCCACTTCGAGAAGGACGCGCCGTCCGCCCACCCCACCTTCGCGCCGCGCCCCTCGACGCCGGTAGGCAGCCTGGGCGCCTTCGCCCAGGTCTGGAACGCCGTCCCCTTCGAGCTGGCAGGCGACCACCCCATCCCCGCCATCGTGGTGCGGCTGCCGGGGCCGATCCCGGGCGGGCTCGAGGCCAGCGGCCCAGGTGGCGAGACCTTGTACCTGGCCGGCTTCAGCCGCGTGTGCACCCACATGGGCTGCACCGTCTACCTCAACAGGGACCTCCAGGGGATCAACTTCGCGTTCAACTACCAGACCACCCACCCGGACCTCACCTGCCCCTGCCACCTGAGCATCTTCGATCCCACGCGGGCGGGGGAGGCCGTGAGCGGGCCGGCGGTGCGGCCGCTGCCGCGCGTGCAGCTCGAGCTGCGCGGCAACGACATCGTGGCCGTCGGGCTCGAGCGCACCTAGCCCAGGCGCCCGTGACCATTGCACCCCGGCACCGGACGCTCGAAGGCCCCTCCCCCACGGCAACGGTGCGCGCGCGCCCGGCAGGCCGGTAGTCCCTCCCACGCGCCGCACGCACTGGCGGGTCGTATCCTGACCGCATCGGCCGGCCCCGTTCGCCGGTCCCCGGGAGGATCAGCATGAGCAACCTCAAACGACTGCAGGACTTCGGGCAGTCCGTGTACCTCGACGAGATCCGCCGGAGCTGGCTCAGCGACGGTACGCTCCAGCGCCTCATCGACGACGACGGCCTGCGCGGCGTGACCTCGAACCCCGCCATCTTCCAGAAGGCCATCGGGCAGAGCGACGACTACGACGACGCGGTGGGGGAGCTCGCCCGGCGCGGCCTCGAGGTCGAGAAGGCCTACGAGGAGCTGGTGGTGGACGACATCCAGGGCGCCTGCGACCTGTTCCGTCCCCTCTACGACGCTTCCGACGGACGCTACGGCTACGTGTCGCTGGAGGTCTCGCCTCACCTGGCGCACGACACCGAGGGCACCGTGAAGGAGGCGCGCCACCTGTGGCAGCGCCTCGGGCGCCCCAACGCCTTCATCAAGGTTCCGGGGACGGAGGCGGGGCTCCCCGCCATCCGCACCCTGCTGTCCGAGGGCATCAACGTCAACGTGACGCTGCTGTTCGGCCTGGGCCGCTACCGCGAGGTGACCGACGCCTACCTGTCGGGCCTCGAGGACCGGCTGCAGGCGGGCGGTGACATCTCGCGGGTCGCCTCGGTGGCGAGCTTCTTCCTGAGCCGCATCGACGTGATGGTGGACCCCATGCTGGAGCGCATCATGGGGCAGGGCGGCCCCCGTGCCGCCACCGCCAAGGAGCTCCACGGCGAGATCGCCATCGCGAGTGCCAAGCGCGCCTACGCCATCTTCGAGGAGGTGTTCGGGAGCGAGCGCTTCCAAGCGCTCGAGCGCCAGGGTGCGCGCAAGCAGCGCCTGCTGTGGGCGTCGACCAGCACCAAGGACCCCGACTACTCCGACGTCAAGTACGTCGAACCGCTCATCGGTCCCGACACCATCAACACCATGCCGAGCGAGACGCTCGACGCCTTCCGCGACCACGGCGACCCGGCGGACCGCGTGCGCGACGCCATGGCCGACTACGGGCACAAGCTCGAGCAGCTCGCCGAGCTCGACATCGACATCGACGAGGTGACCCAGGCACTCGAGGACGAGGGCGTGGACAAGTTCATCAAGCCCTTCGACAAGCTGCTGGGTACGCTGGCCGAGGAGCTGCGCAAGGCGCCCGCCTAGCTCCGGCCCAAGCCACGCGCCGGGCGCCGTCGCGAGCCACCGTCGCGGCGGCGCCCGTGCGTGTGAACGTGGCTGCGATCCCTGATAGCCGACGGATAGCTCTGCGGCTGCGCCGGCCTCGAGCGGGACGGCGCAGCTCAGCGTGCTCACGCACCCGCGCCGGCCGGCCGCAGTCGAGCTGGCACGCTTGCGCTGGGTCAGCCCGTGCGGGTCAGCCCGTGCGGGTCAGCTCGCGCGGGTCAGTCTCCGCGCGTCGGTCACGGCGGGGCCGTCTCCCCAGGTCCGTCGCCGCTCGGCACGCCGCCCGGGGCGCTCGGCGGGTCACGCCGGGCGCCGTCGCCGGACTCGCTCCCGGTGCTGTCACCGGTGCTGTCCCCGGTGCTGTCCCCCGCGCTGGACTCCAGGGCGCGCTCACGCGCCCGCCGGTCCACCGCCACGGCGTAGCCGATCAGGGTGATGAGGGCGAAGGAGAACCACTGGATGGTGTAGCTCAGGTGCGAACCGTTGGTGAGCACGGGCGGGTCCGGCGTCACCGGCAGCTCGCCCGGCTGCGCCGGGGTCTGGGTGGAGAGCTGCAGGTAGGCGTCGACGAGGGGGAACGAGAACTGCCCCTGCAACCGCTGCGGATTGGCGTAGAAGGTCTTCTTGAGCGGGCCGGTGGCGGGGTCCTGGGGGCTGATGGCCTTGAACAGGCCCGAGGGCTCCGGGTCGGGCCGGCGCAGCAAGCCGGTCAGGGTGACGGTGCCCGACGGCGGGGCCGCTGCCGGGATGGGCGGATCGTTGTCGGTGTAGGGCACCCAGCCGCGGTCCACCAGCAGTGCCTTGCCGTCATCGAGCCTCAAGGGGGTGAGCACGTGGAAGCCGGGGTGCCCGCCCTCGCTGCGCGAGCGCAGCAGTACCTCGTCGGCCGCATCGTAGGTGCCGCTCACGGTGACGTGGCGGTAAGCGGCCGAGTCGGGCGCGGTCAACGCGGCACTCACGTCGTAGCGCGCCAGCGCCTGCGCCAACGGCTGCGCCGGCGCGTGGATGCGCGCCTCGATGGCCCGGTTGTGGTCGATGCTCTGCTGCAACCGCCGGATCTGCCAGAAGCCGAGGTTCACCATCACCGCGGCCGCCACCACGACCACCACCGTGCCGATCAGCCAGCGGGGGCGCAGCAGGAAACCGAAGTCGCGAGGGCCGCGCATGGGCCGTCCCTTCAGAAGATGATCCGATCGAGCGCCATGCTGAGGAACACCAGCGCCAGGTAGGTCATCGAGTACTTGTACAGCGGCAGCGCCGTGACCTTGTCGATGGGGGTGCCGGCGCGCGCGATCTGGAACAGCCGCAGCACTCGCAGCGCGAGCACCACGTTGAGCCCCAGCGCCGCCAGGAAGTAGGCGGGGCTGAACACGTGCAGGAAGAAGGGGGCGACCGTGAGCACCATGGTGAGCACGGCGTACATCACCATCTGCATCACGGTGGCGCGCTCACCGATGACGGCAGGCGCCATCGGCACGCCGACCTTGTGGTACTCGTCCTTGATCATCAGGGCCAGCGCCCAGAAGTGCACCGGCGTCCACATGAACACCAGCGCGAACAGCACCCACGCCAGCAGGCTGAGGTGGCCGGTGACCGCGGCCCAGCCCACCAGCGGCGGGATGGCGCCGGCGGCGCCGCCGATGACGATGTTCTGCCAGGTGCTGCGCTTCAGCCACATGGTGTAGATGATCACGTAGAAGGCGATGCCGCCCCAGGACAGCAGCGCCGCCAGCACGTTGGTCGCCAGGGCGATGGCCAGGAACGACGCCACCGTGAGCGCGATGCCGAACACCAGCGCGTTGCGGGTGGGGACCACCTGCGTCACGGTCGGCCGCTTGGAGGTGCGCCGCATGCGCTCGTCGATGTCGCGGTCGTAGACCATGTTGAACACGCCGGCGGCTCCCGCCGACATGTACCCGCCCAGCAGCACGCCGATCAGCGGGATCCAGCCCGGGAAGCCGCGGGCGGCGATGAACATGGCGCCGACGGTGGTGAGCAGCAGCAGGCTGATGACCCTGGGCTTGGTCAGCACGATGTAGTCGCGCACGGTGGCGCGCGGCGTGGGGGTGGTGGGGACGGTGTCGGCCATGGCTACGCCTTCTCCATCGCGGTGCGCTGCCCCGCGGCGTCGGCCCGCACGGCACGGTTGCCGCCGAGCATCTCGAGCGAGAGGGTGGTCAGGAGCGCGAACGCCAGCACGGCCATGCTCAGGTGCAGGAGCTGAAGGGCCATGGGCGCCAGGAACGCCAGGTTGGCCGTGCCGACCGCGAGCTGCGTCACGTACACGCCGAGCAGCACCTGCGCGGTGCGGCGCGCCGCCGGTGTGGGCTTGAGCCACCAGCTCAGCCCGAGCCCCACGAACAGGTAGGTGCCGACGGTGATGGCGATGAGCGGGTGCAGGATGCGCAACCGGATGAGCGCGTGGGAAGCGGGGTTGAAGTCGGCCGCGAAGCCCTGCTGCAGCGAGGTCGAGGGGAACATGGTGTTGCCCATGGCGGCGATGCCGCCCGAGAAGATCAGCACCAGCATGCCGATCAGGCCGAGCCCGAGGACCGTCGCGAGGGCGCCCTGGCGGCCCACCCCGAGGGGCCAGGCCGGCGGGTTCCTGCGCGAGAAGACGACCATGCCGGTCAGCGTGCCGATGAGCAGCAGCGAGTTCACCAGGTGGACGGCGACGAGCACGCCGCGCGCCAGGCTCTGGTTGTCACCGGTCAGGCCGAAGATGACGGTAACGGCGCCCAGCAGCGCCTCCATGATCAGGAAGTAGAAGGCCGCGTACGAGAACGTGCTGAAGCCGGGCCGCTCCTTGCGCATCCGGATGCCGCGCACCAGCAACCACACCCCGAGCACCAGCACCGTGAGCGCCAGCAGGCGGTGGGTGAACTCGATCAGGGTGTGCACGTTCGCGTTCAGGGGCACGACCTCGCCGTTGCAGGTGGGCCAGTGTCCTCCGCACCCCGCACCGGAGCCCGACGCCCGGACGAACGCGCCCTGAAGGATCACCAGGGCGTTGCCCACCAGGGCGAACCAGGCCAGGACATGGATCGACGGTCGCCTCGCTTCGGCCATGCGCTTCCTCTCTCCCACCTCGTACGCCGCGCAGAGCGCAGCCCTCACCGAGGGTCCTCGGGACATCTGTCCCGGGCGGCCCCATGCTACCGCCTTCCGGGCCTCCGTGCGACAGCGCGTCCCTCGGGCGGGCGTTGGACGATGCCGCGATGCTAGCATCGCGCGGCCGGAGCGGCGCGTCGCCGGGGCATCGCGGGGGGCGGCGGGGCGGCGGAGCGGAATCACGGTATAGTCCCGACGTGCTGTCCTACGAACGAACGTCCCCTGCGGACGGGGGGAAGGGCGCCGGGCTCCCGTGAGGCTGCTCGCCGTCTTCGCGCACCCCGACGACGAGCTCGGCTGCGTCGGCACCCTGGCCCGCCACGCCGCCCGCGGCGACCAGGTGATGCTCGCCTGGACCACCCACGGCGAGCTGGCCAGCCAGTTCCGCGGCACCCCCGCTGAGGACGTGCGGCGCATCCGTCACGAGCACGGGGCCTTCGTGGCCGAGGCGGTGGGAGCGACGTCCACCTTCTTCGACATGGGGGACTCGCGCATGACGGGCGGCCGCGACGAGGCGCTGGCGCTGGCCGCGCTCTACGCCCGCTTCCGTCCCGATGCGGTCATCACCTGGAGCGACGACAGCCCCCACCCCGACCACCGCATGACCGCCAAGATCGCCTTCGACGCCATCACCCTGGCGCGCATCCCGAAGATCGTGGCGGAGTCCGGCGAGGAGCTGGAGGCGCACCGGACGCCGGTGCGGCTCTACCAGTACCCCACCCTCGGCTCGGGCCGGCCCCAGGTGCACGTCGACATCAGCGACCAGCGCGACCTGATCGAGCGACTCTTCCGCTTCTACGCCGACTTCTACCACTGGCAGCTCGGCGCCGACGACTTCCTGGCCGCACGCCGGTCGGCCGGCCGCGAGTCCGGCGTCGACCTCGCCGAACGCTTCGAGCTCCGGCGCAGCGTCGCACCCGCGCGCGCCTACCTGCCGTGAGGGCTCGAGCGCCTCAGTGGACCCCCCGGAAGGGGGCTCGCCGTGAGCGCATAACTCCCGTGCTGCACACCTCCTTCTCACAGTCGACGGTCATCATGGTCAGCAATGGACGTAACCAGGCGACGCCCCACCCGCGATCCCCGGCTCCGTTCGATGGCGGCATCGCGTTGAGCGTTCGCTCCCCCTCACGGCACCACAGCCACCGCTCCGAGAACGACGCCAAGGGATGGCAGCGCCGGGCCGGATGGTACACTCGGCCGACCCTGGACAACACCGGAGGAATTGTCGGAGGACACGTTGATTAGTATCTGGAACAAGAGCACCGGCGCCTGGGGGAAGGTTCTGCTGGCCACCCTGGTCGTCGGCCTGGGCTGTGCCACCGCGTTCGCGCAGAGCTCCTCGTCGTCGCAACCGAACTCGTCCACGCCACCGTCGTCCACGACCCAGGCGCAAGCGCCCGCGCAGTCGGGCACGCCCGACGTGCCTACGCTCCTGAGCGACGGCAAGTTCTACATGGATCACGGCGACTGCGCCCTGGCGCAGTACTTCTACCAGGAGGTCCTGAAGACCGACGCCGGCAACGTCGACGCCCTGGTCGGCAAGGGCCGCTCGCTCTCCTGCCAGCAGGCCTACCCGCAGGCGATCGATGCCTTCCAGGCCGCCCTCAAGCAGGACCCGAAGAACGTGGATGCCTACGTGCACCTGGCGCTCACCTACCGGGACGAGTACCAGAGCGATCCCAAGAGCTACCCCAACCGCCTGAGCGACGCCCTCGACATCGTCAAGAAGGCCGAAGCGATCGCGCCGCAGGACCCGCGCGTGCTCAACACCAAGGGCGTGGTGCTCTACGACCTGGGGAACCTCAAGGAGGCGCGCACCGCGCTCGAGCAGGCCGTGTCGCAGGCGTCGGCCAGCAACGGCTCCGGCCTCTCGGACGCCGAGCGCTCGACCCTCGAGGTCAACCTCGGTCGCGTCTACCGCGACCAGGGCGACCTCAAGCTCGCGCAGCAGGCGTTCCGCCGGGCCGTGGTGCTGGACCCGACCAACAGCTCCGCGCACAACAACCTCGGCAACGTCGCCTACCGCCTGCACGACTGCAGCACCGCCGAGTACGAGCTGTCGCAGGCGGTGAGCCTCGATCCCAAGTCGCTCTCGGCGATGTCACAGCTCGGGATCACCATGTTCGAGTGCGGGGACGTCAAGGACAGCGTGTCGAAGCTCGAAGCAGCGCTCAAGCTCAACGGCGCCGTGTTCGTCCCGCCGCTGTACACCTATCTGGCGCGCGCCTACCTCAAGACCGGCAAGGTCGACGAGGCGGTCAAGCGGGCGCAGCAGGGCGCGCTGTTGCCGCCCGAGAGCGCCGACGCCTAC
>JARRMM010000013.1:0-43049 GCA_037386005.1 Deinococcales bacterium | reverse complement strand
GCCGCCGCAGCCGCAAACGTAATCGCAGCCGTCAACGTCGTCTTCCCATGATCCACATGCCCAATCGTCCCCACATTCACATGCGGCTTCGTACGCTCAAACACACCCTTCGCCATGGTTCTTCTCCTTCGACTCCTCGCTAGGTCGTTCGGTCTTCAGCTCTTGACGAGCTCTTCTTGGATGGTTCGCGGCACCTGATCGTAGTGGTCGAGCATCATCGTGAACGTGGCACGACCCTGCGACAGGCTGCGGAGATCGGTCGCGTAGCCGAACATCTCGGCCAGTGGAACGTGAGCGGTCACCACCTGGGCGTTCCCCCGGGGCTCCATGCCCTGGATCTGCCCGCGGCGGGAGTTGAGGTTGCCGATGACGTCGCCCATGTACTGCTCAGGCGTCACCACCTCGACCCGCATGATCGGCTCGAGCACGGCCGCGCCGCCCTGCTTCATGATCTCGCGGACGCCCATCGACGCCGCGATCTTGAAGGCCATCTCCGACGAGTCGACCTCGTGGTACGAGCCGTCGTAGAGCTTGACCTTCATGTCCACGATCGGGAAGCCGAGCAGGGGGCCGTTCTGCATGGCCTCCTCGACGCCCTTCTGGACGGCCGGGATGTACTCCTTGGGGATCACCCCGCCGACGATGCCGTTCTCGAACTCGAAGCCCTCGCCACGCCCCAGCGGCTCCGCCTGCAGCTTGACGTGGCCGTACTGGCCGCGGCCGCCGGTCTGACGCACGAACTTGCCCTCGATGTCGACGGACTTGGTGATCGTCTCGCGGTAGGCCACCTGCGGCGCGCCCACGTGGGCGTTGACGTTGAACTCGCGCTTGAGCCGATCGACGATGATCTCCAGGTGGAGCTCGCCCATCCCCGAGATCTTCGTCTGTCCGGTCTCGGCGTCGGTCTCGACACGGAAGGTCGGGTCTTCCTCGGCCAGCTTCACGAGGCCGTTGGACAGCTTGTCCTGGTCGGCCTTGGAGGCGGGCTCGATGGCGACCGTGATGACCGGCTCCGGCACCTCGATCGACTCCAGCTCGATGGGGTGGTCGGGATCGGAGAGGGTGTCGCCGGTGCCGGTGTCCTTCAACCCGATGACCGCGCCGAGGTCGCCGGCGGCGATCCGCTCGACCTCCTCGCGCGAGTTGGCGTGCATCTTCAGCAGCCGGCCGATGCGCTCGCGCTTGCCCTTCGACACGTTGTAGACGTACGAGCCGGAGACCAGCGCGCCGGAGTAGACGCGGACGAACACGAGCCGGCCGACGTAGGGGTCGGTCATGACCTTGAACGCCAGCGCCGCCGTGGGAGCTTCCTCCTCGGCGGGGCGTGTGTCCTCCTCGCCGGTCTCCAGCACCACGCCCTTGACCGGCGGCACATCGAGCGGGCTCGGCAGGTACCATGACACCGCGTCCAGCACGCGCTGCACACCCTTGTTCTTGAGCGCCGAGCCGCACACCACCGGGAAGATCCTCTGGGCGATGGTCGCCTTGCGGATCGCCGCCTTCAGGGTGTCGAGGGGGATCTCCTCACCCTCCAGGAAGTGCATGGCGATGTCGTCGTCGACGTCCGCCAGCCGTTCCACCATGAGGTTGCGCTTCTCGTCAGCCGTCTCCTGCCACTCGGCCGGGATGTCGACGAACTGGATGTCCTTGCCCAGGTCGTCCCCGTAGGTGACCGCCTTCATCTCCACCAGGTCGAGGATGCCGACGAACTTGTCCTCGGCGCCCATCGGCCACTGGATCGGCACGGCGTTCGCACCGAGGCGCTCTTCCATGCTGTCGAGCACGAGTTGGAAGTCGGCCCCGGTCTTGTCCATCTTGTTGGCGAAGGCGATCCGCGGCACGCGGTACTTGTCGGCCTGGCGCCACACCGTCTCGCTCTGGGGCTCGACGCCCTGGCTGGCGTCGAACACCGCCACGGCACCGTCGAGCACGCGCATGCTGCGCTCGACCTCCATGGTGAAGTCGACGTGCCCGGGAGTGTCGATGATGTTGATGCGGGTGTCGAGCCAGAAGCACTGCGTCACCGCCGACGTGATGGTGATGCCACGCTCGCGCTCCTGCTCCATCCAGTCCATCTGGGAGGCACCCTCGTGCGTCTCTCCCATCTTGTGGATGCGACCCGCGTAGAACAGGATCCGCTCCGTCAGCGTCGTCTTGCCCGCGTCGATGTGGGCGGCGATGCCGATGTTGCGGGTCTTGTGAAGATCAATCTTCGTCTGGGTAGTCATACTCCACCTGTCGGGTGCGAAGCGCGCCGCCTACCAGCGGTAGTGGGCGTAGGCGCGGTTCGCCTCCGCCATGCGCTCCACATCGTCCTTCTTCTTGACGGCGCCGCCGCGGCCCGCCGACGCATCGAGCAGCTCCCCGGCCACCCGCTCCACCGCGGTGCGCTCGGGGCGCGCATCGGAGGCAGCCACTAGCCAACGCAGGCTGAGCGACTGGGCCCGGCGCGGGTTGACCTCCACCGGGACCTGGTACGTGGCCCCACCGACGCGCCGGCTCTTCACCTCGATGCGAGGCTTGACGTTGTCCAGCGCCTGGCGGAACACCTTGAGAGGCTCCTGACCGCTGCGCTCCTGGATGAGCCGGCACGAGCCGTAGAAGATGCGGCTCGCGAGGTTCTTCTTCCCGTCGCGCATGAGCTTGTTCACGAAGGCCGTGACGGTGGTGTCGGAGTACACCAGGTCCGGCTCGAGCTTACGAACCTGCGCTCGTCTTCTGCGTCCCATCCTCTACCTCGACCTAGCCCTTCGGCTTCTTCGTGCCGTACTTGCTGCGCCCCTGATTGCGCTGCACGTAGCGGCCCACGCCGACGCCCTGAGCGTCGAGCGCGCCTCGAACGATGTGGTAGCGGACCCCGGGCAGGTCCTTCACGCGGCCCCCGCGGATCAGCACGACCGAGTGCTCCTGCAGATTGTGCTTCTCGCCCGGGATGTAGGCGGTCACCTCGTAACCGCTGGAGAGCCGCACGCGCGCGATCTTCCGCAGCGCCGAGTTGGGCTTCTTCGGCGTCTGGGTCTTGACCGCCGTGCAGACGCCGCGGCGCTGCGGCGACCCCTTGAGGGCCGGGGTCTTGTTCTTCTTGGGCAGCTTCTTGCGGCCCTTCCGGAGGAGCTGGTTGACGGTCGGCAGAGCAATCACTCCCTTGAGCGTGGCGCTCGCACCGTGCGAGCGGACTCGACCTGGATCTCCACATCACGTGGTCGGCGAGATGTCCGGTGCCGTGTAGCACACGACAAACCTGCCCCCGGACCCATCGCTGCGAGCCAGGGGGAGTCAAACCTCGTGAGTATACCCCGCATACGCGCCTCATTTCAAGGTCGGTGTGCGGGTTCCTTGGTTCTGGCCGGTCAAGGGCTACCGGCACCCGTCCCGTCCCCTCCACTCGCCACGTGCGCCACTGCAACACGACGGCGCGTCGGAGCCCGCGGCAAGCACGAAGTGCAGCCCGCATCGCCACTCCGGCACGGACGGCTGGTGTTGCAGCGACAGCGCATGCGCTCCACCGCACGACCGTCGGCGGGGCCGCGCTACCCCGGCTGACGGAACCTCGCAACGCCCTGCGACCTACCACGCGGTCTACGCGCACTCCACGGGGAACGCCACGACCGCTGGTCTGTCCGTGACCCCGGCCTCGGTCGGCGCCCACGGACCGACCCGTGGGGGCGGCATCTGGATCCGGTGAACCGCGTGGGCCATCACAGGCCCGCGCCCGGCATGGTGTACTGGAGACCGCCGGACGGCGGATCGACCGGGGGTGGGGCGGGGGCCCCGTGCGTCCCGACCCGACACCCGTCCCCGCCATCCCGCCCGACGGGGCCCGAGCCTCGGACCCCGGATGGCCCTCCCGAAAGGTGGTACCGAATGATGCGTAGACTCCGTTGGCTCATCGTCGTGCTGGTCGCGCTGGGGGCGTTCGCGCAAGCGCAACGCGTCGGCTTCCTGACCTTCAACGACGTCTACGAGCTGCAGGGCGTCGACAGCGGCACCCGCGGCGGCGCTGCCGCCGTCGCCACCGTCGAGCACCAGGTGATGGCCTTCGACCCGCACACGCTGGTACTGTTCGCGGGCGACCTGCTCTCGCCCTCGGTGATGTCCAACGCCTTCCAGGGCAAGCAGATGGTCGAGGCCCTCAACCGCCTGGGCGTCGACTACGCCACGCTCGGCAACCACGAGTTCGACTTCGGTCTGAGCGTCCTCAAGCAGCGCATCCAGGAGTCCGACTTCACCTGGCTGTCGGCCAACATCCTGGATAGCGCGACGGGCAAGCCCATCGCGGGCACGCAACCCGACGCCATCGTCGACGTCAACGGCGTCAAGATCGGCCTGTTCGGGGTCGCCTACGACTTCTCCTCCATCCTCGCCAACGCCTCCGCGGTGACCTTCAAGGACCCCATCGCCACCGCCCAGGCCGAGGTCAAGAAGCTCAAGGCGGAGGGCGCCCAGTACATCGTCGCGCTCACCCACGAGGCGAAAGCGCAGGACTGCGAGCTCTCGGCCAAGGTGCCGGGTATCGACCTGATCGTGGGCGGGCACGACCACGCCGCCATGATGGACACCCAGTGCGGCCACGCTCCCTATATCAAGGCCACCAGCGACTGGCGTAACGTCTGGGACGTCAACGTCGACTTCTCGGGCAAGAAGCCGATCACGAGCTACCGCAACATCCCGGTCACCGACCAGACGCCCAAGGATCCCGGCATGCAGGCGTTCGTGCAGGGCTACGTCAAGCAGCTCGACGCCAGCTTCTCCAAGGTCCTCGGCAAGTCGGTCGTCAGCCTCGACGCGGTCGAGAAGGACGTGCGCTCGAAGGAGACCAACCTCGGCGACTTCATCGCGGGCGCCGTCCAGCGCGCCACCCACGCCGACGTGGCCATCATGAACGGCGGCGGGATCCGCACCGACCGCAGCTACCCCGCCGGGCCCATCACCAAGAAGGACGTCTACGCCATCCTGCCCTTCGGCAACAGCGTGGTCGTCGTCAAGGCCAAGGGGAGCGTCCTGGCCGCGGCGCTGGAGAACGGGGTCTCGCAGCGTCAGGACCTCGCCGGCCGCTTCCCGCAGGTGGCGGGCGTGCGCTTCGTGCTGCACCCGAACCAGCCTGTCGGGCAGCGCGTCACGGACATCCAGGTCGACGGCAAGCCGCTCGACCCCAACGCCACCTACACCGTGGCCATCAACGACTACATGTTCGCCGGCGGTGACGGCTACACCATGTTCAAGGGCCTGCCGACGTCCGTCGCGCCGTCCGAGGGGCCGCTCCTGGCAGCGGTCGTGGCCGACGCTATCCAGGCCGACGGCACCATCGCGCCCAAGATCGACGGTCGCATCACCATCCAGTAGCGGCCCGCGTCACGAGCGGCAACGAAGGGAGCGCCCCCGGCAGGACCGGGGGCGCTCCCTCACCTATGCCGGTGCGACGAGCCCTTCAGATGAGCCAGTAGCGACCGTAGGGCGGCACGCTCAGCACGCCCTGGGACACGTCGACGAAGCCTTGACCGATCTGATCGAAGGGCTGGTTCAGGCCCCGCGCGACGAGCATGGCGGCGTCCAGGCGCTGCGCCGACTCACTGAAGTTGTAGACCTCCACCAGCTCGCCCAGCGGGTGCGGCCTGGACAGCACCAGCAGGTGCGGGTGGTCCACGTCCAGGACCTCGGTGGCGTAGGCGGAGTTGAGCTGCGGGGTGTGGCGCCGTGCCCGCACGATGCGCCGGAGGCCGTGGAAGATGCGGCCCTCCACGCTGCCGTCGTCGTGACGCCGTTCCGCCTTCTCCCAGTCCATGTAGGGGCGGTGCATCCAGCGGTTGTCGCCGGCATGCTCGGGCAGGCTGGTGTAGCGGTAGTCGTTGGTCATCCCGATCTCGTCACCCATGTAGACCAGCGGGATCCCACCGAAGCCGCAGATCAACGCGTGCCCCAGAAGGATCCTCTCGATGCTGAGGGCGATCAGGCGCTCGTCGGAGCGCTCGACCGCCAGCTCGAGCCCGGTCAGGCTCGCCAGGCTCCCCGAGATCCTGCGGTCCCCGGTCTTGCGGTTGTGCTGGAACACCGCGCCGCGCGCGTGCGACCCCGGGAACTGGCCGGAGTAGTAGTCGGACAGGAAGCTCCGGTGCCCCGCCCCCGATAGACCCACGGCGGCGGCGTCCTCCTCGGTGACGGCCCAGCCGATGTCGTCGTGACAACGGATGTAGGTGCCCCACGCGATCGACGCGGGGGTGCGGGGGAACTCCCGCAGGGTGTACACCATCAGGCGCGTGTCCCGGCTCGCGAGCGACGACCAGAACTGCACCATCAGCGAGTTGTGGTAGGCGATGTTGCTCACCTTGCCGTAATGGCGGCCCGTGCCGAAGTAGTGGATGAGGTCGTCCGGCGACACGATCGCTTCGGCCTTGTGCGCCACCGCCGGCGTGGCGATGCGTGAGCAGGCGCGGAGCGCCTGCAGCAGGTCGTGCACCTCCGCCTGGTTCTGACAGTCCGTGCCGAGCCGCTTCCACAGGAACGCCACCGCGTCGAGGCGGAATACCTCGACGCCCTTGTTGGCGAGGAAGAACATGATGTCGATGATCTCGAGGAACACCTCGGGGTTGGTCCAGTTCAGGTCCCACTGGTAGCTGTTGAAGGTGGTCCAGATCCACTTGCCGATGTCGGCGTCGAAGGTGAAGTTGCCGGGCGCGAAGTCGGGGAACACCTCGGGGAGGGTCTTCTCGTACTCGTCGGGCACCGAGCGATCGTCGAACATGTAGAAGTAGTCCTGGTAGCGCTCGTCCCCCTCGGCCGCCTCCCGGGCCCAGGCATGGTCGTCGGCGCAGTGGTTGAGCACCAGGTCCACGCAGGCGCTGATCCCGCGGTCGCGGAGCTGCTCGCACAGGTACTCCAGGTCGTCGATGCTGCCGAGCCGAGGGTCGACGTCGCGGTAGTCGCGGATGGCGTAGCCGCCATCGTTCTCCCCCTCGCGCGGGCGCAACGTGTACATGAGATGCACGTAGTTCACGCCCAGCTCCTCGAGGTAGTCCAGGTGCTCCAGCACGCCACGCAGATCGCCGGCGAAGCGCTCGACGTAGAAGACGTACCCCAGCATCGACTCGTGTTGGAACCAGTCGGGCGTGAGGTCGCGCTCGATGTCGAGCACCTTGAGCGACTCCGGCCGCTCCCGGTAGTGGCGCGCCATGGCCGCCACCAACCGCTGCAGGAAGGCCTCGAAGTCGGCGCGACGCCCGTACACCGGGGACAGTCCATCGTGGAGGTTCTGGAAGAAGCGCTCGCACCTCAGCTCGAACAGCTGGCGGTCGCGCTTCGGGAGGGCTTCCAGTTCCGGGGCGGCCGCGGCCAGGACGAGCTCCAGGCGGCGCCGCACGTCGGGTGCGAGGAGGGCGGCGTTCTGCACCCCACCGTTATACCAGCGACCCCGACCAGCACGAGCGCGGCGGGCCCGAGCAGCCCCGAGGCGGCGTGACCGGGCCGGCGCCGCCTCAGCGGCCCGCGTCCGAGTCCGTGCGCGCGGCCCGCGCGCGGGCGCGGAGCACGCGCGCCTCGGCCGCCTCCAGCGAGTCGGCCGTCGCGCTCAGGTGCCCCATCTTGCGGCCGACGCGCGCTTCGGCCTTGCCGTAGAGGTGTAGGGCGACGCCCGGCACCGCCAGGGCGGCCGCCCAGTCGGGCTCGCCTCCGGCCCAGACCTGCCCCAGAAGGTTGGCCATGGCGGCGGGGCGGCGAGGAGCGGTGGACCCGAGCGGCAGACCGGCCACGGCACGCAGCTGCTGCTCGAACTGGCTGGTCTCGGCGCCCTCGATGGTGAGGTGGCCGGAGTTGTGAGGCCGAGGGGCGATCTCGTTGACGAACAGCTCGCCCGAGGCGCTCAGGAAGAACTCGACGCAGGCCACGCCGACCAGGTCGAGCCCCTCGAGGACGGCCGCGGCGATCTCGGTCGCCTGCTCGGCCACGCCGCCCGGCAGCACGCCGGGCGCCGCGGAGAGATCGAGGATGTGGTCGACGTGCCGGTTGAGCGCGGGGGCGAAGGCGACGAACGCGCCATCGAGGCCGCGCGCGCCCACCACCGAGAGCTCCGCCTGGAGCTCCACGAAGCGCTCCACCACGACCGCCTGCGCCGCCGCCAGGGCACGGGCCTCCACCAGCCCGCCCTCGTCGTCGACGCGCACCTGCCCCTTGCCGTCGTAGCCGAAGCCCGCCGTCTTCACCACGCACGGCACGCCCACCTCGGCCAGGGCCGCCTCGACGTCGCCACCGGCCGGCAGCTCCGCGAAGGGCACGTGGGGCACCCCCAGCTCGGCCAGGAAACGCTTCTCCCTCGCCCGGTGCTGCGTGACGTGCAAGGCGCGCACGCCCGGGCGCACGGGCGCGTTCGCGGCGGCCGCCTCCAACGATGCGCTGGGGATGTTCTCGAACTCCAAGGTGACCGCGTCGACCTCGGCAGCGAAGCGCGCGACCGCCTCGGCGTCGTCGTAGGGCGCGACCACCTCCCGGTCGGCGAGCTGTCCCGTGGGCGAGTTCGGGGAGGGCGAGAGCACGTGGACGTGGTAGCCCATACGGCGCGCCGCCACGGTGAACATGCGACCGAGCTGTCCGCTCCCGAGCATGCCGATGGTGGCGCCCGGCAAGAGGGTCTCGGGCGCCATCACTCGGGAAGGTAATGATCGGTCGGGAGACGGCTGGCAGCAGCCCCTGCCGACTGCGCTTCGCGGTAGGCCTCGAGCCGGCCGGCGAGCGCCGGCCGCGTCAACGCCAGGATCGATACCGCCATCAGAGCCGCGTTGACCGCGCCCGACGCGCCGATCGCGAGCGTGCCCACCGGTACCCCGCGCGGCATCTGCACGATCGACAGCAGCGAGTCCATGCCCTGAAGCGCACGGCTCTCCACCGGCACCCCCAGCACGGGCAAGCGGGTCTGCGCGGCCACCATGCCGGGGAGATGGGCAGCCCCGCCGGCGCCCGCGATGATGACCTCGAAGCCTCGCTCGACGGCTTCGTGCGCGAAGCTCCGCATGCGATCCGGCGTGCGGTGTGCCGACACCACCAGACAGGCGTGCGGCACCTCGAGCTCGCTGAGGACGGCGTCGGCGTGCCTCATCGTGTCCCAGTCGCTGGCGCTGCCCATGATGACGGCAACCAGCGGCGAAGCGTCGTCTCGGGGCTGGGGTCGTTCGGTCATGGTCCCTCCTCACGGTCCGGCGCCAGGCCGGTGCGGTCCGCGGCCGTGGCGCGATGCAGCCGATCACGCACCGCCAGCCAGTCAGGCCCTGCAGGCACGGCCTCGATGACGATGCGCGCGCTGCCGCTCGCGTCGAGCCGGCGCAGGGCCGCGTACAGCGCCTGCGCGTACGACTCGGGGTCGCCCGGCAGCTCGGTCCAGGCTCCTCGGTACTCCGGCGGCGGCGGCCGGCGCGCCAACACGGCCACCGCTGCGCCGAGCTGCCTCACGCGTGCCTCCAACGCCTCCGGCGCGACCAGCTCGGCGGGGGTGGTGGGCGCGTAGTGACGGGGCAGGCCGCCGGGGGCGCGAGGGACCGGCGTCTGCGCGCCGGCCGCGCCGGCAGGCCCTTCCGCAGGCCGCTCCGGACGTGGCTCGTCGCGTTCGCTGAGGTGCTCGGCCAGCGCCACGCGCTCCCCGAGCAGCTGTTCCAACGCGTGGCGGTGCACGCCGCCCGGCCGCAGGAGGCGCGGGGCGCCGGCGCTCAGGTCGACGATGGTCGACTCGAGCCCCACCCGGCACGGCCCGCCGTCCAGCACCAGCACATCGAGATCGGCGAACTCGTCGGCAACGTGCGCGGCGGTGGTCGGACTGATGCGACCGAAGCGATTGGCCGAGGGCGCCGCGACCCCGTCCCCGAAACGGTGCAGCAGGCGCAGCGCCAGCGGGTGGTCGGGCACGCGCAGGCCCACCGTGTCCTGGCCGCCTGTCACCTCGTCGGGCACGCCGGCGGCCCGCTGCAGCACGAGGGTCAGGGGTCCCGGCCAGAAGGCCTCGGCGAGCCGCCGGGCGCGCTCGGGGATCTCCCGCGCCCAGCCGGGCAGTGCCTCGGCCGACGGCAGGTGCACGATGACCGGATGGCTGGGGGGCCTCCCTTTGGCCGCGTAGAGCCGCGCCAGCGCGCCGCGGTCGCGCGCGGCCGCTCCCAGGCCGTACACCGTCTCGGTCGGGAAGGCCACCAGGCCGCCGCGCTGCAGGACGCCCACGGCCTCGGCGACATCGTCATCGGAAGGGGTCAGCAACCGGCTCATGCCGGCCAAAGCATACCCGAGGGCCTCCGAGCCTCGGTTCACCGGATCAGCAGGACGCGCAGATCGTTGACGTTGGTCCGGGTCGGGCCCGTCACGAACAGGCCGGCCACGGCCTCCAGCGCCCCGTAGCTGTCGTTGCGCCGGAGGGCCTCGGCCGCCGCTCCGCGATCGAGGTGGCGACGTTGCTCAGGCGTCAGCAGCGCGCCGGCATTGTCCTCGCTGCCATCGATCCCGTCGGTGTCGGCCGCCAGCAGCCACGCCGGCGCCTCCGGAGGCAGCTCGAGCGCGAGCGCCAGCGCGAACTCGCCGTTGCGGCCACCGCGACCGTCCCCTCGCACGGTGACGGTGGTCTCACCCCCCGAGAGCAGGGCGCACGGCGGCTCGAACGGCTGGCCCCGCTCGAGGACCTGCCGCGCGATCGCGCCGTGGACGGCGGCCACCACCCGTGCCTCGCCCACCATCGAGGCCGACAGGATGCGCGCGTCCCACCCCCGGTCGCGCAGCAACGCGGCCGCCGCTTCCAGCGCGGTCTGGCCGGATGCGACGACGAGGTTCGACACCCGGGCGAGGCGCGGGTCTCCGGGCTTGGGCGTCTCCTCGTGGCGCCCCTCCGCGCCGGCCTGCAACAGGGTCCGTGCACCCTCGTGGTCGACGCCGTAGCGTGCCAGCACGGCAAGGGCATCGTCGTAGGTGGTGGGATCGGCGGCCGTGGGGCCGCTGGCGATGACCGCGGGGTCGTCACCGACCACGTCCGAGACGATCAGGGAGAGCACCGGCGCGGGCGCTGCCGCCAACGCCAGGCGCCCGCCCTTCACCCGCGAGAGGTGCTTGCGTACCGCGTTCATCTCGGTGATGTCGGCGCCCGAGCGCAGCAGCCGCTCGGTGAGGTCCGCCACGTCTCGCAGAGGGAGCCCGTCAGGGGCGCTGAGCAGGGACGATCCACCACCCGACAGCAGACACAAGACCAGATCGTCCTCGCGCGCGTCGCCCAGCAGCGCAAGCACCCGCTCGGCGGCCCGGATACCGGCCTCGTCGGGGACCGGATGGGACGCTTCCACCACCTCGATCCGGCGGGTGGGGAGGCCGTGCCCGTAGCGCGTCACCACCAGCCCCTCGAGCGCCACGGTGTCCGGATAGTGCCGCTCGACGGCCTGCGCCATCGCGGCCGCCGCCTTCCCTGCCCCGACCACCAGCAGGCGCCCCGGCGGCGGCTCCGGCAGGTGGCCCCGAAGCGCGTCAGCCGGGTCGGCAGCGCGGACGGCCGCCGCGAAGGCGTCCCGGAGATCGACCTCGGGTGCGCTCACGGCGTCACCGCGGATCGGCGCCGGCGCGCCCCGTGAGGCCGCAGGACAGCCGTTCCTGGGCGGGGGGCCTCCATCGTGACGCTAGAATACAGGCATGTTCGGCATGTTCCGTCGCCAGGACCCGCGTTTCCGAGATGAGGGCAACTTCCTCCTGGCGCAGGTACGAACCGCCAGGCACGGTGAGGTGATCCACGTCCGGCTCTCCAAGACGAGCGAGATGAGCACCCAGGGGAGCGGCTACTTCGTGCGCAAGGTGCTGGTCGGGCCCGACTCCCTCGATCAGGCCGTGCTCGAGGTCACCACCAACCGCGCACACAAGGTCACGTTGGCTGTCGTGGACGGCGGCGACCTGCTGCCGGTCCGGCAGTGGGAGGCCTGAGCCGCGCGTCGGGCGGACCGGCCGTGGCGACGCCGCGCGTCGCTACTGTGCGCTGACGAGATCGGGCCTGAGGCGACGCGCGTCTCGCAGGTAGATGTGCTTCATCTCGTCCTGCGCCTTCTGCGTGTTGAGCTGCAACATCACCCGGATGCAACGCGGCAGCCGGTCGGGCACCGGGATCTCCTGGTTGCATAGGAGCGGCACCATGGTCATGCCCAGCGATCGCGCCGCCTCGGCCGGGAAGGTCGAGCGGAGGTCCTGCGTGGTCGTGAAGAAGATGGCGGCGATGGCGTCGAACTCCTCGATGTCGTTCTCCTCCAGCATCACCTGGAGGAGCTCACGAGTGGCCTCGAGGATGCGGTCGGGGTCGTCGGCGTCCACCGTGGTGGCACCTCGGATCCCCCTCACCCAGTACGGTCGCTCCATGGCGCGAAGTGTACCAGACGGCTCGGAGCCCGGGCCGAACCGTACAACGGGCCGGCCCGTCCTTCCGCCTGCTAGGTTGGCGCCATGAGCGCGAACGCTCGCCCTGGCGAGCCCCTCTGGTTCGATCTGACCACCGATCAACGCGCCCTCCTCGGTCCCCTGCGCGAGTTCCTCCGCTCGGAAGTCGCCCCCGGCGCCGTCGAGCGCGACCGAAGCGGCAGCTTCCCGCACGCCATCGTGCGCCAGCTCGGTGCCATGGGCGTGTTCGGCCTGCAGGTGCCCGAGCGCTACGGCGGCGCGGCGCTCGACACCGTGACCGCCGCGCGCATCATCGAGGAGATCGCCGTCGTCGACGGATCCCTCTGCCTCACGGTGGCGTCGCACAACTCGCTGTGCACCGGCCACCTGCTCCAGGCGGCCGACGAGCAGCAGCGGGAGCGGTACCTTCCGGCCCTGGCCAGCGCCGAGAAGCTAGGCGCCTGGTGCCTCACGGAGCCGGGCTCCGGCTCGGACGCCGCGGCGCTCCGCACGCGCGCCGAGGAACGGGGCGATGGCTTCGTCATCGAAGGCTCCAAGGTGTTCATCACGCAGGGCACCGTGGCCGGCACCTACGTCGTCATCGCGCGCACCGACCCGGCGCCCGAGGGTCGCTCCAAGGCGCACGGCATCAGCGCCTTCGTGGTCGACGGCGACACGCCGGGGCGGGTGCGCGGCACCCCCGAGGAGAAGCTGGGGCTGCACAGCTCGGACACCACCCCCCTGACCTTCGAGGGCATGCACGTTCCGGCCGAGAACCTGCTCGGGCGGCGCGGCGAGGGCTTCGAGGACGTGAAGGCGGTCCTCGACGGCGGCCGCATCGGCATCGGGGCCATGGGCATCGGCCTGGGACGAGCGGCGCTCGAGACGGCCGCGCGCTACGCGCTGGAGCGTCAGCAGTTCGGTCGGCCCATCGCCCGGCACCAGGCCATCGCCTTCAAGCTGGCCGAGATGGCGACCGAGCTCGAGGCCGCGCGTCTGCTCGTGTTGAAGGCAGCTGCCCTGAAGGACGCCGGGCGCGACTACACGCTGGCCGCATCGATGGCCAAGCTCAAGGGGAGCGTCGCGGGCGTGCAGGCCTGCGACGCAGCGATCCAGATCCTCGGCGGCTACGGCTACGTACGCGAGTACGAGGTCGAGCGCATGTGGCGGGACGCGCGGCTCACCCGCATCGGTGAGGGCACCGACGAGGTGCAGCACCTCGTCATCGCGCGGCACATCCTCCAGAGCTTCCAGAGCTAGCGGGCCCCGGCCTCGCTCACGCCGTCGGCAACGCCACCTCGGGTCGCGCGTCGAGCACGCCCGCCGGGAGCATCGCCAGGCCCTCGAGCACGAGGTCGGGGCCCGCTCCGGGACGCTGGGCCCCCTCGGTGAGGTGCCTCCGCCAGCGCTTGCCCCCCGGCACGCCGCGGAACAGCGCCAGCAGGTGGCGGGTGAGGGCATGGAGCGGCGCGCCATCGGCCAGGCGATCCTCGAGGTAGGGCACCATCCGTTCGACGATCTGTCGCCGGCTGGGCGGCCCGAGGTACCCGCCCGGTAGGTGGGGATAGAACGTCTTGTCCGCCTCGGCCAGGACCGTGGGGTCGTCGTAGACGGCCCGGCCCAGCATCACACCGTCCACCTGGTCGAGATGGCGCGCCGCCGCCCCAAGGTCCCTCACGCCCCCGTTGATCTCCACGGTCACGTGGGGCAGCGCCCGCTTCAGGTGGTAGACGTCGTCGTAGCGCAACGGGGGCACCTCACGGTTCTCCTTCGGGCTCAGACCCGAGAGCCAGGCCTTGCGCGCGTGCACCGTGAAGACGTCGGCTCCCGCCGCGTCCACGGTGCGCACGAAGCCTTCGAGGTCCTCGTAACGGTCGAGCGCATCGACGCCGATCCGGTGTTTCACCGTCACCGGCAACGACGTGGCGCCGCGCATCGCCTCCACGGCACGGGCTACCACCGACGGGGTCGCCATCAGGCAGGCGCCGAAGTGAGCGGACGCTACCCGCGGACTGGGGCACCCCACGTTGAGGTTGACCTCGTCGTAGCCCCACGCCTCCGCCAGCAGCGCGGCCTCCGCGAGCTCGTGGGGATCGTCGCCGCCGAGCTGGAGCGCCAGCGGCCGCTCCTCCGGGTGGTACCCCAGCAGCCGCTCCCGGTCGCCGCGCAGCACGGCGCGCGCCGTCACCATCTCGCTGTAGAGCAGGGTGTGCCGGCTGATGCCGCGCAGCAGGTAGCGGAAGTGCCGGTCCGTCCGGTCCATCATCGGCGCGACCGAGAGCGGGTGGGGGCGCGCCCTGCGGCTCACGACGGCTCAGCCTCCGGCGCCCGGCGCCGAGGAGCCCGGAACGCCACATCCTCCCACTCGCCCTCCTCGACCACGGTGAGGTCGGGGTTGGCGCTCCGGAAGTAGGCGACCACCTCCTGGACGAGGTCCTCCGGCGTGGAGGCCGCCGAGGTGAGGCCCACGTTCCGCACCCCCTCGAGCCACGCCGGCTCGATGTCGTCAACACCTTCGATCCTACGGGCGTCGGCGCTGAGGTCCTGAGCCAGCTCCAAGAGCCGCATGCCGTTGGAGCTGGTGGCGCTCGTCACCACCAGGAAGAGATCGACCTCGGGAGCGATGCGGCGGACCGCGTCCTGGCGGTTCTTGGTGGCGTAGCAGAGGTCGTCTGCCGGGGGCACCACCAGGTCGGGGAAGCGCCGCTTGAGGAGCTCGACCGTGCGCATGGTGTCGTCCACCGAGAGCGTCGTCTGGGTCAGGACGACGACCTTGCTCGGGTCCGGCACCTCGACCTGCTCGGGATCCACGAGCTCGGGGTCGTGCTTGCGGTTGCCCAGCACCCCGACCACGGTGGTGTGCTCGGGGGCCTCACCGCGCGTGCCGATGACCTCCTGGTGCCGGGTGGAGTCGCCGATGAGCAGGATGTGGTACCCACGGGCCGCGTACTTCTTGGCCTCGCTGTGCACCTTGGTGACCAGCGGACAGGTCGCGTCGATGGTGCTCAGTCCTGCCCGTGCAGCTGCGCGCCGCACCGTCGGCGAGACGCCGTGTGCGCTGAAGATCACGGTGTCCGCTCCCGCCGGGCCCGAGCGCCGGACGTCCGCGATGTCCTCCACGAACGCCACCCCCTGGTCCCGTTCCAGACGCTCCACCACGGTGTGGTTGTGCACGATGGAGTGGTAGACCGTGACCGGCGGTTCGCCGCGCTCGGCGTTCTCGTTCGCGGCATTCTTGACGGCTTCGATGGCCATCACGACGCCAGCGCAGAAGCCGCGCGGTTTGGCGAGGTAGAGCGTGTCGATCATCGCGCTCCGATTGTACCGGCCGCTCTCGATCACGACCGTAGGCCGGGCGCGCTTCTCCCGTTTCAGACGGTGGAAATGCCCTGCCTGCGCTGCTTGACCCTCTCCCAGACAGCGTGATAGCATCATGTTCGCTCGCCGCGCGGCAGCGGGCGGCTCCCGGGCGATTAGCTCAGTCGGTTAGAGCGCGTCGCTGATAACGACGAGGTCGGTGGTTCGAGTCCACCATCGCCCACCAGCACGGCGCATCCTGCCCCAGGATGCGCCTTCTTCTTGCGCCACGGCAGGGCCGCGGGACCGGCCTCCTACCGCTGGCTGAACACCGAGCGCTCCGCCGCGAGGCGCAAGGGAACCTTCAGCGTGGCGTTGCCGCGTTGGACGGTCAGCGTCACCGTTTCGCCGATGTGCTTCTGGCGGACCAGCGCCAGCAGGTCGTAGAAGGTCGGCGTCGGGGTGCCGTCGAGGGCGGTGATCACGTCGGCCCGCGGCACGCTCGATACGCTCCCGTCGCGCTTCACGCTGCGGTCCTCGGTGTAACTCCGAAGACCGGCCCGGTCCGCAGGGCCGCCCGGCTGCACTTGCCACACGACGACGCCGGGTCGCGGGCCGAGGTAGTGGTCGCTGGTGGCCGGGTCGTAGTCGAATCCCGGACGCCAGGTGAAACCCACGACCGGCACGTCACGACGTTCGCCCGCCTCGAGGCGGGCCACCAGGTCCCCTCCACCGACCGGCACGGCATAGGACGCATAGCCGTGCGGGAGCGGGACGCCTCGGAGGAACGGCGGGACGTAGTGGCTCGAGGTCATCGCGCTGGGATCGAAGCTGATGTAGCTCACCACCCCCACGGCCCGCCCGGCAGCGTCGACGACGGGGCCGCCGGAGTCGCCGGGCGCCAGTGAGGTGGTGAGCTCGATGGTGTTGTCGGCGAAGTCGGGCCGACCCGCGTGCACGCCCAACCGCGTCACCTCGCCGGCCCGGGCCTGCAGGAACTGCTGGCGGCTGTTGCCGACTGCCACGACCTTCGTGCCCGGCCTGGGAAGGTCGGACGCGAGCGGGATGGTCGGCACGGCGCGCCCGACCTTCGCCTGCATCACCGCCAGGTCGTGGTAGGCATCGAAGCCCACCATGGTGAGGGGGTACTCCAGGCGCTCGGGCGAGACGCCGACGTAGTGCACCGGGCAGGGGGCGCCCTGCTCGGTCGGATCGACCACGTGGTAGGCGGTGAGGACGAGCCCGTCGGAACGGATGAAGAAGCCGGTGCCGATCCCGATCGGCTCGTCGCCGTAACGCGGACCGCAGCGGGCCTCGATCCGGAGGCTCGCCTCCCGGGCACCCCGGAACGCGGCCGCGAGCTGACCGGTCGGCTGCACCACCGGCGGCAGGGTCTGCGCCACCGGGCGGACCACCCGCTGCCGACCGAGCGTGCCCCCGAACGCGGCCACGACCACCAGAACGGCGGCGAGCAGCAACGTGAGGATGCGGACCTGAGGACCGCGCCCAGCCGTTCCGGAAGAGGGCGTACCGAGCCCGTTCGGCTCCGCGCCCGGGCCCATCCGGCTGTCGACGGCCTCCCCGCCGCCAGCATCCTCGGCATGCACGGGCTCGGCCCCCCGTCCGCTCTCGGCGTCGGGGCCCGTCGACCCGCCTCCGCGCTCACGCTCCGGGTCGAGCTCCCCCGCGCCGCCGGGGACGCCGTCGTCACGATCCATGCTGCCATTATGCGCGGCCAGGACCGCCGTGCGCCCTGAACGCACGACAGCAGCGGCCTCGCCAGGGCCGGGCCGGAGATGGGCCCCCGGGGGATGCCGGATGCGAGCTGGGCGGCCTGCCGCGCAGGAACCGGAACGGCCCCGAGCGGCGGTATCATGCTCCGCATGAATCCTGCACCCGACGGCCCCGGGACGCCGCCAACGCACGCCGAACCCGCGGGCGAACGCGACTACGACGCCAAGCTCGCTCGCATCGGCCGCGCCCTCAGCGGATGGCGAGGCCCCATCGTCCTGATCAGCCACGTGGACCCCGACGGCGACGCCTTCGGGAGCAGCCTGGCCCTCAAGCGGGCGCTCGAACGACTCGACAAGCAGGTCGTGCTGCCGCTCGAACCCCCTCGCTTCCTGGCCTTCCTGGCCGAGGAGGGCGAGCTCAGCGCCCCACTCGAGGCCTTGCCGCACGACAGCCTGCTGGTGGTGATGGACGCCGCCGACCGTGAGCGCGCCGTCGGAGCACCGATCGACGGCGCCGAGATGGTCATCAACATCGACCACCACGGCACCAACGACCGCTTCGGTGACCTCGCCCTGGTGGAGCCGACCAAGGCGGCCACCGCGCTCATCGTGAAGGACCTGCTCGACGCCATGGGCTTCCGCTGGACGGTGGACGTGGCCACCCCCTGCCTGACGGGGATGTTGACCGACACGGGCAACTTCCGGCACGCCAACACCGACCGCGCGGTGCTCGAGGCGGCGGGCGCCCTGATCGACGTCGGCGTGCCCTACACCGAGCTGACCGACCGCCTGCAATGGCGCCACCCCGACTACTTCCGCATGCTCGCCGAGGTCATGGCCACCGTGGACTTCCACCTCGGTGGACGGCTCGTGACCGCGCGCCTGACACGCGCGATGCGGGAGCGTATCGGAGAGAGTGATGATGACTCGGACGACTTCGTCGGGCTCATCCGCTACGCCGAGGGCTCCCAGGTCGCGGCCTTGCTCAAGGAGCGCGACGAGGGCGTCAAGCTCAGCGTGCGCAGCCGTAACGGCGTGTCGGCCCAGGCCATCTGCCGGGAGCTCGGCGGCGGCGGGCACCACGCGGCGGCCGGCGCGACGGTCCAGGGCGACATGGACGAGGCGCTGCGCCAGCTGCTGACCGCGACCCGCCACGAGCTCGAGCGCCACGGCGACGCCGGTACGGCCTGAGCCCCGACCGGGTGGTCTCCTAGGGCTCGCTCCCGTAGGAACCGGCGATGGCAGCGGCGTCCGCCGCCAGCTCGGGCAGGGTCTCGAGCGCGATCCCGGCGCTGAGGTTCCGTTCGGCGAGCCAGGGCAGCACGCGCTCGCTCGGTAGGTTGCCCACCAGCGCATCGCCGGCGAAGGGGCAGCCTCCGACGCCGGAGAGCGCACCCTCGAACCAGCGCACGCCGGCCGCCACGGCGGCCGCCACCAGTGGCTCCCAGGCGTCGGGGCGCGCGTGCAGGTGGAGCCCGACCCGCTCGGGTCGCTCCAGCTCGGCGAGCACCCGCTCGACGGTACGTGCATCGGCTCGCCCCACGGTGTCGGCCAGGGCGATGCGGCGCACGCCCGCCTGACGCAGCCGGCGCACCGCCGCGGCGGTATCGGCGGGCTCCCACGGATCGCCGTAGGGGTTCCCGAACCCCATCGACAGGTAGACCACCAGGCTCCGCCGCGCTGCGGCCGCGCCCTCGGCCAGCGCCTCCACCAATCTCCACGACGCCTCCAACGACCGGCCTACGTTGCGCTGCTGGAACGTCTCGTTGACGGACAGCGGGAACCCCACGCTGGTGACGCCGGGCACCGCCAGCGCACGCGCCAGGCCGCGCTCGTTGCCGATGATGCAGAGGAAGTCGGCGTCCGGCGGCCGCTCGAGACCGGCGAGCACCTCCTCGGTGTCGGCCATCTGGGGGACGGCGCGCGGCGAGACGAACGAGCCCAGATCGAGGTGCCGGAAGCCGGCGCGCAGGAGCGCGGCAAGGTGGGCACGCTTGCGCTCGGCGCCGGCACGTGGCGCGGCAATCCCTGCCAGGCATCGCGCGGGCACTCGACCCAGGTGAGCGCCGTGTCGGCGGTGGCGTCGTGCATGCATGGAGTCTAGCGCGACGCGCGCAGCCGCCCGCCGCCCGCGCGGCACCTGCCGCGCGCCGCCGGCCGCGAGTCGCGGCCCGCCCTATACTGGACGCCGTGCTGCGGACCCTGGAGCTGCGGGACTTCGCCATCGTCGACGAGCTCGCGCTGGAGCTGGAGCCGGGCTTCAACGCCCTCACGGGCGAGACCGGCGCCGGCAAGTCGATCCTCGTCGACGCGCTCTCCCTGCTGACGGGGGCTCGCGCCGACGCTGGACTCATCCGCGCCGAGCGCGACGCCGCGCTGGTGCAGGGGCTGTTCGAAGGCGCCCCCTTCGCCAGCGCCTCCCGGCGGCTCAGCCGCAACGGCCGGCACAACGCCCGCATCGATGGCGAGGTCGTCACCGTCGGCGAGCTCGAGGAGCGCAGCGCGGAGCTGGTCGCCATCTTCGGCCAGCACGGCGCGACCGACCTCGTACGCCCCCAGGTGCAGCGCCGGCAGCTCGACCGCCTGTTGACCGAAACGGAGCGCGACGCACTGCAGCGTCACCGGGCGGGCTTCCGCCGCTACCGTGAGGTCCTCGGCCAGCTCAACGAGCTGCGCGAGGCCTCGCGCGACCGGGCGCGGCAGCTCGACATGCTGGCGTTCCAGATCGAGGAGATCGACGCCGCGAAGCTCGAACCGGCCGAGGAGACGCGCCTCGAGGCCGAGGTGGAGCGCCTGCGCCACGCCGAGCGCATCGCGCTCTCCGCAGGCCACGCGTTCGCCGCCCTCGCCGACGCCGAAGGCAACGCCGTCGAGCGCGCTGCCGAGGCGCTACGCGAGCTCCGCAGCGCCGGTCGCTTCGACGCCACGCTCGCCGCCCTCGCCAACGACCTCGAGCAGGCGACCACAGCGCTCGAGGCCGTGGCCGCGGAGGTCGAGGGCTTCCTCTCCGACTTCGAGGCCGACCCGGCTCGGCTCGACGCGGTCGAGGCGCGCCTCGCGCGTATCGAGGCCTTGCGCCGCAAGTACGGGGCGACCGTCGCCGACGTCCTGGCCTTCCGGGAGCGGGCGGCCCAGGAGCGTGAACGCCTCGACCATGCCGAAGCCGACAGCCAGGCCCTCGAGCAGGAGGCAACCGCCCTCGCAGACGAGCTCGCGGCATCGGCGGCCGACCTCACCTCGGCGCGCCGGCGCGCCGCCGGTGACCTCTGCCACCGCCTCACGCCGCTCCTGGCCGAGCTGGGCATGGGGCAGGCCCGGTTCGAAGTCGAGCTCGCCGAGACCCAGGAACCAGGGCCTGACGGGCGCGACCACGTCCGCTTCCTGTTCGTGGCGCATCCGGGCGAGCCGCTCGCGCCGGTCGCCGACGTGGCCTCCGGCGGCGAGCTGTCGCGCTTGATGCTGGCGCTCCACCTCGTGACCGGCAGCGACTCGCCGGTGCTGGCCTTCGACGAGATCGACGCCGGCATCGGAGGCCGCACCGCTCGTGCCGTGGGCGCCCTCCTCAAGCGCTTGTCGGAACGTCACCAGGTGCTGGTGGTCACGCACCTGCCGCAGGTGGCCGCGTTCGCCGACGCGCAGTACTCGGTCACCAAGGCCGAAGCCGGGGAGCGCACGGTCACACGCGTCTCCCGCCTGGACCACAACGCCCGGCTGGAGGAGCTCGCCCGGATGCTCTCGGGCGGCGTCACCGAGGCCTCGCTCCGTCACGCCGAGGAGCTGCTCGAGCAGGCCGCAGGCGCAGCCCGCGACTGAGCCGGCGACGCCGTCCTGAACGCTGTCGCTCCTTGCGTCAGCCGGGTCGCCCACGGGGGCCGTGGGAGTGCGCTAGACTGTCGCAAGGAGCGGACCTGGTGGACGCTGAAGGACGACGCGAACACACCGCCTGCCCGCAGTGCGGGAGCCGGGACACCATCACCTACGACTACGTGGAGGGCTTCAGCGAGCTCGAGTGCCAGGCGTGCGGCTATCGGTCCGACGCCGAGGAGCTGAGCGCGCTCCAACGCTACTCCGGTGACCTGCTCGAATCCCCGGGCGCGGAGGAGGAACTTCCTCCGGTGCCCATGACCCCGATCGAGGCATGATCGACGTGAAGGACGCGCGCCCGCACCTGCCGCAAGCTCGGCCGTGCGTGCGGGCGGGAAGCCTTCGTACCTCCGGCAAGACGATCGGCTCGCAACCACGGCCCAGCCGGCCGCGGCGTGTCGCTCTGTGGCGCGAGAGCGCCCGAAAGGAGAGGCTATGGACGTGAAGGTGGTTCTCAGCTCGGACGAGATCATCCGGGGCCTGAAGCACTATCGGCGCATCGCCAAGCAGGACCTCCTACGCTCGGCCGAGACCGACAACCCCGACGCCTTCCGCCGCCATGCCGAGGCCCGCCGCACGGTGTACGCCCATCTCGCCGAGATCGCTCAGACCCGGAGCCCGTCGGACGTCGTCCGCGAGGCGCTGCGCCGCTACCAGGAGCTCCCGTTCGTGACCGGGACCGACGACGCCAGCTTCACCGAGATCAAGGGCGAGGAGAACGCCCTGGAGAACTTCTTCCTGATGATCGGGCTCGAACCCAAGGTCCGCCGCGAGGTCCGCAGCCAGCGCCCACCCCTCAGCAACGCTCCGCACTGAACCAGGAGCGAGGTCCGGGGTCCCCGCCGGGCCGCTCGGGTCTGCCAGCACGGCCCGTGTTATGACTAGGCCGTGACGCTGGAGGACTTGGAGCGGCAGGCGGCGGAGCGTCCCGAGGCCCTGCACGAGCTTTCGAACAACCTGGTCTTCGGCGAGGGCGATCCCGACGCACGGTTGATGTTCGTGGGCGAAGCCCCCGGCGAGGAGGAGGACCTCTCCGGCAGACCGTTCGTCGGTCGCGCCGGCCAGCTGCTGGACCGTGTCCTCGCCTCCGTGGGCCTGGACCGCGACGACATCTACATCACCAACATGGTCAAGTTCCGGCCTCCGGGGAACCGCAACCCGCGCCCCGAGGAGATCGCGGCGAGCGAGCCGGTACTGCTGACGCAGATCAAGCTCATCCGGCCACAGATCATCAGCACGCTCGGCAACGTGCCGACACAGTACTTCCTGGGCACGAAGGACGGGATCACACGCACCCACGGCCAGTGGTTCGACTGGCACGGGATCCGCGTCTTCCCCCTCTACCACCCCGCCTACCTGCTCCGTAACCCGAGCCGCGAGCGCGGCGGCCCCAAGTGGCAGACCTGGCAGGACATGCAGGAGCTCGTGCGCGTCCTGCAGACCCTCCCGCCGAAGGTGCCCAACCTAGCCATCGACACGGCCCGGCAGGACGGGCTGTTTTGAGCGGCGCAGCCGATCCCCGCTTCATGGGGCTGATCCACGCGCTGAGGTCCTCGGCCGAGGTGGCGCTGGGGGATGACGACAGTCCGCTGCGTGCCCGCGCCGACCGCGACGGTGTGCGGGGGCTGGCGGCAGCACAACGGAGCTTGCACCTGCTCGAGATGCTCCAGGACAAGACGGCGGGGAACCTCGTCGAGGCGGAGCGCGACCTCCTGTGGACGGCCCTCCGGTCCGTCCGTGCCCGCATCGAGACCGCTGCCGATCGCGTGGCCGATGAGGGAACCGACGCCCACGAGCTCCCCATGGCGCCGGGGCCCGGCACCGATGCTACGGGCGGCGGGGAGCTGCCGTGAGGGCGCTCTTGCAGCGTGTGAGCCGCGCCTCGGTCCGCGTCGGCGGCGAGGTGGTCGGTGCGACCGACAACGGCTTCCTGGTGTTGCTGGGGGTGGGGCCGTCGGACGACGAGGCGGTGGCGGAACGCCTGGCGGACAAGGTCCGCAAGCTGCGGGTGTTCGAAGACGAGGCAGGACGCATGAACCGTGCCCTACCGGACGTGGGCGGTGGCTGCCTGGTGGTGAGCCAGTTCACGCTCTACGGCGACGCCAGGGGCGGCAACCGTCCGGGCTTCACCAACGCCGCTTCGCCCGAGCTGGCGGACCGGCTCTACCAGCACTTCGTGGAGGCGTTGCGAGGCGCAGGCGTTCCCGTCGCGACCGGCCGATTCGGCGAGGAGATGCAGGTCGAGCTGGTCAACCGCGGACCGGTCACGCTGTGGCTCGACTCCGACGAGCTGTTCTCGCCGGGCTGAACACCGCCCGCCGCACGGGCGTCACGCCTCGGCCACCTACGCCCCGAGCACCGTGAGGACGAACATCGCGAGGAGCACCGGCGACGGGTCGCTGACCCGTCGCCGGTGCTCGGTGAAGCCATTCGCTCAGGGCGTGCTCAGGGTGACGGTGGCCACCGGATCGGTCCAGCCGTAGACCGCGGGGTCGAGATCGCCGGCTCCGGTGAGCCCCTGGTGCACGCTCACCACGCCCTCGGCCATGGCCGGATGCCGTGCGCCGACGCTGTTGCAGGGCGGCCCCGGGACGTCGTGGCACGACTCGGTGTTCGCCTCACTGCCCGCGTCCAGGACGCGCACCGACCCGGCGTAGAGGTCCACCGCCTGGCCCATGTTGTCGCCGGACATGCCGTCGCCGGACATCGTGTCTCCGGACAGGGTGCCCTCCGAGCTCCCCGTGGCGCCGGGCGAGCCCATCGATCCAGACGACCCCATGGCGTCCGACGGCCCCATGGCATCCGACGATCCCATCGCGTCTGAGGAGCCCATCGCTTCCGGCGATCCCATGGCGTCGGACGAGCCCATCGCGTCCGAGCCCGACGACATCGACGAGCCCGGAGGCTTGGAACCGCCGCCCGCCGCGCCCGCCATCGAGAGGTCGTCCCCGTAGTAGAAGACGGCATCGTTGGTCGTCACCAGCATCCCGAAGGCCGACAGCAGCATGTGCGCATCGTCGACCTTCACCTGCAGGGTGACGCTCTGTCCCGGGGCCAACGGCGCCTTGGCGATGGCGTAGTCCAGGACCGACGGCTCGACCTTCGCCACCGTCTCGAAGTCCTCGGTCATCCCGTCCTCGGCCAGCGGGATCAGCTCCGGCAGCACCGGCTGCCCCAGCGCGAACGGCTGGTAGGCACCGGAGTGCGCCACCACCACCGGTGCGCTGAAGGTCTGGTGCGCGGTCGTGTTGGTGATCGTGACCGATACGGTGTGGCCACCCATCGTCATGGCGTCCTGGGCTACGGCCGTGGTGAACGCGACGAAGGCCAGGACCGTCCCGAGGGCCAGCATGCGACTTGGCAAGGCTCTCACCCCTTCCCTTTCGGGTTCGAGCCTAGGATCCGGGGTTGGCGCCTCCATCACGATCGTTCACCGAACGGTCACGGCGTGGCGCGGGCGGCAGGTCGAAACGGAAGCGGCTCCCCTCCCCGAGCCGGCTCACCACCGACAAGCTGCCGCCGTGGAGCTCCACCACCCTGGCCGCGATGGCGAGCCCCAGTCCGGCGCCGTCCCCGGCCCGCGAGGTACCGTCCCCCACCCGGTAGAAGCGCTCGAAGATGCGCGGCTGGTGCTCCGGGGCGATCCCCTCCCCGGTATCGCGCACCTCCACCGCGACCCGGCCGTCCGGCTCGGTCCACAGCGACACCCGCACCTCCCCTCCGTCCGGCGTGTGCCGCAGCGCGTTGTCGACCAGGTTCAGGAGCGTCCGCTCGATCAGCCCGAGATTGCCGCGTACCACGGGTTGCACGCTCGGCGTCTCGAACGTCAGTCGCACGCCCGCCGCTTCCGCTCTAGGGCGTTCTTTCTGCACGGCATCGGACACCAGCTCCGCCAGCGGGAAGTCCTCCGCCCTCAGCGGCGAGGCGTCGTCGTCCAGGAGCGACAGCTCGAAGAGCTGGTCGATGAGCCGCCCCAGGCGCTCGCTCTGGGATTGCGCGGTGCTCAGGAAGGTCGACCTCTCCGCTTCGTCGAGGCCGTCGCCCTTGAGGACCAGCGTCTCCAGCGAGCCACGCAGGGCAGCCAGCGGTGTCCTGAGGTCGTGCGACACGTTCGTGACGAGCTCGCGCCGGACCCGGTCGGCCCGCCGGAGCGCGTCCACCTGCTCGCCGATGCGCTCGGTCAGTGCAACGAAGTCGTTGCGGAGGGCGTCGATCTCGTCGTGCGGGTGGGCAACGGGCGTGAGCGGCACGGCCCCGGCCCCGGCCCCCGCGTTGCGGAAGGCGGTCATGGCTCGCTGGAGGCGCCGCAGGCGCCGCGTGAGCAGGAAGAAGGCGAGCGCACCGCCTATCAGGACCAGGACCAGCACCGCCCCGCTCCCGTAGAGAGCGACCCTCAGCGCCGTGCTCCCTTGGACCTCGCGCATGATGCCGGCCCGCAGCTCGTCGGTGAGCACGACGTAGAGGTACCCGCCGCCGCCCGCCAGCGGAGCCGCCGAGAACACGGTGCGGTCGCCGAGACGAGGGTCCGTACCCAGCAGCGGGAAGTGCCGGTCGCCCCGCACGAACGACCGCAGCGGTTCGACGGCGACGCTGGAGCGCCGCCGCTCGGCGGCGGGGATGCTGCCCGCCAGCACGCGACCGGCGGGATCCAGCACGTACACCTCGACTCCGGGGTTGGTCATCGCCAGGTTCCTGGCGACCTCGGACAGCTTCTGGCGGTCCACGTCGTGGCCGATCATCAGGTCGTGCTGCGAGACCAGGTTCGCGGCGACGTCGGCGTTCTGTCGCTGCGTCACCTCCTGGTAGTAGGCGCGCGCGCTGCGTACCGTGAGCGACAGCAGCGCCGCACCGGCCGGCACCAGTGTCAGGGCCAGGACCAGCATCAGGCGGGCGTGGAGGGTCCTCACCCGCCGATCACGCCTCCGGCACCACGAGCTTGTACCCGACACCCCACACCGTATGGATGTAGCGCGGCCGCCCCGGGTCGGGCTCGATCTTGCCGCGCAGGCGGTTGATGTGCGAGTTGACGGTGTGCTCGAAACCGTCGAACCCCTGCCCCCACACCAGATCGAGCAGCTGCGTACGGCTGTAGACGCGACCGGGGTTGCGCGCGAACTGCAGTAGCAGGTCGAACTCGCGGGCCGTCAGGTGCACCGGCTCCCCCGCCAGCCGCACCTCGCGCGCCCGGACATCGATCTCGAGCTCGCCCACCTGGACGCTCTCGGGCTCCCGCTCCGACTGCAAGGCGTCCCGCTGGCGCCGGAGCAGCGCCTTGATGCGCGCTTGCAGCTCGCGGACCCCGAACGGCTTGCCGAGGTAGTCGTCCGCCCCGAGCTCCAGCCCCACCACGCGGTCGAGCTCCGAGGAGCGCGCGGTGAGCATCAGCACCAGCACCTCCGGCCGCCTGGCCCGCAGGGTGCGGCAGAGCTCCAGGCCGTCGAGGTCCGGCAGCATGAGGTCGAGCACCACCAGCGCGAAGCGGCCCGACAGCGCCAGCTCGAGGCCCTCCTCACCCGACGGTGTCCACACCACCTCGTATCCCAGGTCTGCGATGTGCAGTTCGACGACCCGGGCGATGTCGCGATCGTCCTCGACGAGCAGGAGCCGTTCGCCACGCATGGTCTTTCCAGTGTGGCACGCGCTCATCACGGATGCATCCCGCCCTCCCGCCACCCACCTGGGCGTGACGGTACACTCGCTGGCATGGACGGCCTGTTCAACCTGTTCGTACTCGCTCCCCTGCTGCTGTGGGGCGCCATGCTGCTGTTCCCGCGCCGCCGCTTCACCATCCAGGCGGTGCAGTCGCCGTGGCCCTTCATCGCGCTCGGCGTGGTGGCGCTGGCGCCGCTCATCGGGGCGCTCTCGGCCAGCGGCATCCCCAGCCTCACGCTCGACGCCGCCCGCACCTTCCTCGGCACGGGCTGGGGCACGCTGCTCGCCGTCGCCGATCTCGCCACCCTGTCGCTGTTCGCGGGCGTGTGGATCTTCCGTGACGCGCGCTACTGGTCGCTCGCCGCCGCTCCCTATGTGGTCGCGACGCTCCTGCTGGGCCCCGTGGGCCTGGCCGCATACCTGCTCGTCCGCTGGCGTAAGAACCGCCAGGCGCCGACGCGCGTGGTCAACTGATCCACGAGCCGCTCAGAGCGTACCGCTGAGGGCCTGGCCGCTCGCCGCCGGGAGCGCGGTGGCTCCCTCGAAGGCGTTGACTTCCTCGATGAAGCGTTGGAACAGGTAGTTCGCGTCGTGCGGCCCGGGGCTCGCCTCCGGGTGGTACTGCACGCTGAAGACGGGGTAGCGCTGGTGGGCCATGCCCTCCAGCGTGCCGTCGTTGAGGTTGATGTGCGTGGCGACGAACTGGCGCCCCGGGATGGAGTCGATGTCCACGGCGTAGTTGTGGTTCTGGCTGGTGATCTCGACCGCGCCCGTGACCACGTTCTTGACCGGCGTGTTGGCGCCGTGGTGGCCGTAGCGCAGCTTGAAGGTCCTGCCGCCGACCGCCAGGCCGAGGAGCTGATGCCCCAGGCAGATGCCGTAGGTGGGCAGCAGCCCCAGCAGCTGCCAGACCGTGTCGTGTGCGTACTTGGGCCCGTCCGGGTCCCCGGGACCGTTGGAGAGCACCAGGCCGTAGGGATCGAGCGCCATGATCTGTGCCGGCGTCGTCTGGGCAGGGACCACGATGACCTCGGCCCCGGCCTGCTCGAGCTTGTACACGATCGAGTGCTTGATCCCGAAGTCCATCACGACCACCCGCGGATGATCGTTGAACGACGGGCGGGCGTACGGTAGAGGCGTGGTGACCTCCGGCGTCATGTCGCGGCCGTCGATGTCGGGATGCTCGCGCGCGATGCGCACCAGCTCCGCCTCCACCAGATCGTCGACCTCCCCGTGGTGGATGACACCCTTGACCACGCCGCCGGTGCGCAAGCGACGGGTGAGCGCCCGCGTGTCGATCCCCTCGATGCCCACGATGCGGTGCTGTTCCATGAAGCTCTGCAGGTCCTGGTTGGCGCGATGGTTCGATGCGGTGCGGCTGAACTCGCGCACGATGAACCCCTGAGCGTAGGGGCGGTTCGATTCCATGTCGTACACGCTGACCCCGTAGTTACCGATGTGCGGGTACGTCATCGTGACGATCTGGCCCTTGTAGCTCGGATCGGTCAGGATCTCCTGGTAGCCGGTCATGGAGGTGTTGAACACCACCTCCCCCACCGTGCGGCCCGGGTGGCCGAAGGCGTAGCCGTAGTAGACGGTACCGTCTTCCAGGGCAAGGACTGCGGGCGGCTTTCTGAACAGCGACATCGCTCCTCCCGGCGCAGGATAGCACCCCGGCCCCGAGGCGGCCGCGCACGCGGCCTACCCTCGCCTACGGAGGTTCCGAGAAGCGGCTGCTACGCTGTTCCGGGAGGGTTGACCGACCATGTCCGACAGCACAGCGGCGAACGAGGGGGATGGGCTGGTCATCCAGATGTTCAGCGTTCACGGCCTCATCCGGGGACGGGACCTGGAGCTCGGTCGCGACGCCGACACCGGTGGCCAGACGAAGTACGTTGTGGAGCTGGCACGCGCCCTGGGGCGCCGTGAGGACGTCCGCCAGGTCGACCTGTTCACCCGGCTGATCGAGGATCCGCGGGTGTCCGACGACTATGCCGAGCCCATCGAGGAGCTGGGCGAGGGCGCGCGGCTGGTGCGCATCAAGGCGGGGGGCACGCGCTACCGCCGCAAGGAGCTGCTCTGGCCCATGCTCGACGAGTTCGTCGAGGGCGTGTTGCGCTTCAACCGGCAGCGCGGGATCCGGCCCGACATCGTCCACGGCCACTACGCCGACGCGGGCTACGTCGCCTTGCAGCTCGCCAGCGTGCTGGGCGTGCCGCTGGTCTTCACGGGGCACTCGCTGGGGCGCAACAAGCTGCGCGTGCTCGAAGGCGCAGGGATGTCCGCCGAGGAGATCGATCGCCAGTACCACATCCGCCACCGTATCGCGGTCGAGGAGGAGGTCCTGGAGAAGGCCGACCTCGTGATCGCCAGCACGCACCACGAGGTGCACCGCGGTTACGAGCTGTACCAGGCGAGCCCGCACGCCAACTACCGGGTGATCCCTCCCGGCATCGAGGTCGACACCTTCTACCCCTTCTACTACGACCTGGACGAGGGCTTCGATCCCGGTGAGGAGGTGGTGCGCGCACGCGTGCGCATGCGCCAGGAGATCGGGCGGTTCCTCTACGACCCCAACAAGCCGTTGATCCTCGCCATCAGCCGGCCCGACCGCCGCAAGAACATCGACGGTCTGCTCACCGCCTACGGCGAGGACAAGGAGCTGCAGCAGATCGCGAACCTGGCCGTCTTCGCGGGCGTCCGCAAGGACATCGAGCAGATGGACGACAACGAGCAGGAGGTGCTGACCCGCATGCTCCTGCTGATGGACCGCTACGACCTGTACGGCCGCATGGCGCTCCCCAAGAAGCACGATCCCGACACCGACATCCCGGTGCTCTACCGCATCGCGGCGGCCAAGCGCGGGGTGTTCATCAATCCCGCCCTGGTCGAGAACTTCGGCATCACCCTGATCGAGGCGAGCTCGTCGGGGCTGCCGGTGGTCTCGACCGATCACGGTGGGCCGCAGGACATCATCGCCAACTGCGGCAGCGGCATCCTGGTGGACGCACGCGATACCAGGGCCATCCAGGACGCGCTGAAGCGCATCCTGGTCGACCACGACGAGTGGGACCGATTCTCCGAGAACGGCATCGCCGGGGTGCGCGAGCACTACGCCTGGGAGGCGCACGCCGAGACCTACCTGCGCGAGCTGGCCGGCCTACGCGAACGGCTGCCCGAGCTGCGCGAGGCCGCCTGGCGGACGGGCGCAGGCGAGGACCTGCGGGCGGGACGGCGGCTGCTGGTCAGCGACATCGACCACACCCTCATCGATGAGGAGGGCGGCGATGACGTCGAAGGCCTCCAACACCTCCGCCGTGCCCTCGAGGGGGCGGACATCGCCTTCGCCGTGGCCTCGGGCCGCAACCTGGAGCAGGTCCAGGACGCACTCGAGACGCACGCCATCCCCGCGCCCGACGTGCTCATCTGCGCCGTCGGGTCCGAGATCTACTACGGCCGCGAGGCGGTGCCGGACCGCGGCTACGCCCACTACCTGTCCCACGGCTGGAAGCCGGAGGCCATCCGCCGTGCGCTGGACGCCCTCCCCTTCCTCGAGCTGCAACCCGAGCACGCCCAGCGCGCGTTCAAGATCAGCTACTATCTGGCCGCCGAGGGCGAGGAAGCCGCAAGGCGCGTGGAGGAGGTCCGGGACGCTCTGGACCGGGCCGGCACCCAGGCGACGGTGGTGCACTCCAGCGGCGCCTACCTGGACGTGTTGCCCTCCCGCGCATCCAAGGGCAAGGCCATCCGCTACCTGGCCCGCAAGTGGGGGGTAGCCGGGCGCGACATCGTCGTCGCCGGCGACTCGGGCAACGACACCGAGATGCTTACCACGCGCCATCCCGGCATCGTGGTCGGCAACCATGCGCCGGAGATGGAGGGCCTCAAGGGTCGGCGAGGGATCTACTTCGCGGACGCCGAGCTGGCGAGTGGCGTCCTGGAGGGCCTGCGGCACTACGGGTTGCTAGCCGGGGGAGCGACCCCCGCCGACAACCGACCGATGTCCCACGCGAGCTCCGGCGAGGAGGTCTAGGCCATGTACGCAGGCTTCGGATTCCGCATCAGCGAGATCGGTGATGTCGAGGTCGTCCGCTCGGGCGGCCTCTTCCATCTGTTCCACCTGGTGCTCCCCAACCACGACTACATCGCCCACGCGGTGTCCGACGATGGCCTGTCCTGGGAGCGCGTGGAGAACGCGCTGTTCATCAGTCACCCCGGCACCTGGGACGACGACATGCTGTGGACCATGAGCGTCTCCCCCGATCCCCACCGGGACCGATGGTGGCGCATGTTCTACACCGGGCTCAGCATGCGTGATCGCGGTCGCGTCCAACGCGTCGGGCTGGCGCGCTCGAGCAACCTGTTCGACTGGGAGAAGGACGACTCCGGCGCCTTCCCGCTCGAGCTCACCGCGCCGCCGTACGAGCACTCCCTGGAGCAGGGGCGCCACTGGGTCAGCTTCCGCGACCCCTACTTCGTGCGCGTGGACGGCAAGGGGTACCTGCTGGCCGCGGGCCGGGTGGACCACGGCCCGGTCATCCGACGCGGAGCGGTCGCGGTGTTCGAGGAGGCGGCGCCCGACCGGTTCGAGCCCCGGGCACCGCTGTTCCACCCCAGCCGCTACGACGACATCGAGGTGCCGGTTCCCGTGGAGCTCGGGGGCCGCTGGTACCTGCTCGGCTCGATCCGCGAGGACGTCAAGGTCCACTACTGGCATGCCGACGCCTTCGAGGGCCCCTACCTCAACTTCTCCGACAACGTGCTGCTCCCGCAGGGCAACTACGCCGCGCGGGTGTGCCGCGATGGCGAGCGCTGGCTGGTATGGAACTTCTTCTTCAAGGGGCGCGTGACCGACGGCCAGCACCTCTTGCCGCCGCCGAAGGAGCTACGCGCCGACGAGGATGGAGAGCTCTACCTCGCGAGCTTCTCGGGGTTCGACGAACGCGTCCAGGACACCACGAGCGGGACCGACCTGCTGCCGCTCGAACCGTTGTTCGGGCTCGAAGCGGCCGTCAGCGAGGCCGAGGACGGCGTCGCCCGTTTCGGCTGCGACAGCGGCTTCGAGACGTTCCTGCTGCCCGGTGTCCATCGTGACTTCCGGCTCCGCGGCGAGCTCCACATGGACGGCAGCGGCAAGATCGGCCTGGCGCTGCGCCTCACCGAGGACGGCGACGGCTACTACCTCAGCCTCGACCTCCCCAAGGGGATCGCGCAACTGCGCGCCTGGGGGGCGCACCCGGGTGGCGACGTCCAGGAGGCCTTCGACTACGTTCCGCTGCAGTCGAACTTCTACGTGCCCCACGGCGACCCACACCCCTTCACGCTGCTCGCCTACGGATCCTATCTGGAGTTCTCCCTCGACGGCGCCGTGCTCCTCACGCTCGCCGACGAGCGCTTCGTGGAAGGCCGCGTGGGGTTCTACGCGGAGAGCGCACGCCTTCGCCTGCAGGACCTCACCCTGGAGACGCTGCTGTGCCCGCCGGAGGAACCCTACACCACCCACCTGCCGCTGGGGGGCGGGGCACCAGGCGCCGACGATTAGACCCTCCGAACCCTGTCAAGCCTCGAAGCTGCGCCCCCGCGCGACCGTGTGGGGCGGCACGAGGGCGGCCGGCGCCACGTCGCAGTCCTCCAGCACGGCGTACGCACCCACCCGCGCCCCCGTACCGATCCTTGTGGAGCCCCTGAGCAGCACGCCGGGCTCCAGGACCACGTCGGGCGCCAGCTCGACGCCGTCGTCGAGGAAGGTGGACTCCGGGGCGTGCATGGTGACGCCGGCGGCCAGCCAGCGGGTGCGGACCCGGCCGCGCAGCAGGGCCTCGGCCCGCGCCAGCTCGGCCCGGGTGTTCACGCCGACCAGCTCGCGCATCTCGTCCCAACCACGATGCGCGTGGAGCCCCCGTCCGCTGCGCCGGTAGAGGTCGACCATGTCGGTGAGGTAGTACTCGCCCGCCGCGTTGTCGTCGCTCAGGTGATCGGCGAGCTCGAAGACGGCCTCGTCGAGGACGATGGCGCCGGGGTAGACCTCGCGGATCGAACGCTCCTCGACCGACGCGTCCTTCTCCTCCACCACCCGTAGGACGCCGCCGTCGGGAGCGCGGACGACGCGTCCAAGCCCGAAGGGATCGTCCACCTCGTAGGTGAGCATCACCGCGCCGCCACGACGGCGCTGCTCCTCGATCAGCCCCCGCAGCGTGTCGGGGCGCACCAACGGCTGGTCGCCGTAGAGCACCAGGAGCGAGCGGGCACCCTCCAGCGTCGGCCGGGCGCACAGTAGCGCGTGCCCCGTCCCGCGCTGCTCGATCTGCTCGACGAACTCCACCTCCTGGCCGGCGAAGCGCTGCCGGACCCGGTCGGCACCGTGGCCGACCACCACCACCAGGCGCTCGGGCGCCAGCGTGCGCGCGGCCCGCAACACGTGCTCCAGCAAGGGCCGCCCGGCGGCCTCATGGAGCACCTTCGGGAGCGCGGAGCGCATGCGGGTCCCCTGCCCGGCGGCGAGCACCAGGACGCTCAGCCCGTCGCCGGCCACCCTCAGCCCCCCTCGGCCGCCGCTGCTCGTCGCCCGTCGCGCTCGCGGGCACGGATGCGCAACAGCATGGCGATCGACACCAGGATGATGGGGACGCTCACGAGCTGCGTCAGGGTGAAGAAGCCGACGCCCGCCTGCAGGTTGTCGTAGACCTTCCAGAACAGCGGGTTGTCACGGAACGGCTCCTCCAGCAGGCTGCGCAGCACCGAGTACCAGAGCGCGAACTGCCAGAAGGCGTACCCCGGCGCGCGGCTGCGCCGCAGCGCCCACAGCACGATGAACAGCAGGATGAAGCCCACCAGGAAGCCGTAGGCCTGGGCGAAGTGGATGTGGCACGGCTGCCCCGCCGGTACCGCGCGGCAGGCGGGAGGCGCATACTGCCACAGGTCCTTGCCGAACAGGAAGCGTCCGAACGCCCCGAGGAAGGGGGTCCCGGGCTTCGGCCAATCGATGCCGATGGCCCAGTTCGTCAGGCGACCCCCCGTGTCGGTGCCGTTCATGATGTTGCCGATGCGCCCGCCCATGATGCCGAGCGCCCCGAGCGGGGTGAGCACGTCCATGTAGGCCCACATGTTGATGCGCTGCACCCGGGCGTACAACCACATCGCGACCAGCACGCCTATGATGACGCCGTGGATGCTGATGCCCCCCTGCCACACCTTGAAGGAGTACAGCGGTTGCCCACCCGGCCCGAAGAACGCCGAGGGGCTGGTCACGACGTAGACCAGTCGCGCGCCGACGATGCCGGCGAGCACCAGCCAGACCGCCGCGTCGAGCAGCTTGTCGGGATCGAGTCCGCGGCGCTCGGCCAGGCGGAGCGCCCACAGGGCCCCGATCAGCACCGCGAGCGCGATCAGGAAGCCGTACCAGCGGATCGCCAGGGGCCCGATGTGAACGAGAATGGGATCCATGAAGTCGTCCTCTCACAGGCGACGGCCACGCCGCCTTTCGGTCACGCCTCAGGACGCGAGCTTACCAGTCGCCGTCCCGACCTCGCGGCCGCGCCTCTCACAGCAGTCGCGGGATGCTCACCACCGCCATCGCCACCACGATCAACAGCTTCGCGATGGTGCCTCCCAGCGTGCCGACGAAAGCGCCGATCCCCGCGCGTAGCGCCTCGTCGAGCGGCCTCCCCCCCAGCAGCTCGAAGAGCACGGCGCCCACCAGCGCACCCAGCAGGAACCCGAACGGCGGGAAGAACAGCAGGCCCACCAACGACCCCAGCACGCCTCCCCAGAGCCCCGCGCGCTTGGCGCCGTAGAACCGGGCACCGACCCAGTTGCCGGCAAGGTCGATGATCTGGGCGAGCACCGCCAGCCCCACGACGTATCCGAGCTCGAGCACTCCGAACCGCTGGAAGCCGACGATCCACGCCGCCAGCACGACACCGACGGCGGCCACCGGGACGCCCGGCAGCACGGGTAGGATGACGCCCACCAGCCCCACCAGCAGGGCAAGGATCAGCACCACCAACGCCAGGACCGTCACCAGGCCATGCTACACAACGGACGCCCGTCGGGGTGGGGCCGGCAGGCTCTCATGGTGATAGCGGGGACCCCGAAGATCGACCGAGCCGAACGGCGTGGTCAGTTGTGCCAGGACTCCGGCGCGCTGCGGCGTTCCCCGAGGATCGTGTCCACCGCGTGCGGCAGCACCCCTATCACCGCTTCCAACGCCTCTCGGGCCCCTCGCGCGCTCCCCGGCAGGTTGACGATGAGGGTCCGTCGCCGCACGCCGACGAGCCCGCGCGACAGGGCCGCACGAGGATTCGAGGTCACGCCGTGGGCGCGCATCAGCTCGGCCAGCCCCGGCACCTCGCGCTCGATCACCTCGCGCGTGGCCTCCGGCGTACGGTCGCGGAGGGCCAGCCCCGTGCCGCCGGTCGTGAGCACCAGGTCGACCGTGTCCTGGTCGGACCACAGCCGCAACTTGGCGCGGATCATGGCCTGCTCGTCGGGCACGAGCTGGTAGTCCACCTCGACGAAGGGGCCGCCCTGGAGCAGGCGACGGATCTCCTGCACGGAGGTGTCCTCGCGCTCCCCAGCGGCGCCCCGGTCGCTGACGGTCAGGATGGCGGTGCGCACCATGCCCGCATGCTACTGCCCGCAGCCGCGGTCGACGTTGAAGGGTTGCACACGGGCCGGCGCTCGGCCGCGCTCGCCACCCGTCGCGCCACGGTGCCGGTCCATTCCGGGCAGGCGCTTGGTGCTGGACGGCTCCGAGCGTTACCCTGGAGCGGTTTGCTGAGAACGGTTCGCTGATGACCGTGGGAGGTCTCCCTTGAAGATCCATGAGTACCAAGCCAAGGAGCTGATGAAGCAGCGCGGCATCGCGGTGCCGATCGGGCGTGTCGCCACCACGGTCGACGAGGCCGTGGCCGCGGTGCGTCCAGTGGTGGAGGCGGGCGGTCACCCCGTGGTGGTGGTCAAGTCGCAGATCCACGCCGGCGGGCGCGGGAAGGGGCGTTTCCTCGAGCACCCCGATCTGGCCGGCGTCAACGTGGTCACCGACGGGCTGAAGGGCGGCGTCGAAGCGGCCGAGGCGAAGGTGCGCGAACTCGCCGAGAAGATGCTGGGCTCGACCCTCGCCACCGTGCAGACCGGCCCGGAGGGCAAGCAGGTCAACCGCCTGTACATCGAGCAGGGCATCGACATCGCCCGCGAGCTGTACGTGTCGGTGGTGCTCGATCGCGCCACGGGGCGCAATGTCGTCATGGCGTCCACCGAGGGCGGCATGGAGATCGAAGAGGTGGCGGCCAGCACCCCCGAGAAGATCCTGCGTGAGACGGTCGACCCCGCCGTGTCGCTGGCCGACTACCAGGCGCGCCGCCTCGCGTACGGGCTGGGCCTCGAAGGGGACGCGTTCAAGAACGGCGTGCGCTTCCTCGAGGCGCTCGCGGCCGCCGCGGAGGCGCTCGACACCGATCTGGTCGAGATCAACCCGCTGGTCGTGAGCCAGAGCGGCCAGGTCATGGCGCTCGACGGCAAGATGAGCTTCGACAACAACGCGCTGTTCCGCCATCCCGACGTCGTCGAGATGCGCGACCTGAGCGAGGAGAACTCCGCCGAGGTCGAGGCCGGCAAGTACGGCCTCAGCTTCATCAAGCTCGACGGCACGGTGGGGTGCCTGGTCAACGGCGCGGGTCTCGCGATGGCGACGATGGACACCATCAAGCAGGTGGGCGGCGAGCCCGCCAACTTCCTCGACGTCGGCGGCGGCGCCACCGAAGAGAACGTGACCGCGGCCTTCACCATCATCACGAGGGACCCCAACGTGAAGGGCATCTTCGTGAACATCTTCGGCGGCATCATGAAGTGCGACACCATCGCCAACGGGGTGGTGGCAGCGGTCAAGCAGGTCGGCCTGAAGGTGCCCCTGGTGGTTCGTCTGGAGGGCACCAACGTCGACCTCGGGAAGACGATCCTCTCCGAGTCGGGGCTCAACCTCATCGCTGCCGACGACATGAAGGACGGTGCCAAGAAGATCGTGGAGCTGGCGCAATGAGCATCCTCGTCGACAAGAACACCAAGGTGCTGGTGCAGGGGCTCGGGAGCGCCGGCCGCTTCCACACCGACAAGGCGATCGCGTACGGCACGCAGATGGTCGCCGCCGTCCACCCCGGCAAGGGCGGTCAGGCGGAGCGCTTCGAGGGCGAGACCGACATGAGCGGGGTCCCCGGCCGTGAGGAACGCTACCGCGTCGACCTGCCGATCTACGACACGGTGCGCGACGCCGTCGACGCCTCGGGTGCGACCGCCAGCGTGATCTTCGTGCCGCCCCCCTTCGCGGCCGACGCCATCCTCGAGGCCGCCGATGCCGGGCTCGAGCTCGTGGTGGCCATCACCGAAGGCATCCCGATCATGGACATGGTCCGCGTCAAGCGCGTGCTCGAAGGCTCGACCACGCGCCTGGTGGGGCCGAACTGCCCCGGCGTCATCACGCCCCACGAATGCAAGATCGGCATCATGCCCGGCTACATCCACGAGGGCGGCCGCATCGGCGTGGTCAGCCGCTCGGGGACGCTCACCTACGAGGCGGTCAAGCAGCTCACCGACAACGGCCTGGGCCAGACCAGCGCCGTAGGGATCGGCGGCGACCCCGTCAACGGAACGAACTTCGTCGACGTTCTCCGGCTCTACAACGACGACCCCACCACCGAGGGCGTGATCATGATCGGCGAGATCGGCGGTTCGGCGGAGGAAGAGGCCGCGGCCTGGATCCGGGCCAACATGACGAAACCGGTGGCGGCGTTCATCGCCGGCACCACGGCGCCTCCAGGGAAGCGCATGGGACACGCCGGCGCCATCATCTCGGGCGGCAAGGGGACGGCCAAGGACAAGATCGCTGCGCTCGAGGCGGCCGGCGTGGTCGTCGCTCAGACGCCCAGCGACATGGGTGCGGCCATGCTGGAGGCGATGACCAAGGCCGGCAAGGCCTGAGTCGCACCCCCGCCGGTTCGGGGCCGACCCGCCGCCCTCCGCCGCAACCGTGACGATGCACGCCGATCGCCCGTACCGGGGCCGCTACGCCCCCTCGCCGAGCGGTTGGCTGCACCTCGGCAACGCCCGCACCGCGCTGGCCGCGTGGTTGCGGGCGCGCCGTTCCGGGGGCGCTTTCGTGCTGCGGGTCGACGACCTCGACGGGCCCCGCACCGTGCCCGAGGCCGTCGAGGGCAACCTGCGCGAGCTCGCCTGGCTGGGGCTCGACTGGGACGAGGGGCCCGACATCGACGGCCCGTACGGGCCCTACCGGCAGAGCCAGCGCGGCGAGCACTACGCCGCCGCCCTCGAGAGGCTGCGAAGCCAGGGCCGCATCTTCGCCTGCTACCTCTCCAGGCGGGAGCTCGCGCGGATCGCCAGCGCCCCGCACGGTCGCACGCCCGTCTACGGCCCTGCCGAGCGCCAGGCCAACGCGCGCATCGCGGCTTCCAAGCGGGCCGAGGGGAAGCCGCCCAGCCTGCGCTTCCGCGTCGACGTCGGCACCGTCCGCTTCGAGGACTCGGTGGCGGGCCCGCAGCGGTTCGACGCCGGCCGCGACGTCGGGGACGTGGTGGTGCGCCGAGCCGACGGTCTATGGGCGTACCAGCTCGCCGTCGTGGTCGACGACGCCTCGATGCAGATCAGCGAGGTCGTACGCGGCGACGACCTTCTGCCCTCCACCGCCGCGCAGCTCCTGCTCTACGACGCGCTCGGCTGGCCGCCACCCGCCCACGCACACCTCCCACTGCTGGTCGACGCGAGCGGCCAACGCCTCGCCAAACGGCGCGGCTCCCTGACCCTACAGGCCCTGCGCGACGCGGGCGTCCGTCCCGAGCGGGTGGTCGGGCTGCTCGCGCACGGGCTCGGGCTCACGCCGCGGCTCCAGGAGATCGCTGCCGCAGAGCTGGTCGCGAGCTTCGACCTGGCCGGCGTCCGCCGGGCGCCCGCCCGGCTCGGCGCCGACGAACAGGCATGGCTGCTCGCGGGGGCCGGGTAGCCCGTGGCGCCACGCTTGCCACCAGGCTCAACCCGGCCTACACTGGCGCCATGAGGCCGAGAGCGCGGGCGCGCACTCCCCGCAGCTTCAAGTGGCACCACCAGCGCTGGTGGCGTCGCTCGTCGCGTGTCGCTTGGTCGGTGTGATCACTCCCTAGACCCTCTCCAGACAACCGAGGAGGCCCCATGTTCCCGCTTCCCGACGCGCGTGGGCGTTTCGGCGCCTACGGTGGTCGCTACGTTCCCGAGACGCTCATCCCCGCCCTCGACGAGCTCGAGCGTGCCTACGCCGGCGCTCGCGCCGATCCGGCCTTCCAGCAGCAGCTGGCCGGCTACCTGCAGGCCTACGTCGGCCGGCCCAGCCGGCTCTACCGTGCCGAGAACCTCACGGCCGCGCTCGGTGGCGCCCGCATCTACCTCAAGCGCGAAGACCTCAACCACACCGGCGCCCACAAGATCAACAACACCATCGGTCAGGCCCTGCTGGCCCGCCGCATGGGCAAGCAACGGGTGGTGGCGGAGACCGGCGCCGGTCAGCACGGGGTCGCGACCGCCACCGCGGCCGCGCTCTTCGGCCTGGACTGCGTCGTGTACATGGGCGAGGAGGACGTGCGACGCCAGGAGATGAACGTGTTCCGGATGCGCCTTCTGGGCGCCGAGGTGCGCGAGGTCGCGAGCGGCACCCGCACCCTCAAGGACGCCACCAACGAAGCCATCCGCGACTGGGTGACGAACGTGCGCGACACCTTCTACATCCTCGGCTCGGTGGTCGGCCCCCACCCCTACCCCATGCTGGTGCGCGACCTGCAGAGCGTGATCGGGTTCGAGACGATGGACCAGCTCGAGGCGGCCGAGGGGCGCCGGGTGCCGGACGCCCTGCTGGCGTGTGTCGGCGGCGGCAGCAACGCCATCGGCCTGTTCGCGCCGTACGCCTACCTCCCGGCCCCGGAGCGGCCCCGCATGATCGGCGTCGAGGCGGCGGGCCGCGGGCTGCACAGCGGCGCCCACGCCGCCAGCATCTCGGCGCACAAGCGTGGCGTCTTGCACGGCTCGCTCATGTACCTGCTGTCGGACGACGACGGCCAGATCACGCCGGCCCACTCGGTCTCCGCGGGCCTCGACTACCCCGGCGTCGGGCCGGAGCACTGCTACTACGCCGACACCGGCGTGGCGGAGTACGTGGCCGTCGACGATGCGTCGGCGCTGGAGGCGTTCGAGCTGCTGGCGCAGACCGAGGGCATCGTCCCGGCGCTGGAGAGCGCCCATGCCATCGCCTACCTTCGTACGCTGGCGCCCGCCATGGGCCCGGAACAGGTCGTGGTCGTGAACCTGTCGGGTCGCGGCGACAAGGACGTCGCCGAGGTCATGCGACTGCGCGGCACCGAAGGGACGGAGGCGTGAGCGTGGGACGGATCCAGAGCGCTTTCGAACGTGCACGGGGCGAGGACCGGGCAGCCTTCGTCGCCTTCCTCACGGCTGGATTTCCCGACCCCGACCACTTCCTCGGCTACGCTCGCGCGCTGCTCGAGCACGCCGACGTGCTGGAGATCGGCCTCCCCTACTCCGACCCGCTCGGCGACGGCCCCACCATCCAGCGCGCCAGCGAGGCCGCCCTGGCGCACGGCGTCGACACGGCGGGGACGCTGGCGATGGTGCGCGCCCTGCGGCGCGAGTCCGACAAGGCCCTGGCGCTGATGACCTACTACAACCCCGTGTTCTGCTACCCCCGCGGCGGCGAGCAGGGCTTCGTCCGCGATCTCGCGGAGGCCGGCGCCGACGGCATCATCCTGCCGGACCTCCCCCCGGACGAAGCCGGCGATCTGCTGCCGGCGGCACGGGCGGTCGAGCTCGACACGGTGTTCCTGGTGGCGCCGACGTCGACCGACGAGCGCATCGCCACCGTCGTGAACGCGTGCCGTGGGTTCGTGTACGCGGTGTCGGTCACCGGGGTGACCGGAACGCGCGACACGCTGCCCGACGATGTGCCGTCGCTGGTCCAGCGCGCGCGCGCGGCCGGCGACCTGCCGGTGGCGGTGGGCTTCGGCGTGGGCTCACGCGCGAGCGCGGCTCGCGTCGCAGCGGTCGCCGACGGCGTGGTGGTCGGTTCGGCCTTGGTGCGGGCGATCCAGCAGGAGACGGAAGCGGGGCACCCGGCAGGTGCGGTGCAGCGTGTGGGGGCGTTGGCTGAGGAGCTCGCTGCGGGGTGTCGTCGCTGACGGGCCGCCGTCCGGCGATGCACCCCTCCGGTCGGCGCACAGGCGGACCGGCACGATCGATGCCAGGTCGCGAACGCGATCCTCGCGCAGGCGGCGCCCTGCCCTGCGTACGCGCTCGAGCGCCCTCAGCGCTCGGCGACGTGCGCCTGCTCACCCAGCTTGGCGAACAGGTCGTGGCCGACCAGCACGTCCGCGCCGCTGCCCGGGGGCACCTCGTTCCCGACCACTCGGACGACCACGGCATCGGCACCGCTGCGGCGTGACAGGACCAGGAGCTGGCCCACCCGGTGGAAGCGCGACTCCACCTGGTACCCCTGCAAGCGGTCGTCGACCCCGACGCGCACCACACCGTCCGGGAGAGCGAGCGGCTGCAGCTTCACCTTGGCGACGCCCATGTTCTTCATGCCGATCGCCTCGGCCGCTGCCCGTGACAGGTCGATGATGCGGTTGGGCTTGAACGGTCCGCGGTCGTTGATCCGGACCACCACGCTCTCGCCGTTGACGAGGTTGGTCACGCGGACCAGCGTCCCGAACGGCAAGGTGCGGTGGGCGGCGGTCAGCTTGCTGGGGTCGAACACCTCGCCATCCGACGTGAGCCGTCCGGCGAAGTGCGGGCCATACCAGGAAGCGTTCCCTACCTCGACCTCGGCGCTGGGGTCGGGCACCTGCGGTGTGGCGGGCGCCCCGTGGGACGCCGTCGCCTGAGCGACGGGGGGTGTCGGGGGTGGAACGGTGTCCGCCTGGGCGGACGCCACGGGCGCAGCGGTCAGGACGGGCGCACAGGCCGCCAGGACCAGGCCGAGCGACGCCAGCGGGATCCCGCCGCGAAGCTTACGGGGGGCCCGAGCGACCGCCGCCCGGCTCCGGGCGAGCAGGGCCGTTGCGGCCAGCCAGATGAGAACGCGTGGTAGCACGGCCCATGCTACGCACGCGTCTCGAGTGGTCGATGTGAAAGGATTCCGGTCGACGGTGCAGGCCTCAGGCCCAGGTCCGCCGTGCGAGCTCCTTCTGGCACAGGACGAAGGCTTCGAAGTCCTCGATCTCCGCCGTGCCTTCCGCGATCGCGCTCTCGCACTTCGCGATGATGTCGCTCAGCTCTTCGTTGCTCAGAGCGCGTAGACTCTGTCCGTTGGTACCCGCTGCTGTCTGGACCACCTTGGCTCCTCGCTCTCGCTTCATGCGGTCGTCTCCCCGAGATGGCTCGACTGTAGCAGCGCCTCTCTTACAGGATTCTCACACTTCTTCCGCTGCACGCGGGCCTCGCGCCACCTGCCCCGTGCCGGTGAACAACGGGCCGGCCTCGCCGGCGCCCTGCTCGCGCCGCGGGCGGGCGACGTGAACCGCGCGGGCCACGCCGGTATGGTGGCGTCATGATCGACAGCCACTGCCATCTGGACGCCTGCGACGATCCCGAGGCCGCCGTCGACCCGGAGCTGCAGGCGATCGTCACCATCGGCACGACGGTCGACTCCGACCGAGCGGCCGTCCGCCTGGCCAGCGAACACACCAACGTGTGGGCGGCCGTGGGGATCCATCCGAACAACGCCTCCGACGCCGACGCCCTGGAGGTGCGCGAGGTGGTGGCAGCGCTCGCGGCAGAGGCGCGTGTTGTCGGGATCGGTGAGACCGGCTTCGACACCCATTGGGACGACGAGACCCTGGAGAGCCAGCGGCGCGCCTTCGATTGGCAGGCCTCGCTGGCCCGACGCCTGGACAAGGCGCTGATCCTGCACGTGCGCGACGCGCAGGGCCGCGAGGACGCCTCGCTCGCCGCGGCGCGGGCGATCCGCGACGCGGGCCATCGCCGCGGCATCCTGCACTGCTTCAACGGTCACGCCGAACTGCTGGAGGCTGGGATGGAGCTCGGCTGGATGGTGTCGTTTGCCGGCAACCTCACCTTCAAGAGCGCACAGCCCTTGCG
>JARRMM010000012.1:0-32374 GCA_037386005.1 Deinococcales bacterium | reverse complement strand
CGTTGAGGTTGGTGCCCGGGCGCAAGCCGTTGTCGAAGCTGGGGTTGTCGACGTCGCCGCCGGCCAGGCCCCAGATCTGGGCGTCGTAGTTCACCTTGCGGCCCTTGGACGGGTTGAAGTCGGCGCTGGTGCCCACGATGGAGTTGGCCCAGATCTGGGTCGACACCTCGCGCGGGTTGATCTTGACGCCGTAGGGCGCCACCGTCTGCGCGATGACCTGGGCCTCCTGGCCGCGGCGGGTGTTGCCGCTGTTGTACTGCAGGTCGAACGCCACCTTGCAGCCCGTGGTGGGGTTGGTCAGCACCCCGTCCTTGTCCTTCTGGGTGAAACCGATGTTGTGCAGGAGCTGGACGCCCTGCTCCGGATCGAAGGTGAACGGCTTGAGGTTGGGTGCGTTGAAGGGCTTCGCCGCCTCGGTGTTCCAGTCCTTGGCGGGGTAGCCGAGGCCGCCCAGAGCGGCGTTGACGAGCGCCTGGCGGTCGATCATGTCGCTGATCGCGCGGCGGAAGTAGACGTTCCTGAACATGTCGGCCTTGCACTTGTCGGTGTTGTTGAAGTTGTAGGTGATGAAGTCGACGGCCGTGCTCGGGCCGATGTTGGCATAGAAGTCGCCCTTGATCGTGCCCTTGTCGAGCGCGTCCTTGACGGCCTTGACCTGATCGAGGTTGACCGGCCAGTAGAAGTCGGACTGGCCCGTGATGGCGCGGCTCAGCACCTGGTTGGCGTCCTTCACGAGGGTCACGACCCAGCGGTCGGGACCGGGCAGGGGGCTGCCGTCCGCGGCCTGGCTCTGCTTGCCGTACTGCGGGTTCTTCACGAGCACCACGCGCTCACCCGCGCGGAACTCCTGCAGCTTGTACGGCCCGCCGGAGACGATCTTGCTGACGTCGGAGTCGACGCCCCACAGGGCCTTGATACCCTCGGCGCCCTTGGCCTTGTACACGGGCATGAAGATGTGGGCGGGGATGAGGCCGTTGACCGTCACGCAGTCGTTCACCGCGAGGGCGTTGACCTGCGGCTCGGGCAGCGTGATCTCGTACTGGTACTTGCCGAGGATCTTGAGCTGCACCTTCTTGTCGCCCACCACCGAGCAGGAGTAGTTGTTCGACTCCACCTTGGGGTCGCCGACGATGTCCCAGGTGGCCTTGACGTCGTCGGTGGTCATCTCGACGCCGTCGGACCACTTCCAGCCCTTGCGGACGGTCACGATGAACTGCTGGTCCTTCTTGAGGACCTGGACGTTCTTGGCCCAGCTCAGGTTGTAGCTTCCATCCGGCTTCTGGTACGAGCGATTGCCCACCCAGTCGCGGTAGATGGCGCCAGGGCCGGCGTACATGCTGATGATGGCGGCTTCGTTGGCGCTCGAGGTGAGGACCGGGTTCAGCGTCGTGATATCGCCGAACAGCGTCTCGTTGACGGTGCCGCCCTGCTTGGCCGTAGCGGCGTAGGACGCCGTAGCCTTCGACACGTCCACCTGCGCGGATGCCGCGGCCAGCAGCGCAGCCGCAACGACGAACAACAGAGTTCGCTTCACTGACATACCTCCTCCAGGGAGATGCGAATGGCTGGGCCGCGGGGAACCCCGCACGAAGCCGGCGCATCCGTTTTCACTACGCGAGCAGCGTACCTGCTGGTACGCGTGCGCATCAAGGGCGCGCCGCCACACTCGGCGCCAGAGCCACGAAGGCGTGCGCCAGGCGGCGCCGACCCCTCGGAGTCAGCGGTGTACGTGAAGCACCAAACTACACTAGTGCGTTAGCGGCACCAGACGAACCGGCACGGACCGAAGGGCCGGTCGCTTCGATGCCTTCATGGCAGGATCGTCGTGTCGTCAGGCTCGAGGGATGACCTGGAGCGCCAGGGCCAGGAGCCCCCAGATGACGCCGAGCCAGATCGTGAGGCGGTGGAGGCCGCCCGCGGTCCCCCCCATGGTGCCGAAGTCCCCGCCGCCACCGCCACCCAGGGCGTCGCCCAGGCCCGACTGCTTGGGTTCCTGCATCAGGATGACGATGGTGACCAGGATCGAGTCGATGACGAACAGTCCAAAGGCAATCCAGAACATGCTTCCTCCGCGGCGAACGGCGGCGGGCGCGTCGAGCCGCCGGCCGGTTGCGCCGTTCCTAGCCAAGAATGGTGCCGAGAGCGGGACTCGAACCCGCACGGGTTGCCCCGGTAGATTTTGAGTCTACTGCGTCTACCGATTCCGCCATCTCGGCCCGTACGGACGACGCTGACCGTCCGCATCCCCAAGGGTACCGGGAGCGGGGCGCGTTGGGCAAGGGGCGTCGCGCTGCCCTCCCTCGCCGTCGAGCCGGCTCAGCCCTCCGCGATGTCGGCGAACCCCTCCAGACGGAGCAGCGCCTCTCCCAACGTGTCGATCAACATCCCCAGGCTTCCCAGGATGAACAGCCAGGTCCCGGCCAGCTTCAGTCCCGCGAACAGGAAGAACACGCTCCCGACGAAGAAGGAGGCGTTCCCGACGAGGCCGAGCCCCGTATGGATCCACGGGTAGTCCTTCGCGATGCGGCGCAGCGGCATCAGGTGGGGGAGCTCGACGAGCCGTCTGAACATCGACATGGTCCCTCCTCTCCGGCGTCCCGACCCGGCGCCCATGCTCGCCAGCAACCGGTGGTAGAGTACGCCCGTCGCAGGGCCGCCGGCTCGGGTCGCCGGCCGCCGTGCGTCCCCAGGACTACCATGACCATCGCTGTCGTCCGTTTCCCAGGAAGCAACTGCGACGACGACGCTCGGCACGCGTTCGAGTTCGTCCTCGGCGCTCCCGTGCGCTACGTCTGGCACCGTGACGTGTCGCTCGGGCGGGTCGACGCAGTGGTGCTGCCGGGCGGCTTCAGCTTCGGCGACTACCTCCGCGGGGGAGCCCTGGCCGCGCTCAGCCCGGTCATGGAGGCGGTCCGCTCCTTCGCGGCGGCGGGCGGGCCCGTCCTCGGGATCTGCAACGGCTGGCAGATCCTCACCGAAGCGGGCCTCTTGCCGGGCCAGCTCGCGCGCAATCCCTCGCTCCACTTCCTCTGCCAGGACGTCCACCTGCGGGTGGAGCGGGACGATCTGATGTTCACCAGACGTTTCCACAAGGGTCAGGTGCTGCGCCTGCCGATCGCCCACAACGAAGGGCGCTTCTACGTGGACGATGGCACGCTGCAGCAACTCGAGGACGAAGGACGGGTGGTCTTCCGCTATGTCGACGAGGCCGGGCGGCAGACGCCCGAGGCGAACGTCAACGGCAGCCTCCACGCGATCGGCGGCGTCGTCAACGAGCGAGGCAACGTGCTCGGCATGATGCCGCACCCGGAGCGGGCCGTGGAGCCGCTGCTCGGGTCGGTCGACGGCGCCGAGCTGCTGCGCGGCATGCTCGAGCACCTCCACGAGCGGGCCCCGTCGGCATGACCACGCAGCCCTCCCCGCGTTGGAGCGCCTGCCCGGAGGCGCGCCGGTGAGCGCGAGCCTCCGCGACTCGGCCGCCACCTTCGGCCTCACCGAGGCCGAGTTCGACGACGTGGTCGAGCGGCTGGGCCGGGAGCCCAACACGCTCGAGGCCGGCGTGTTCGGGGCGCTGTGGAGCGAGCACTGCGGCTACAAGAACTCGCGCCCGCTGCTCAAGCGCCTCCCGACCACGGGTCCGCAGGTCCTGCAAGGCCCCGGAGAGAACGCCGGCGTGGTCGACATCGGGGACGGCTGGGCGGTGGCGTTCAAGATGGAGAGCCACAATCACCCGAGCGCGGTCGAGCCGGTGCAGGGCGCGGCGACCGGCGTGGGCGGCATCCTCCGCGACATCTTCGCGATGGGAGCGCGGCCGGTGGCCGTGCTCGACTCGCTGCGCTTCGGTGAGCTCACCGAAGCGCGCAACCGCTACCTGCTGGCTGGGGTGGTGCACGGCATCTCGCTCTACGGCAACGCCATCGGTGTGCCCACCGTCGGCGGCGAGATCGCCTTCGACCCCTGCTACCAGGAGAACCCCCTGGTGAACGTGATGGCGCTGGGCTACCTGCGCCACGACGAGCTCAAGCGAGGCACCGTCGGCGCGGTCGGCAACAGCCTGATCTACGTCGGGTCCAAGACGGGTCGCGACGGGCTCGGCGGCGCGGTCTTCGCGTCGGCCGATCTCAGCACCGCCTCGGATGCGGACCGGCCCGCGGTCCAGGTCGGCGACCCGTTCATGGAGAAGCTGCTGTTGGAGGCGTGCCTCGAGGCGTACGCGCGCGGACTGGTGGCGGGCGTGCAGGACATGGGCGCCGCCGGCCTGAGCAGCAGCGTGGCGGAGATGGCGCACCGTGCCGGCCTCGGGGTGGACCTCGACCTGGCGAAGGTGCCGCGCCGCGAGGAGGGGATGACGGCGCTCGAGGTGATGCTCTCGGAGTCGCAGGAGCGGATGCTGCTGACGGCCACCCCGGGACGCGAGCGCGAGCTGCTGCAGCTGCTGGAGCGTTGGGAGCTCGACGCCCACGCGATCGGCGTGGTGCGCGACCACGGTCGCCTGCGCTTGTTCGAAGGGCAGCGGCTGCTCGGCGACCTGCCGGTGGCCGCGCTCAACGAGCCGCCCAGCTACACCCGGGTGGGTGCGGAGGCGGAGGAGACGGTCGCGCTGCGCAAGCGGAGCGTGGAGGTCCCGGAGACCTCCGATCCCGCGGGCGCGTTGCTGAAGCTACTGGAGAGCCCCACGATCGCCAGCAAGGAGCCCGTCTTCCGTCAGTACGATCACCAGGTCATGACCAACACGGCGGTCCTGCCCGGGCGGGGGGACGCCGCCGTGCTGCGGGTCAAGGGCAGCCATCGAGGGGTCGCCGCGACCGTCGACTGCAACGCCCGCTACGTGCGCGCCGAGCCGCGCCTGGGCGCGGCCCACGCGGTGGCCGAGGCGGCACGCAACCTCACCTGCGTGGGAGCGACGCCGCTGGGGGTCACCGACAACCTCAACTTCGGCAACCCCTACCTGCCCGAGGTCTACTACCAGCTCGAGCAGGCGGTGGAGGGGCTGAAGGAGGCTTGCCTGGCCCTGGGCACGCCCGTGACCGGCGGCAACGTCAGCCTCTACAACCAGTACCGGAGCGAGGACGGCTACCACGCGATCGACCCGACCCCCACCGTCGGCATGGTGGGCGTGCTGCCGGACGTGAGCCGTCGTGCCGACATGGCCCTCAAGCGCGACGGCGACGTGTTGCTGCTCGTCGGCGACCCGGCCGGAACGCTGGGCGCCAGCGAGATGCTCTCGCGCCTGCACGGCGTGGAGGCCGGCGCCCCGCCGCCGCTCGACCTCGAGCGCGAGGCGGCGGTGCAGGGCGTGGTCCGCTCGCTGATCCAGGAGGGGCTCTGCGACACGGCCCACGACGTCTCGGAGGGCGGTCTGGCGGTGGCGCTGGCGGAGATGGCGATCGCCGGCGGCCGAGCGCTCGACCTCAGCCTGCCCGGTGCCCCGGGGACGCGTGACGACGCCGTCCTGTTCGGCGAGGGCGCCGCGCGTATCGTGCTGGCGCTTCGTGGCGCGGGCGAGCTGGCCCGGGCGGAGGCGCTGTGCGCCGAGGCGACCGTGCCGTGCCACCGGCTGGGAACGGCCGCGGGCGAGGAGGTCCGCATGCGGACGGTACGGGGGGCGTTCGCGGTGCCCCTGACGGCACTCCGGGCCGCCTACCACCGCCCCCTGGCGGACGCGCTACGCTGATGGCCATGGACGCTACTCCCTGGGACGTGGGGGGAGACGATACGCTGCACGAGGAGTGCGGCGTGGTGGCGGCGCACCTGCCGCACGCCACCGACGTGGCTTCGCTCCTTCACATCGGGCTCTTCGCCTTGCAGCACCGTGGCCAGGAGTCGTGCGGCATCTGCGTGGCGGGCGGCGACGAGATCCGCATCGAGAAGGACATGGGCCTGGTCAGCGCGGTGTTCACGGAGGACCGGCTCGACAAGCTGCGCTTCGACGGGGCGCGCACCGGCATCGCCCACACGCGCTACTCCACCACGGGCTCGAGCCTCCGCTTCAACGCCCAGCCCATCACGGTGCGCTCCAACAAGGGCCTGCTGGCCCTGGCGCACAACGGCAATTTCACCAACGCCAAGGCGATGCGTGCACGCATGCTGGACGAGGGTGCGGTGTTCCAGACCACCAACGACAGCGAGGTGATGATCAACCTCATCGCCCGCTACAGCCACCTGAGCCTGCGCGATGCCACCGCCCAGGTCATGGGCGAGCTGGAAGGCGGCTTCTCGGTGGTGCTCATGGACCGTCAGCGCATCCTCGGCCTGCGCGACCGCAACGGTGTCCGACCACTGGTGATCGGCGAGGTCGAGGGCGGCTACGTCTTCGCCTCGGAGCCGTCGGCGCTGCACGTCATGGGTGCCACCTTCCTGCGCGACGTGCGCCCCGGCGAGCTGGTGATGGCCGACGACGAGGGGCTGCACAGCTACCAGGTACTGGCGCCGCAGCCGACCCCCTGCGCCTTCGAATGGATCTACTTCGCTCGCGGCGACTCGGTGCTCGACGGGGTGGAGGTGCACGCCTCGCGCATCCGCATGGGCGAGGTGCTGGCGGAGGAGGAGCCGGTCGAAGCCGATCTGGTGGTCGGCGTTCCCGACTCCGGCGTCGCGGCGGCCATCGGGTACGCTCGCGCCTCCGGCATCCCCTTCGACATGGGGCTGTACAAGTCCCCCTACGCCGGGCGCACCTTCATCCACCCGAACCAGCGACTGCGCGATCAGAAGGTGAAGCTCAAGCTCGCTCCCACGCCCGCCGTGCAGGGCAAGCGGGTGGTGCTGGTCGATGACTCCATCGTCCGCGGCACCACCTCCGGGCGGATCGTGCAGCTGTTGCGCGAGGCCGGCGCCACCGAGGTCCACTTCCGCGTGTCGAGCCCGCCGATCCGCTTCCCGTGCTACTACGGCATCGATACCGCCGCCCGCAAGGAGCTGGCTGCGGCGACCATGAGCGTCGACCAGATCCGCGAGCGCATCGGGGCCGATACCCTCCACTTCCTGTCCGAGCCCGGCCTCGCCCGCGCCATCGCGCTGTCGCGCACCTGCCTCGCCTGCTTCGATGGGCGCTACCCCGCCGGCCATCCCGGTGAGGAAGCGGAGAAGGACGGTCTGGAGGACCGGGGCCCGGTCGAGATCGCCTCGGTCTAGCGAGGGGCCTCGGGCCCGGGCTCGCGGCCCGGCTGGGTCAGCACCGTCCACACGAACCGCACCAGCTTCGGAATGCGTCGCCAGCGTTTGGGGTCGAGCCCCACGCGCAGCAGCCATTCGACGCCGAGCCGGGTGCTCCAGGCCGGCATGCGGCGGACCTCGCCGGCGAGCACGTCGAGGGTACCGCCGACGCCGATCAGGACGCGCGCCCCCAGTTGCGGCGCGTTCTCCCACAGGAACCGCTCCTGGCCTGGGCCGAGGCCGGCCAGGAGGAGGTGGCTGCCGCTCGCCTCGACCTCGCGGCACACCTCGGAGACCTCGTCGGGACGTCGGAAGTAGCCGTGGCGCGTGCCCGTCACGCGGCAGCCGAAGCGCCGTGTGACCTCGGCGGCCGCGCGCTCGGCCACGCCGGGGCGACCGCCCAGCAGGAACACCCGCAGCTCCGGGCCCCCCTCGCGCAGCACCTCGGTGACCAGGTCGACGCCCGGCACCCGTTCCGGGAGCGGCTCCCCCTGCCGCCGCAGGGCCCAGGCGATGCCGACACCGTCCGCCACGCTCAGATCCGTGCCGGCCAGCGCCTGGAAGAGGGCCGGGTCGTCCAGTGCGCCCACCACGATCTCGGGGTTGAGCGTCACCACGAGCTGCGGCCGCTCGTCGTGCACGGCCTCGAGCACCCAGGCCGTGGCCTGCTGCAGGGTGAGAGGGTCGACGGGCAGCCCCAGCAGCCGCCGCCGGGCGGCCAGCCCGGCGTGCATCAGCCGGGGTGCGCGGCCGGGGCGAAGAGGTAGAGAGGGGCGCTGCCCGCGCCCGGCTGGCGATCCACCAGTTGGGGCACCACGCGGCTGGCCGACACCTGGGACGCGAACGCCAGATCGTGCTCGAGCCCCACCCGCCGGAGGTAGTGCCCGGACACCGACTGCCACAGCGCTTCCATCGGATCGGGGAAGGCCCGCAGCAGGCTGAGGGCGAAGCGCGTGGCGCCGCTGCGCGCCGCCGTGGGCAGACGCTCGCCCAGCAGGGCGGCCAGCAGCCCGGCGCCGAGGGTGTCGTCGAGGTCGGGCTCCCCTTCGAAGCCGGAGCCGACCAGGTCGATGCTCTCCTGCGCCTGTCCGCCGTGCGTCCGCGACCTGCGGCAGCCAGCGTGGCGCGTTCTCCGACACCATCACCGCCCGCTTGCCCGACAGGTCGATGGCGGCGATCTCCGCGGGCGAGTTGCCGAAGTTGAAGCCCTCCGCCGGCACGCCCTGGCGCTCGCCCAGGAGCAGCCACCCCTCGCTCGCCGCGGCGCGGGCGCTACGCAGGCTGGGGGTCAGGGCGAGCTCGGTGAGCCCCCGCTCGAACAGCAAGGGCGCGACGGTGCAGGTGCGCAACACGTCGATCAGCACGACGACGTCGCGGTAGCTGCCGGTGGGGGTGAGGTCGGTATGGATGCGCATGCGAGGGGTTTGCGCCGTGCGGGGCGGGACCGGAGCCCACGCAGACGCACGAACGGGATTCTACCACGGTCCGGCCCCGCCTCCGGGGCTGGGCCGTGCGTAGCGCACGACTTCCCCCCGTCGACCCGGCGGGTAAGCTGGCGCGTGTCCCGCGACGATACGCCGCCGTTCCGCACGACCTTCCTGGACCGCTACCGGTCCGGCGACTTGAGCGAGTTCTTCGACCTTCCTGCCGGCGACGTCGAGGCCGCCTTGCGCATCCCGCGTCCCGGCGACCGGCTGGCGCTGGCCGCGGCCATGCGCGAGCACGCCCGCCGGCTCGGAGCCCCGGAGGCCGTCCACCGCAGTCTGGACCGGCTCGAACACCCCGAGTCGCGCGTCGTGGTGGCCGGCCAGCAGACGGGTCTGCTGCTGGGTCCGGCCTACTCCCTGACCAAGGCCATCACCGCCGTGCGCCTGGCGCAGCGGCTCGACCGCGAGGAGCGCCCGGTGGTGCCCGTGTTCTGGCTCGCGAGCCAGGATCACGACACCGCCGAGGTCGATCACGCCCACCTGCTCGACGGCGAGGAACGGCTGCACCACCTCAGCGTGAGCCTGCCGGCCGACGCGCCGGCGGGGCGCGTGCCTCTGACGGGGACCATGCTCCGGTCGGTGGAGCGCGGGCTCGACGGCCTGCGGCCCGCGTCTCCCTTCCTGGACGAGGTGGTGGCCTTGCTCGAGGAGACCGCCGAGAGCGCCACCACCTACGCCGACTGGTTCGCCGCGCTGCTCTACCGCCTCCTGGGAGACCAGGGCCTGGCGCTGTTCGATCCCATGACCGAGCGCGCGGCGACCTTGCTGCGCCCCGTGCTGGAGCGTGAGCTGGCGCGGCCGGAGGCGAGCGTCGCCGAGGTCAACGCCGCCGCAAGGCGGCTGCGTCGGCTCGGGGTGGACCCGCAGCTGGGGCGCGGCGCCGATGCCACGAACCTGTTCCTGGAGGTGCCGGGCGGCGGCGTCCCGCGGAGGGTGCTGCTGCGGCACGAGGGTCGCCACTTCCGCCTCGAGGGGCGGGTGCTCTCGGTCGAGGAGGTGCGGGCCCGGCTCGACGACGACCCCGCAGCCTTGACGCCCGCCGCGGGGTTGCGGCCGGTGGTGCAGGACTCGGTGCTCCCCACCGCCGCGGGGGTGCTGGGGCCGGGGGAGCTGCGCAACTTCGCCCAGCTCCGCGGCGTGTACGCCGCGCACGGCGTGCCCATGCCCCTGGTGTGGCCACGCGCCACGGCGACGGTGCTCGAGCCGCCGGTCGGGCGCATCCTCGACAAGTACGGCCTCGACGTCGCGGGCTTCCAGGCCGACCCCTACGGCTGTCTGGGGCGGGTCCTGCTCGAACGGAGCGGCCATGGCGAGCGGTTCCGCGCCACCGGGGACGAGCTCGAGCGGCTGATGGACCAGTTGTTCGACGAGGTAGAGGGGATCGACCCGACCCTGCAGGGAGCGGTCGACCGGGGTCGCGGCTACCTGGAGACGACCCTGCGCCGGCTCCGCGGCAAGGCGGCCGAGGCGCTGGCCCGGCAGGACGAGATCACGCGCTCGCAGTTCGGCCGCTTGCGCAGCCACCTGCTGCCTCTGGGGCAGCCAGCCGAGCGGGTGCTCAGCCCCTTCAGCCACATCCTCAAGTTCGGCATCGCGCCCACGCTGGCGGCGTACACGTCGATCCAAGCCGAGGGCGACTTCGCTCCGCGCCTGTAGAGCGCGCCGCCTCGTGGGCGCGCCGCCTGTAGGGAGGCGCGGAGCCTACGACCGGATCTTGAGCGAGTAGTTGGGCGCGTCCTTGGTGATGGTGACGTCGTGCGGGTGCGACTCGATCAAGCTCGCCTGGGTGATCTTGACGAAGCGGGCCGAGCGCTGCAGCGCCGGTACGTCCGGGGCGCCGCAGTAGCCCATGGCCGAGCGCAGGCCGCCGACCATCTGGTAGAGCACGTCCTCGACCGGCCCCTTGTAGGCGACCATGCCCTCGATCCCTTCGGGCACGAGCTTCTTGGCGTCCTCCTGGAAGTAGCGGTCGGCGCTGCCACCGGCCATGGCGCCGAGGCTGCCCATGCCGCGGTAGGCCTTGTAGCGCCGGCCGTCGCGCAGGATGTCCTCGCCCGGGGCCTCGCTGGTGCCGGCCAGAAGGGACCCCACCATGACGCACTCGGCGCCCGCGGCCAGGGCCTTGGGGACGTCGCCGGAGAACTTGATGCCGCCGTCGGCGATGAGCGGAACGCCCGCTTCGCGAGTACGCTCGGCGATGGTCAGGATGGCACTGAGCTGCGGCATGCCGACTCCGGTGACCACCCGCGTGGTGCAGATGCTGCCGGGCCCCACCCCCACCTTGACCGCATCGGCGCCGCGCTCGATGAGGTCGGTGGCCGCCTCCGCCGTGGCCACGTTACCCGCCACCACGTCGACCTCGAACGACTCCTTGAGGTAGACGAGGGCGTCCAGGATGCCCTGCGAATGGCCGTGCGCGCTGTCGAGGACGAGCGCGTCGACCCCGGCTTCCACGAGCGCCGCGGCCCGGGCCTCCAGGTCCTGGCTGACCCCGACGGCGGCCGCCACCCGCAGGCGGCCGAGGTCGTCCTTGGCGGCGTTGGGGTAGTCGAGCTTCTTCTGGATGTCCTTGATGGTGATGAGGCCGCGGAGGACGTAGGCGTCGTCGACGACGAGCAGCTTCTCGACCTTGTGCTGGCGCAGGATCTCACGCGCCTTCTCCAGGGTGGTGCCCACCGGGACGGTCACCAGGTTCTCCGACGTCATGAGCTCCTCGACGCGCCGACCGAAGTCGGTCTCGAAGCGGAGGTCGCGGTTGGTGAGGATGCCGATGAGGCGGCCGCCGGGCTCGATGATCGGCACCCCGCTGATGCGGTACTCGCTCATCAGGTGCTCGGCCTCGGCCAGCGTGGCGCCGGGCCCGAGCGTGATGGGGTCGACGATCATGCCCGACTCCGAGCGCTTGACCTTGCGCACCATCTCCGCCTGCTGTTCGGCCGGCATCTTCTTGTGCACCACGCCGATGCCGCCCTGGCGCGCGATGGCCACCGCCATCTTGGTCTCCGTGACGGTGTCCATGGCGGCGGAGACGATGGGGATCTGCAGCGCGATGTTCCGCGAGAAGCGCGAGGCGACCGACACGTCACGGGGCAGCACGGCGGAGTGGGCGGGCACCAGAAGGACATCGTCGAAGGTCAGGGCTTCGCCCATGATCTTGCTGGTGCGCGTGCGTTCGTCGGCTAGGACGGTCGGCGGAGTCTCGGTCATGGTTCACCTCGCTGGCGCGGCATTGGCACAGTATACGGGCGCGGTTCGGTCGCGCTCGTAGGGCTGGCCTCGCTCAGGCGGCCGGCTCCACCAGCGCCGTCAGCGGCGTCAACCACACCTCGGGCAGCCGCACCGCTCGACCCCGGCGGTCGGTGGGGACGTGCACGGTCGCGCCGGTGGCGAGCAGGGTGCCGTCGTGGTCGCGCTCGAGACGGTACTCGAGGCGCAAGAGCCGGCTGCGGACCAGCACCAGCGTCGTCGTCACTGCGATGAGGTCGTCGAAGCGCGCGGCCTGGCGGTAGCGCACCTCCATGGCCGACACCGACAACGACAGGCCCCCTTCCTCCATGGTCCGGTAGTCCAGGCCGTGGGCCCGCAACCACTGGACGCGACCGGCCTCCATCCACACGGGGTAGGCGGAGTGGTGCGCGATGCCCATCTGGTCGGTCTCGGCGAAACGCACCCGGAGGTACAGGACGGGATTCTCGTCGGCGTCGGGCATGGGTCAGGATACCGCCGTGTCCGCCAGCAGGGCCTCCTCGCGCAGCCGCTCGAGCACCCGCAGGTCGACGGTCGAGAGCGGCAGCGCATCGAGCTCGTCCAGGTTCCAGGGGCGGGCCCGTGCCAGGGCGGGGTGGGACGGCTCCACCAGGGCGGGGACCAGCTCGAGCCGGAAGTGGCTGTAGGCGTGGATGACGGGGGCGAGGCAGCGAGCGCCGTCGGGGGCACCCTCGCACTGCGGGAAGCCCCACAGCCCGCCCAGTAGCCCGTCGGGGTCGCGGCGCCCCAGCCACAGCCGGGATCCCTCCAGCGCCACCAGCGCGAACCGCCGCCGCTTCGGGGGCGCGCGCCGGCGGCGCGGGCGGGGGTAGGCCTCGGGAGACCCCTCCGCGCTCGCCCGGCAGCCTGCCGCCAGAGGGCAGCGATCGCAGGCGGGTGCGCGGGGCGTGCACACCAGCGCGCCCAGCTCGATGAGTGCCTCGGCGATCGTCGCTCGCTCCGCCCCGGCCGGCTCCCGGTCGCCCGCACCCGGGGTCGCTGCCGGCGCGAAGCGCTCCGCCAGCGCACGCTCCAACGCCGCGTCCCTCGGTAGCTCGCCCCAGCCGAACAGCCGGCCGGCGACGCGGCGCACGTTGCCATCGACGGCGATGACGTCCTCGCCGAATGCCAGCGCCGCAACCGCCGCGGCGGTGTAGCGACCCACGCCGGGGAGCGCCTCGAGCTCGGCCCGGGAGGAGGGGAGCCGACCGCCGTACCGCGCCATCACGGCGCGCGCGGCCTCGCGCAAGCGCCGGGCGCGCCGGTAGTAGCCGAGCCCCTGCCACAGCCTGAGCACCTCCTGCTCGTCGGCGGCCGCCAGGCTCCGCACCGTCGGGAAGCGCCGCATCCAGCGCTCGAAGTAGGGCACGACCGTCTCCACGCGTGTCTGCTGCAGCATCACCTCGGAGACCAGCACGGCGTACGCGTCGCGCCGCTCGCTGCGCCACGGCAGCGCGCGCCGGTGGAGCGCGAACCAGGTGGCGAGCGCTTCCCTCACCCCGCCAGCCTACCGTCGCTGCGGTCCGCGCAGGGCGGTGGCGGGAGGGTGCTAGACTCGCGTGGGAGCGCCCGTGGCTCACAGTCGAGACAAGTCGATCGGGGCGGAGTTCCACGCTCAAACGAAGTATCGCCGCGGCGCCGTGCCGCGCTCGAAGAGCAAGGTCGCGCCGCCCTACAAGGTGTATGCCAATCCGCGGGAGGTCGCTGCGCTGCCCGTTCCACAGCTCAGGGGCGGCTCGGGGCTGTGGACGGTACTGTCGACCGCTCGTGGCGGCGTCGCCGAGGGGGGGCGGCTGAAGCAGGCGCAGCTCTCGCAACTCCTCTGGGGCGCCGCGGGCTTTACCTTCGGGCACGAGCGCACGCACCTCTCGGCGGACGGGGTATCGAGCATCGAGACGTACGTCGTCGCTCGCCAGGTCGAGGACCTGTTCGCGGGCGTGTACCACTACAACCCTCGCGAGCACACGCTGGAGCACCTCGCCATGGGCGATCCGACCGAGGCCTTCGCGGCGAGCCTGGTGGCGCCGGCCGACGTGGACGCCCAGGCGGTGGCGCTCTGCTTCACCGGGATCTTCGCCCGGCACGGCTCGGGGAGCAACGGCAGAGCCTTGCGCTACCTCTGCCTGGACGCGGGCGCGGCCGCGCAGGCGGTCGTGCTGGCCAGCTCGGGGATGGGCCTGGCCGCCCACTTCCTGGCGGACTTCTACGACGATGAGCTGGCCGACCTGCTGCAGGTCGACGGCCGGGGCGAGGTCCCCCTCGGCGTGGTGCTCGTCGGCGCCTGAGCCGGGCTTTCGAATCGAAACCCAAGCGTGAGGAGGGCCGCAGGATCCCAGGCGGCCGGCGCGACGCGTCAAGCGAAGAACGGCGACCCGGTCGCACCCCCTACGAATCGACACACGGGCCCTTGTTCATCGCCTTTTCTGGACTTGACAGGTCGCTATCGAGCCCCGTAGGATGCCATCCGGACGCCGCCCTCGACCGAGGACGGCCTCCTCCGGAAGGCGAGCCGGGCTTTCGGAACGAAGGAGGCGCGTCGGCGACCACGCACGTCCGTGAAGGGCGCGCCCGACTCGTGCGGGAGCAGGGAGCCCGGCAACCAGGACCCCCGGCACAGAGGCCACGACAGAGGGCACACAGACGGCACAGAGGTGAGCATGGCGATCAGGGACTGGCACATCATCGATTCGACGCTCCGCGAGGGCGAGCAGTTCGCCCTCGGCAACTTCACGTTGCAGGACAAGATCGAGGTCGTGAAGCTCCTGGACGCGTTCGGGGTCGACTTCATCGAGCTGACCACGCCGGTCGCGTCGCCGGCGTCGCGCGAGGCGTGCGAGACGATCGCGGGGCTGGGCCTGAACGCCCGCATCCTGACGCACACGCGCGCCAACCTCCACGACGCGCGCATCGCGGTGGAGTGCGGCGTGTACGGCGTGGACATCCTCTTCGCCACCTCACGGGAGCTGGCGAGCTCGAGCCACGGCCGCAGCGTCGACGAGGTCATCGATCAGAGCCTCGAGGTCATCGACTACGTCAAGGGCGAAGGGCGTAACGTGCGCTTCTCGTCGGAGGACACCTTCCGGTCCGACAAGCGCGATCTGCTCAGGGTCTATCAGGCGGCCGACAAGGCCGGGGTGGACCGCGTGGGGCTGGCCGACACGGTCGGCATCGCCACCCCTGCCCAGGTACGGGAGCTGGTCGCCGACGTGCGCCATGCGGTCCACTGTGACATCGAGTTCCACGGTCACAACGACACCGGCTGCGCCGTGGCCAACGCCTTCGAGGCGGTGCGCAGCGGCGCCACCCACGTCGATACCAGCGTGCTGGGGATCGGCGAGCGCAACGGGATCACCCCGCTCGGCGGCTTCCTGGCGCGCATGTTCACGCTCAATCCCGAGAGGCTGGCGACGAAGTACGACCTCGAGCTGCTGCCCGAGCTGGACAAGATGATCGCCCGTATGACGGGCATCGAGATCCCGTTCAACAACTACCTGACCGGACCGTTCGCCTACAACCACAAGGCGGGCATGCATCTCAAGGCCATCTACGTGAACCCTGGCAGCTACGAGGCCATCCCTCCGGAAGCGTTCGGCGTCGATCGTCGCATGCAGCTCGGTAGCCGCCTCACGGGCCGCCACGCCATCGCCGCGCGGGCCCGCAACCTGGCGCTCGAGCTCTCGGATGAGGCGGTGCGGGACGTGACCCGCGAGGTCAAGCAGAAGGCCGACGAGGGCGACGTGCCGCTCGACGAGATCGACCGCATGCTGCTCGAGGCGTTCTCACGCGAGACCGCCGAGCACCAGCGGAGGTCGGCATGACGAACGCTCGGCCCCCCGAGGGCGAGCGTTGGCCGTCCACGCTGCCCGAAGACCCGGGCGTGGATCTATCGGGCCTGACGCTGGCCGAGCGGATCCTCTCGGTCAAGGCGGGCAGGCGTGTTCGTGCGGGCGAGGTGGTGGTGGTGCCCGTCGACCAGGTGATGATGGTCGACTCGATCGCACCGAGCGCGCTGCGCATCGTCGAGGACGAGCTCGGCGGCGCCATCCAGCACCCGGAGCGGGTGTCGGTGGTGGTCGACCACGTGGCGCCGGCCTCCAACGTGGAGGTCGCCGCCACGCAGAAGCGGGTACGCGCGGTGGCGAAGGAGAAGGGCCTGCGGTTGTTCGACGTGGGCCGGGGCATCTGCCACCAGGTGTTGATGGAGGAGGGCCTGGCGAGGCCGGGCTGGGTGGTGGTCGGCTCCGACTCCCACTCCACCACCTACGGGGCGGTGTGCGCCTTCGGCACGGGGATGGGCGCGACCGACATCGCGCTGGCCATGGTGGCGGGGCGGACCTGGTTCCGCGTGCCCGAGACGGTGCGGGTGCGGCTCACCGGGCAGCGCCCGCCGAACGTGTCCGCCAAGGACGTGGCGCTCGAGATCGTTCACCGGCTCACCGCCGACGGCGCCACCTACGCCAGCATCGAGATCCTGGGAGCCGAGGCGTTCGCTCCCGGCGAGCGCATGACGCTGGCCAACCTCGCCGTGGAGGCGGGCGCCAAGGTGGGGCTGGTCGCCCCGGACGACGAGCTGCGCCGGCGCTACCGGGTCCCGCCGTGGTTGGTCGTCGACGACGATGCCGTCGTCGCGAGCGCCCTGGAGATCGACCTGGGACAGCTCGGCCCGGTGCTCAGCGTCCCCTTCCAGGTCGACAACGTGCACCCAGTGGGGGAGCACCTGGGGGTCCACGTCGATCAGGTGTTCGTGGGCACCTGCACCAACGGCCGGCTCGAGGACCTGCAGCAGGTGGCGCGCATCCTGGAGGGTCGCCGGGTGGCCGATGGCACCCGCCTGCTGGTCATCCCAGCGAGCAGCCAGGTGCTTCAGGACGCGCTGGCCGACGGCACCATCGCTACCCTGGTGGCGGCGGGGGCCGCCATCGGCGTTCCCGGATGCGGGCCCTGCATGGGCCGTCACATGGGCGTGCTGGCCCCCGGCGAGGTCTGCGTGAGCACCAGCAACCGCAACTTCATGGGTCGCATGGGGAGCCCCGAGGCGCGCATCTACCTCGCCAGCCCGGCGGTGGCGGCCGCCACCGCGGTCGCCGGCGTCGTGGCCCTCCCCGACGAGGGGGTGTCCGCATGAGCCCGACCGTAGCGTCCTCCGCGAACCGCGTCTGGCGCTTTGGCGACGCGGTCAATACCGACGACATCCTGCCGGGCAAGTACGCTCCATTCATGGTCGGCGAGGACCGGTTCCAGACCTACGCCTTCGCGCACCTGCGGCCCGAGTTCGCCGCCGAGGTGCAGCCCGGCGATATCCTGGTGGGCGGGCGCAACTGGGGGCTCGGGTCGAGCCGCGAGTACGCGCCGCAGGCGCTCAAGGTCCTGGGCGTCGGCGCCATCGTGGCGCGGTCCTTCGCGCGCATCCACTACCGCAACCTCCTCAACCTCGGCATCCCCGCCTTCGCCGCGCCAGAGCTGGTCGACGTTCTCCAGGACGGCGATCGGGTACGTCTCGAGATGGACCGCGGTCGCATCGCGCGCCTCACAGCCGATGGGTCCGAGGAGCGTCTCGAGCTGCCTCCGGTGCCCGACTTCCTGCAGGAGGTCCTGAGCGAGGGCTCGGTGCTGGCGTTCTACAAGAGACACGGTCGCTTCCCGGGCGAGGCTCGACACGACCCGCCCGGCTGAGCACCCACCTTCCCGCGTGCGTCCGCCCAGGGCCCGAGCCGGACGTACGCTGCCGAGACGAGCGGGCCCAGAGTCGGCGGCGCGCGTCGCGCCCCACCCGAAGGAGACGCAGGTATGAAGACGATCGACACCCCCTACGGCCGCATGGATGTGGAACCCGAGAGCCTCACCCTCGGCGAGCTCGTCGTCACCGACGAAGGCGCCGAGCTCGAGGTGGTCGGCCTCGAGCCGCTGCGCTTCGAGCCGGCGCCCGAGGAGGACGAGGACTGGGGCGAGTAGTCCGGTGAGCCAGGTCGCCACGACCCCGCGGATCGCCGTCGTGTACGACCGCCTGCGGCCCGAGGAGCGCATGTTGTTCGAGGCCTTCGAGCGCGTGGGCGTGTCGTTCGAGCAGGTGTACGCCCCGCACCAGGCGGTGGATTTCAGCCGCTTCGAGGCGTCCCCCTACGACGTGGTCATGGAGCGTTGCCTGTCGCAGACGCGGGGGCTGGCCCTCAGCCGCCTCTACACCGCGGCCGGAGCGCAGGTCATCAACCGCCCCGAGGTGATCGAGACGTGCGGCGACAAGCTCGCGACCAACGCCGCCCTCGCCGCGGCCGGCGTGCCGGCACCGCGCACGGGCGTCGCCTTCACCACCGAGGCGGTGTTGGAGCTGTGCGAGCGCTTCGGCTACCCGGTCGTGCTCAAGCCTGTGGTGGGGAGCTGGGGGCGGATGGTGTCCAAGCTCTCCGACCGCGACGCGGTCGAGGCCGTGCTCGAGCACAAGGAGGTCCTCGGCGGGCCCCAGCACAAGGTGTTCTACGTCCAGGAGTTCGTCCGCAAGCCCGGTCGCGACATCCGCGCCTTCGTGGTGGGTGACGAGGTCATCGCCGCCATCTACCGCAGCAGCGACCACTGGATCACCAACACCGCGCGCGGCGGAAGCGCGAGCAACTGCCCGCTCACCGACGAGCTGGTGGAGGTCGCCTCGGCGGCGGCGCGGGCGGTGGGCGGTGGCGTGCTGGCGGTCGACGTGATCGAGTCGGAGCGCGGCCTGCTGGTGGTCGAGGTGAACCACACCATGGAGTTCCGCAACTCGGTGTCCACCACGGGGGTGGACATCCCGGCGCGCGTGGTCCGCTACGCCGCCGAGCGGGTCGTGCCGGCCTGAAGCGGGGCGGGCGAGACGGATAGAATGCCAGCCATGTCTTCGAGCCAAGCTTCCGTCCCCGACAGCTCCGGTGCACCCGGCACGCTCCGTGTCGGCATCGTCGGCGGCTCAGGGTACGCCGGCGGCGAGTTCCTGCGGCTGGCCCTCGGTCACCCCCGGTTGGAGGTGGCGCAGGTCACCAGCGAGCGCAACGCCGGCCTGCCGGTACCGCTGGTGCACCCGAACCTGCGCAACGTGACACGGCTGCGCTTCGTCAAGCTCGAGGACCTCGAAGACGTCGACGTGCTCGTCTCCGGTCTACCGCACAAGCGCTTCGCGTCGCGCTTCGACGCCCTGGCGGCGAAGGCGCCGACCGTCATCGACCTGTCCTCCGACTTTCGCCTGCGCGATCCGGAGGTCTACGAGCGCTACTACGGCGAGCCGCATCCTCGCCCCGAGCTGCTCGGCAGCTTCGTCTACGGCAACCCGGAGCTGCACCGCGCGGAGCTGGTCGGGGCGCGCCGGATCTCGGGGGCGGGCTGCATCGCGACCGCCAGCATCCTGGCGCTCTATCCGCTCCTCGCCGCCGGCCTGGTCAGCCGCCGCGACATCGTGGTGGAGGCGAAGATCGGTTCCAGCGCCGCCGGCAACCAGCCCACCGGTTCCGGTCACCATCCGGAGCGCATGGGGGTCGTGCGCACCTACGCGCCCACGCGCCACCGCCACACTGCAGAGATCGCGCAGGAGCTGCCCGGTGACGTGCGGGTGCACCTGACCGCCACGGCGGTGGAGCGCATCCGCGGCATCCTCGCCACGGCGCACGTGTTCGTCCCCGACGGGACCAGCGAGCGCGACGTGGCCGCCGCCCTGCGCGAGCGCTATGACGGTGAGCCGTTCGTCCGGATCGTGCAGGCGCGCAAAGGCATCCATCGCGTGCCCGACCCCAAGATCCTCGACGGCACCAACTGGGCCGACATCGGGTTCGAGATGGACCCCGACAGCGGCCGGGTGGTGCTGATGTGCGCCATCGACAACCTCGTCAAGGGCACCGCCGGTCACGCGTTGCAGGCGCTCAACGTGGCGATGGGCTGGGACGAGACGCTGGGGCTCACGTTCCCGGGGCTGCACCCGTGAACGTTGCACCCGGGAGGGCGGCGTGAGCGCGGCCGTTCGTGGCACGCTGCGCTTGAGCCCGTCGGAGGCGCGTCACCTGCTCGGCGTCTACCACTTCTCCCCGAGGCGCCTGGGGGCGGCGTTCGAGCACCTCGGCACGGTGCAGTACGACCCCTTGAACCCGGTGGGACGCAACCCCGACCTGGTGCTCCAGGCGCGCGTGCCCGGCTACCGCGTGGACGGCTGGCAACGCCACGCCTACCGGCGGCGGCGCGTCTACGATGCCTGGGACAAGCAGGTGTGCCTGACACCGGTGGAGGACTGGCCGTACCGCCGCCTCTACCACCGCTACTTCCGCCGCCGCTGGGGGGAGCGGGTGCTCGACGCCTACCCCGGGGAGGTGCGCCTGACGCTGCGCGAGCTCGAGCGGCGCGGTCCGCTCTCCAGCCTGGACTTCGCCGACGACCTGTTCGACGACCACCGCCCCGAGGCCATGCAGGGGAGCTGGTACGGCGACAAGCTCGTGAAGCACATCCTCCGCGGCCTGTGGATGGCGGGGGAGATCGTCACCCACCATCGAGACAAGGGCCGACACGTCTACGACCTGCCGGCGCGGGTCCTGCCCGCGGACGTGCTGGCCGTGCCCGATCCCGGCGAGGAGGCGAGCGTGCGCTACCTCCTCGAGCGTCGGGTGCGGAGCGCGGGGTTGCTGCGCCCCACCGCCGGCGCCGCGCTGTGGTCGGTGCCGGTGGACGCGGCGCTGCGTAGGCGGGCGCTCGCCGACCTCGTCGCCGAGGGGCGCTTGCTCTCCGTCGAGGTCGACGGCGAACCGTTCCTGGCGCCACCCGACGCGCCCGCTGCGCTGCAGGGCTCCACCCCGCGCGGCATGCGCTTCGTGGCCCCCCTCGATGGGCTCCTGTGGGACCGGCGCGGCGTCGAGCGGGTCTACGGCTTCGACTACGTGTGGGAGGTGTACAAGCCCGAGCGAGAGCGACGCTGGGGCTACTACGTGTTGCCGGTGTGGCACCGCGGGCGCTTCGTGGGGCGCCTCGACTCCCGCCTCGAGCGCGCCGGCGGCCGCGCTCCCTGGCGGGTCCTGCGCTTCCACTGGGAGCGCACCCCGAGCGCCCGGTCCCTCGCCGCGCTCGAGCGCGCGGCAGGGCGCTTCGCCCGCTACCTGGGCGCCGACGGCGTGGTGGTGGAGGAGGGCGTCGACGCGTCGACCGGCGCCGCCCTCCGGAAGGGGGTGGAGGCGTGAGCCGGTGGCGCCGCGAGGACGCCGAGGTGGACACCGACCGGGCGCGCCTCGATCTCGGCATGGTGCACGCCTTCCTGACGCGCAGCTACTGGGCGCGCGGCCGCACGCCCGAGCAGCTCCGGCGCGTGGTGGACGCCAGCCTGCCGTTCGGCCTGTACCGCGGGGAGCGGCAGGTGGGGTTCGCGCGGGTCGTCAGCGACCGGCTGACCTTCGCCTACCTCGCCGACGTGTTCGTGCTCGAGCCCGAGCGCGGCCGCGGCCTCGGCAGCTTCCTGGTGGAGAGCGTGCTGGCCTGGGAGGAGCTCGCCGAGGTGCGCTACTGGACGCTGTTCACGCGCGACGCCCAGGCGCTGTACCGGAAGTTCGGGTTCGGCCCGCTGCGAGGCGAGCGGCTCGAGCGGTTCATGTTCCGTCCGGGGGCCGGGTCGTGAGCGCCGCCGGGTTGATCGTGGTCAAGGTAGGGGGCTCCGAGGGGATCGACTACGATGCCGTGTGCGAGGACATCGCGGCGCTGCACCAGGCGGGGCGGCCGCTGGTCCTGGTCCACGGCGGCAGCGCCGAGACCAACCGGGTCGCGGAGGCGCTGGGGCACCCGCCCCGCTTCGTCACCAGCCCCAGCGGTTTCACCAGCCGTTTCACCGACCGCCGCACGCTCGAGATCTTCGAGATGGTGTATTGCGGGAAGATGAACAAGGGCCTGGTGGAGCGCCTGCAGCGGCGAGGCGTGAATGCCGTCGGCCTCTCCGGGCTCGACGGGCGCATCTTCGAAGGCAAGCACAAGGCCAGCGTGCGGAGCCGGGAGAACGGCAAGACCGTGATCCTGCGTGGCGACCACACGGGCACGGTGGAGCGCGTCAACGACGCGCTGCTGAGGTTGCTGCTCGAGCACGGCTACCTGCCGGTGCTCACGCCGCCGGGGGCCAGCTTCGAAGGGGTGGCCGTCAACGTCGATGGCGACCGGGCGGCGGCCGCCGTCGCCACCGCCCTGGGCGCCGAGGCGCTGGTGCTCCTCTCCAACGTTCCGGGCCTGCTGCGCGCGTTCCCCGACGAGAGCAGCCTCATCCGCGAGATCCCGGCCGGCAGTGTGGAGGACTTCCTCGAGGTGGCCCAGGGGCGGATGAAGAAGAAGGTGTTGGGCGCGGCCGAGGCCGTCGCCGGTGGGGTGGGGCGCGTGGTCTTCGCCGATGCGCGCGTCGCCCACCCCGTCGAGCGCGCCCTGCGCGGCGAGGGCACGGTCGTCTCCTAGACGGCCCGTGGCCGCGGTCCGGCGCTGGAGCCAGGCGCCGGGCCGGGAAGGAAGGTGCGACATGACCGACATCGACGAGTCCGGCACGAGCGCGACCGCCGCCCTGCTGGCGCGCGACGCCGAGCACCGCTCCGGGCTGTGGGAGCCCGACACCGCGTTCGTGCGCGGCGACGGGGCGGTGCTGGTGGACGCCGACGGCCGGGAGTACATCGACTGCATGGCCGGCATCGCCGTGGCGAGCGTGGGGCACGCCAACCCCCGCCTCGCACGGGCGGTCTCGGAGCAGGCCCAGCGGCTCATCGTGTGCCCCCAGAACCTGGCCAACGACACCCGCACGGCGTTCGTCGACCGCCTGTTCACGCACGTCCGGCCGCCTCTGAACCGCGTGTTCCTGTGCAACTCGGGCAGCGAGGCCAACGAGGCGGCGCTGAAGTGGGCGCGGGCCGCGACCGGTCGGAGCCGCTTCGTGGCGGCCAAGCGCGGCTTCTCGGGGCGCACGCTGGGCGTGCTGCCGATGACGTGGGAGCCGAAGTACCGCGAGCCGTTCGGACCCTACGGCATGGACGTGACGTTCGTGCGCTACAACGACGTCGACGAGCTCCGCGCCGCGGTGACCGAGGACGTCGCTGCGGTCCTGCTCGAGCCCGTGCAGGGGGAGGGTGGCATCCACCCCGCCGAACCCGCGTTCCTGACGGCCGCTCGCGAGGCCACCCGCGACGCCGGCGCCATGCTGGTGTTCGACGAGATCCAGTGCGGTGTGGGCCGGACCGGCACCTTCCTGGCGAGCGAGGCGTACGGCGTGAACCCCGACATGGTCACCCTCGCGAAGGGGCTGGCCGGAGGGGTGCCGATCGGCGCCCTGCTGATGACCGATGCCGTCGCTGGCAGCATGCCCAGGGGGGGCCACGGCACCACCTTCGGCGGCAACCCGCTTGCCAGCGCGGCCGGGCTGGCGGTGCTCGAGGAGATCGACGACCGCCGCCTGATGGAGCATGCGCGCCGGATGGGCGAGCGGCTGATGGAGGGCTTGCAGCGCGTGGGGGGCGACCGGGTGCGTGAGGTCCGCGGCCGGGGGTTGATGATCGGGGTCGAGCTCAAGGAGAAGGCGGCGCCCGTCATCGCCGCGCTCAAGCGCGAGGGCGTCCTGACGATCGCCGGCGGCGCGACCGTGATCCGCTTCCTGCCGCCCCTGGTGATCAGCGAGGCCCAGGTGGACGAGGTGGTGGCCCGCACGGCGCGCGTGTTGGCGTCGTGACGGACGGCGTGCTCGATCCGGTCGACCTGCTGCGCCGGGCGGTGAGCACGCCCAGCCCATCGGGCCGGGAGGATGAGGTGGCGCGGCTGCTGGTCGACGCCATGGCGACCTTCGCGGACGAGGCGTTCGTCGACGAGGCCGGCAATGCCGTCGGCCGGTGGGGAGACGGAGCCCTCAGCGTGACCGTGCTGGGCCACATCGACACGGTCCCTGGTGCGGTGCCGGTCCGGGAGGAGGCCGGCGTGCTGCACGGGCGGGGGGCGGTCGATGCGAAGGGCAGCTTCTGCGCCGCGGTCGCGGCGGTGGCCGGGTTGGCACCGGAGCTCAGGAACGCGCTCCAGGTGCGGCTCGTCGGCGCCGTCGAGGAGGAGGCGCCCAGCAGCAAGGGCGCCCGCTACGCGGTGCGGGCCTACGAGCGCCCGGACCTGGTCATCATCGGTGAGCCGAGCGGCTGGGACGCCTACACCCTCGGATACAAGGGCCGGCTGCTGGTGCGGCTCGAGGCCGAGCGCCCCAACGCGCACTCCTCGCGCGACGAGCCCACCGCGCCTGAGCTGGCGGTGCGGGCCTACAGCGAGGTCCGGTCGCTCGTGGAGGCCGACAACGAGGGGGTCGAGGGGGTGTTCGACGCCCTCCAGCTCTCGCTGCAGTCGCTCGACTCCGACAACGATGGCCTGACCCAGCGTTGCGTCGCCACGCTGGGCTTCCGCTTGCCGCCCCGTTGGCCGCCGGAGGCCCTCGTCTCGCGCCTCGAGGAGCTCGCCCTGCCGTCCGGCGTCAGGCTCGTGGCGAGCGGTCCCGAACGCGCCTACCGGGGGCCCAGGGACTCCCCGTTGTCGCGCGCGTTCCGGGTGGGCATCCGCCAGGCCGGGGGACGTCCGAGGGCGAAGGTCAAGACCGGCACCTCGGACATGAACGTGGTCGCGCCGGACTGGCCGGTGCCGATGGTGGCGTACGGACCCGGCGACTCGGCGCTCGACCACACGCCCGATGAGCGGATCGAGCTGGCCGAGTACCGCCGGGCGGTGCAGGTGTTGCGGGCGGTGTTCGCGCAGCTCGCGGAGGCGGCCCGCGCACGAGCCGGCACCTGAGCGCATCGGACGGCGTTTCGTTCGTCCTGGACGTGCCGTTCTCGTGAGGTTTCCAGCAGCTTCCGCTCACGATGCGGCCGTATACTGAGGCCGTATGTTGAAGCTGGAGAGCGTCGCCCTGGAGCTCCTCGAGTACAAGGTGTCCGAGTACCGCGCCACCCGCCAGGTACGAGGCGGCGTCGCCGCCATGTGGGAGCTGTACGGCCACCTGAGCCGCCAGATGGCGTCGCTGAGCCAGGAGGAACGTGCCCGCCTGGAGACGGTGTCACAGAGCCTCAACGTGATCTCGGGGGGTGGGGACGGCTCGGCTACGCGCACCCCCGACATCGACACGCTCGTCCTCGGTGACACCAGTGTGGTCGAGCTCGCCGACGAGGACCAGGTGGTCGAGCTGACGCCGGCGGTCCGGCCGGAGGAACGCGAGGAGCAGGCGGTGCTGCAGCGCCTCGCTCGCCGGGTCTGGTGGGAGCAGCTCGACGAGTTCGTCCTCAAGGTGGCCGCAGGCTGGCGCGCCGAGCGGGAGCGCCCGACCGCCCGGCTCATGTACGCGACGCTCCACAACCTGCAGCGCAACAGCGCCAAGAAGACGTTCGCGCAGGACGTGAACCTGCGGGGCTTCCAGGTGTTCGAGCCGATCCCCGAGCTCAACGATCCGCTCGTTTCGCTGTCGGACCTGGACTCGCTGGCGGAGATCGTGCGTGAGCTCGTGAACACCATCATGACGCTCGGCAAGCAGGGCAGCCCCTACGCCGAGCTCGAGGTGCGCGAGTCGGCGGCGCTGGGCTACGTCCAGCAGGCAGCGTTGGCCGTCGCGCAGGACCCCTACGCCGGCAAGCTGTCGCTGGTCGAGCACAAGGGCCCGAGCAGCAAGCAGCTGCGCCTGGCGATCCAGGAGATCACCAAGGAGCGGCTCCCGGATGGTCAGCGAGGTGCGCACCGCAAGGAGCTGGAGCGGCGGCTGGCGGAGACGCTCGCCTTCGAACGCAACCAGCGGCAGCTCTTCCAGCGCGACGTGTTGCAGTTCACCGATCTCGTCCACGCCTTCTTCGAACGGCTCGCCGACTACCTGCCGACCTCGGTCGGTGGGCGGGCCAGCGGCCCACAGCTCGAGGGCGGGGTCCTGTTCGCCGTCAACCCGGCGTTGCGGTGGGACCGCGTGCCACCGGGAGCCACGGCGCTCACCGTGCGGCTGGTCGGACCGGTGCGCTTCCAGCTGGCCGGTCACGAGATCGCCGTGATGGGCGCGGGACCGTCGCGCTCGCTGTTCGTCGATGAGCACGAGGTGGCCCTGCAGAACCGGATGGTGCTGGACCTGAGCCGCAGCAAGCTGAGCGTGTTCACCGAGGGGGAGTACGTCCACCTCCGCTACCGTGACGAGGGGCGCTCGCTGGCGGTTCGGCTGGCCGAGGCCGTCGTGGTGCTGTTCGTGCTCGGCGACCCTCGCAGGGACGACCTGTTGACCGCCCTCAAGGTGCTGGCGAGCAGCGTCCAGGGTGACCCGCAGGAGCTCGTGGCACGTGCCGTGGCGCGGGCCACCAGCGTCAGCGCCCGTGCGCCCAACCGGCGCCAGGCCGTGGAGGGATTGTTGCGGGGCGCAGCCCGGGCCGCGGGCGTGACCCTGGATGACAACGCGGTCCTGGGCCTGGTCCAGCGCTTCGTCGACGCCATGGCGGTGGATACGATCGATGTCGCCGACGTGCTCGAGAGCGTTCCCGGCGGTGAGTCGAGCGTGTACCAGCTCACGGGGGAGCCGCTCACGGTGGACCTGGCGGGGCAGAAGATCACCGTGCGTCAGTATCGCGGCCGAAGCAAGGACGCTCAGGAGAGCCTGGTCGCCATGCTCCCCGGTCAGGTGCTGGGGTCGTTCACGGACTACCTGATCACGCCCCTGGGCTCCGGTACGCTGACCTTGGTGCGCGGCGAGCAGGAGCTGGCCGTGCTCTACGTGTCGGGCCTCCAGACGGGAAGCGGACAGGCCCTCTGAGCCAGGAACGGTGCTCCGGACGGACGCTGTCCGAAGACCGGCGGGCCCCGCGCGATCGTGCAACCGGGATCTTCCGACGGCTCGAGAAGGGAGCAGCACCGTGGCGCAGACCCTCGACGATGCCACCATCCGGAACCGACTCGCTTCACTGGACGGCTGGAGCCTGCAGGACGGCAAGCTCCACCGTGAGTACCGCTTCGACGACTTCTCCTCGGCGTTCGGCTTCCTGAGCCGGGTGGCCCTGCTGGCGGAGAAGCACAACCATCATCCGGACATCCAGAACAGCTACAGCCGCGTCGTCCTCGAGCTCGTGAGCCACGACGCGGGCGGCGTCACCGAGGCCGACCTGGAGATGGCCGGCGCCATCCAGGCACTCGCCTGAGCAGCGCCGGATCCCGCCTGATCAGGGAGCGGTGCCGCCGGAGGCGGGCGGCGACGTGGTGCTCGAGCCGTCGTTCGCCGGAGGCTGCGAGCTGCCTGCCGGTGGCGCGGTCCCGTCGCTCGGGGGCGAGCCTGGGGCGGACGGCGTGGATGGAGGCGTCGACGGGGGCGTGGACGGTGCCGACTGCGACGGTGCCGACTGGGATGGTCCCGTCTGTGACGGGGGCGAGAAGGTGTACGCCTTCTCCAGGAGGGCCAGGTCCTGCCGGTCGACACGCCCGTCGCCGTTGAAGTCCGCGGGCAGGTTGACCCCCTGGGAGCCGAACGCCTGTCCGAAGAGCACCAGGTCGTAGAAGTCCACCTTGCCGTCGTGGTCGAGGTCCTCGCGGGCGTAGCTGCGCAGCGCGCGCAGTGTCTGCACGTCGGCCTCGGTGGGTGCGTCGGGCGCGCCGCTCGCCGGCACCGCGAAGGCCATCACGCCCTGGCCGCCCTCAGGCAGGCCCAGCAGCACACCCACCTCGTGGAGCAGGACCATCGTGTGGGCCTCAGGCGCACCGGCCGCGACACGCACCTCGACCCCGTCCTTGCCCGGAACGCGCAGGTCGAGGGAGAGCGTGTCCGGACCGAGCAGTGCGGGGGCGGCATAGCCGATGCTCGAGGCGGCCTTGGGGTCGGTGGTCAGCGATACCAGGCCGGGGGCGGCCTTCGTCCAGGCGGCGATGGCCGCCTCCAGGTCGCCCGTGAGGGTCGCCGGTCCGCCGCCGGCCTCGACGGCGACCGACCTGGCCACGGGGACGGGCAGGTTCGAGGGGGCCGGGTTCGAGGGGGCCGGCGTCGTAGGGGATCCCCCGTCCGTCGGGGGAGCGGAGGGCGCTGGGGACTGCGTCTGCTGCGCGGCGCTCAAGGGAGCCAGCGTGAGCAGGGCGCACGCCGTCACGGTCCGGAGCCTCGCGAGCGTCCGCTGCATCGCCCTCACGGCGTGCCCCCGGAGCTGCCGAGCGCATCGCGGATGGCGGTGACGATGCTGTCCAGCGGTGCGCCCGAACCGCCGGAGACGAGTTTGCCGCTGTCGGTCAGGGACAGCAGCTGACCGTCCTCGTCCTGCAGCCCCGCAGGCGTCACGCGCCACAGCGCCTGCCGGAAGCCCACGATGGGGGAGGCATAGGCCTGGTCATAGGCGAACACCAGGACCTTCTCACCCTTCGTGAACTGAGGCATACCGCCGACCGTCAGAGCGGGACCGCCGGGCACGCTTCCCCCCAGGAAGGCCAGCTCCACGGGCTGGGTGGCCTGGCCCTGGGCGTCCACCGACACGCCCTTCAAGGCGACGTCGACCGTGAAGCTCACGTGGGTCCAGGGCGTGCCGTTGTCGTTCTTGACGCTGACGTCACTCACGGTTCCGACGAAGACCAGGCTCGCCTTGGCCAGCATCGCCTCGGGGGTGAGCTGCAGGTAGGTGGTGGCGCAGGCGTAAGGCGCGAGCAGCGCCCAGGCCGCCACGAGCACGAGCGCAGCGAGGGGCGGCACGCGCGTACGGCCGACGCCGGGCACGGCGCAGCTCATGGCGTGCTCCCTCCGCTCGAGCCGGTCGGCGCGGTCGTGTCCGAGCTGCCGCTCGAGGGGGGAGGGGGTTGCCGCCCTTCGCTCGTCTTCGCGAAGTCGTGCCCCTTCACCGATGCGAACTCGGTCTGGGCGTCGATCTTCAGGAAGCTGGCGCCGGCGGTGGGCGCCAGGTCGAACTGGAACAGGCTGGCTTCGCCGGAGAGGGTCGTGCCCAGCGGGATGACGGCCACCTGGAGCTCCCCCGGAGAGGCCTGGTGGAGCAGCGCGAGGCCCTGCCGCGACGCACGCACGCTGCCGTCGACGAGCTGGAAGCGCTGCGCGTCCCAGCGCACCTGCGTGCGCACCCCCTCGAGCTGGTGGGCGTCGCGGAGCTGGACCCGGAGGGTGATCCGGTGATCGATCTCGGTGTTGGGCACGTTGAAGGTGAGGCTGGGAGGAGGCAGCTCCGCCACCGAGAGGGTGTACTTCTGGACGGTCTTGGAGAGGTTGGCGTCGGTGACCTGCAGCGTGAAGCTGTATCGACCGGTCTTGCTCGGCGTCCCCCGCAGCGTGCCGCCCTGCAACTGGAGGCCCGGTGGAAGCTGCCCGTCGGCGAGCGCGAAGTCGTAGGGGCGAAGGCCGCCCACGGCCTGGACCGGCTGATCGTACGGCTGACCGACGTACGCCGGTGGCAGCCCGGCCCCGAGGATGCGCAGCGCTTCGCCCGGGGTGTTGAGGTCGCCGGTGCAGCCGCTGAGCCCGAAGGTCGCCAGCGCCACCGCCGCGAGCAGCCTGCTCGCCGTCCTTCGTCTCGCCGTGGGCCGAGCTCGATGCTGACGTTCCGTAACGACCTGCTCCTCTCCCCGCCGCGACCGTCTGCCGGTGATTGGGATTCTACCCGCGGGCCGTGGCGGCCGACAATGAGCAGCCGCACGATGACCGCGTGGGGGACGTGTCCGGCGTCCCTCGCGGGACGTCGGACCGCCATGCCCCATGCTAAGCTCCAAGGGACTTACGACGTTGCGCGGGGGCCTGGACAGGCTCCGCGCGGTGACGCCGCGTCCTGGGGCCGGGCCGGCGTCCCTGTTTCCTCGGTCCCCGGGAGGGCGAGACCGTGAGCACGCGCAACGACACCCGCCGCCCGGAGCGGGCCGCTCCTGCCCCTGGGCCGTCCCGCCGGTTGCACGTCGCGCTCGAGGCGCGGCGCCGGTACCGCATGGAGGGCGATCTGTTCGGGCTGCGGGGGCGGGTGATGTTCGGCGACCTGGCCGCCGCCTACCGGTTGGCCTCGCACATGAACGAGATCCGGGAGGCCGACCGCTTCCCGGAGCTGGCGCTCGGAGGGAGCGAGCTCTACGGTGCGGCGTTGCTGCACGAGCTGATGCACGCGGTCGTGGCGACCGCGTCGGAGCGCACCGGCTCCAGTGTGGTGGCGCGCGCGCTCGCCGGCGTCCGCGAGGCGCTCGGAGACCAGGCCCTGGACGCGACCCTGCTCGCCTTCGTGGAGCGCTACCCGGTGCCCGCGGTGGCCGACGGTCGCCAGGAGGCGGCCGCCTACCTGCGTGGCGTCACGGACGGCGAGCCCAACGCCGAGGTGGTGCTGGAAGAGGCGCTGCTGTTGTGGTTGGCGAACGCCAATCCAGCGCTGGAGCGCCTGCGCGAGCTCTTCGACGACGCTCCGTTGCGGCGCTCGAGCGCCTACGAGCGCGCCCTGCCGCTGCTGGAGGAGGGGCTCCGTGAGCAGGGGCCCTTCGTGGCCGCCGGCATGTCGCTCGTCGACCTGCTGTGGGCACCGCAGCGTCGCAGTCCCACCTCGCTGGAGGGGCAGCTACGGGCGGCCGAGGAGCTGTGGGGTCCGGTGCTCGGCGAGCGCTACGCCGGGCTCCTGGCGAGCCTGCTGCGGTCGGTGGACGCGCTGCGGGAGGAGCGGAGCCGTGGTCCCGGCGGACCGGGGCCCAGCCCCGTGCTCGACGCCGAGGCGCTCGGCCGCTTCAGCGAGATCGAGGCGTTCAGTGCCGATAGTGAGTGGATGCCCCGCGTGGTGCTGGTGGCGAAGAGCACCTACGTGTGGCTGGCGCAGCTCGAGCGCCGCTTCCGGCGCGAGGTGCGCAGGCTCGATCAGATCCCGGACGAGGCCCTCGACGATCTGGCGGAGCGCGGGTTCAACGGTCTCTGGCTCATCGGCATCTGGGAGCGCAGCGAGGCCTCACGCCGCATCAAGCAGCGTCGCGGCCAGTCGAATGCGATGGCCAGCGCCTACGCGCTCTACGACTACGTGGTGGCGTCGGACCTCGGTGGCGAGGCCGCGCTGCGCGAGCTCGAGAGCCGCGCCGCGCGGCGCGGCATCCGCCTGGCCGGCGACATGGTCCCGAATCACGTCGGGATCGATGGCAAGTGGGTGGCGGAACATCCGGACTGGTTCGTGCAGCTCGATCACCCGCCCTATGCCGGCTACCGCTTCGACGGGCCCGACCTGTCGTCTCATCCCGCCATGGCGGTGATGATCGAGGACCACTACTGGGACGACAGCGATGCGGCAGTGGTGTTCAAGCGCGTCGACCGCGGCAGCGGCGAAGCGCGCTACATCTACCACGGCAACGACGGCACGTCGATGCCCTGGAACGATACGGCGCAGCTCGACTACCTCAACCCCGAGGTGCGCGAGGCCGTCATCCAGACCATCCTCCACGTGGCGCGGACGGTTCCCATCATCCGCTTCGACGCCGCCATGACGCTCGCCAAGCGGCATATCCAGCGCCTCTGGTTCCCGCCACCCGGGTACGGGGGCGCGATCCCCTCGCGCAGCGCCTACGGTGGCATGAGCGCCTCGGAGTTCGAGCGGCGGCTGCCGACCGAGTTCTGGCGCGAGGTGGTCGACCGCGTGGCCCGCGAGGCTCCCGGCACGCTGCTGCTGGCCGAGGCCTTCTGGATGATGGAGGGCTACTTCGTCCGGACCCTGGGGATGCACCGCGTCTACAACAGTGCTTTCATGAACATGCTCAAGCGCGAGGAGAACGCCGACTACCGGCAGCTCATGAAGAACGTGCTCGAGTTCGACCCCCGCATCCTGGGGCGCTTCGTCAACTTCATGAACAACCCCGACGAGGAGACGGCCATCGCGCAGTTCGGCGACGGCGACAAGTACTTCGGGGTGGCGGTGCTGATGGCGACCATGCCCGGGCTGCCGATGTTCGGCCACGGCCAGGTGGAGGGCTTCCGCGAGAAGTACGGGATGGAGTACCGCGCCCCCACCTTCGAAGAGGAGCCCGATCCACGCATGGTGGAGCGCCACCGTCGTGAGATCGCCCCCCTGCTGCACCGGCGGGCGCAGTTCGCGCCGGCCGAGACCTTCCGGCTCTTCGACGTCCACGCCGACGACGGTTCGGTCCTGGAGGACGTGTACGCCTACTCCAATCGCAACGGCGGCGCCGCCTCGCTGGTGCTCTACAACAACCGCTACCCGCGCGCGGAGGGCACCCTTCACCGCAGCGTCCCCTTCGCCGAGCCCTGGGCCGGTGGGGCCGTGCGCGACGAACCGCTCCACGAGGCGCTGGGCATCGCCGGCGGCGAGGGGCGCTTCACGATCCTGCGGGAGCGGCTGGGCGGGCTCGACTACCTGCGGCGTTCGGACGACCTCGTCCGCGGCGGCTTCCGGGTCCGGCTCGATGGCTTCCAGGCGCGGGTGTTCACGGAGGTCCGCGAGGTGCGCGACGAGGACGGCAGCTACGCCGGGCTGCACCGGCAGCTCGCCGGCGCCGGCGTGCCCGATCTCGAAGAGGCGCGCCTCGACTGGTCGATGCGCGAGCCGCGCCGGGCC
>JARRMM010000011.1:0-24242 GCA_037386005.1 Deinococcales bacterium | reverse complement strand
CCCCCGGCGGCAGCGTGCTAGTCGGCCAGGTGCCCCAGCTTCGCGATCTTGGTGTCGAGGTAGCGCTCGTTGTAGGGGTTCTGCCCGGCGTGGAGCGGCACGCGCTCCACGATCTCCATGCCGTACCCCTGCAGCGCCGCCACCTTGCGCGGGTTGTTGGTGAGCAGGCGCATCTTGCGCACGCCCAGGTCGGTCAGGATCTGCGCGCCGATGCCGTAGTCGCGCAGATCCGGTGCGAAGCCGAGCTTCTCGTTGGCCTCGACGGTGTCGGCGCCCTCGTCCTGCAGCCGGTAGGCGCGGATCTTGTTGAGCAGCCCGATGCCGCGCCCCTCCTGGCGCAGGTACACCAGCACGCCCCTCCCCGCATCGGCGATGGCCTTGAGCGCCGCGTCGCGCTGCGAGCCGCAGTCGCAGCGCAGGCTGTGCAGCGCGTCGCCCGTGAGGCACTCCGAGTGCATGCGCACCAGCACCGGCTCGCCGTCCGCCACGTCGCCGAGCACCATGGCGACGTGCTCGTTGTCGTTCAGCTCGTCCTTGTAGCCGACCACGGTGAACTCGGCCCAGGGTGTGGGCAAGCGGGCGCTGTCCACGCGGCGCACGAACACGCCCTTGCGCAGCCGGTAGGCGATGAGGTCGGCGATGGCGCCCACCTTCAGGCCGTGCTGGTCCGCGAAGGTCCGGATGTCGGGCAGCCGCATCATCGAGCCGTCGTCGTGCATCAATTCCGAGAGCGCGGCCGCCGGCTTCATCCCCGCCAACACGCACAGGTCGACCGCGGCCTCGGTGTGGCCCGCGCGCCTCAGCACGCCGCCGGGGCGCGCCCGCAGCGGGAACACGTGACCGGGTCGGGCCAGGTCGTTCGCCGTGGCGCCGTCCTTGATGGCGGTCTGGATGGTGGTGGCGCGGTCGCGGGCGCTGATGCCGGTGGTCACGCCCTCGCGCGCCTCGATCGAGACCGTGAAGGCGGTGCTGCGACGGGCCGTGTTGTGCGCCACCATCGGCGGCAGGTCGAGCTTGTCGGCCTGCTGGTCGCTGAGCGCGAGGCACACTACCCCGCCGGTGTAGCGGATGACGAAGGCGAGGTTGTCCGCCGTGACCTTCTCGGCCGCGATGATGAGGTCCCCCTCGTTCTCGCGGCCCTCGTCGTCGACCAGGATGACCGGCCGGCCGGCGCGGAGCTCCTCGATGAGCTCTTCGACGGGAGCCAGCCCGGTACGGGGTTCGTGTTCCATGTCAGCCCGCCCTTCCGGGGCCGGCGGAGACGACGGCGCCCTCTGGCGCGCCCGCGTCCTCGCCTGCGGCGGCGAAGGCCAGCAGGCGCTCGGCGTAGCGCGCCAGCACGTCCGCCTCCAGGTTGACGGCGCTGCCGGGCCCCAGCTCGCCCAGCGTCGTGACGTCCAGCGTGTGGGGGATCAGCCACAGGGTGAAGTCGGTCGCCGGCAGGGCGGGGTCCGAGCCCGCCGGGCCGCCGACGTCGACGACGGTCAGGCTCACCCCGTCGACGGCTACCGATCCCTTGGGGATGAGGTAGCGCGCCAGACGCTCGGGCGCGCGCAGCGTGAGCACGAAGGCGCCCGGCCCCTCGCTCCTGGCGAGCACCGTGCCGACGCCCTCCACGTGGCCGCTGACGACGTGGCCCCCGAAGCGGCCGGTCGATGGCAGGGCCCGCTCCAGGTTCACGCGGCTGCCCGCGCGCCAGCGCGGGGCGGTCTTCGCGACGGTCTCCTTGGAGAGCTCGACCTCGAACGCGTTCCCTTCGACGCTCACCGCCGTGAGGCAGCAGCCCGAGATCGCGACCGAGTCGCCGATCCGCAGGTCCCGGAGGACCTCGTCGGCTTCGATGCGGACCCGCAGGTCGCCGCCGCTGTCGGTCGCGGCGCGCACCACGCCGACCTCCTCGATGATGCCCGTGAACACCTCAGCCCTCCTCTTCGTCGTCGCGGCTCTCCGGCTCGGGGTAGCGCACACGTCCCGTCACCAGCAGGTCGCCGTCCAGATCCTCGGTGGCCAGCTCGGCCAGCTCCAGGGCGTCCTCCATGCGGGCCACGCCGATGCCGCCGAGCGGGCTGGCGCCGGCGCCGCCGAGCAGCTTCGGGCCGATGAACCACGCCACCCGGTCGATCGCCCGCGCCTCGAAGAACGCCCAGGCCAGCGTGCCGCCTCCCTCCAGCAGGAGGCTGGTCACGTCGCGCTCGAGCAGGTGGGGTAGGGCGCTCCGCACGTCGGAGCGCCCCTGCGTCTGGGCGGTCACGATCACGTCGGCACCGCGCTGCCGGAGCGCCTCGACGCGCCCGGAGGACGCCTTCTCGGTCACGAAGATCACCACCCGGGCGGGCTGCCCGGCCGGGTCGGGCTCGAACAGGCGTGCGCCCACCGGGGTACGGGCCACCGAGTCGAAGACGACCTTGACCGGCGTGCGTCCGCCCTCGAGCCGGGTAGTGAGCAGCGGGTCGTCGAGCAGCACGGTGTTGATGCCCACCGCCACCGCGTCGAACGCATCGCGCCAGCGCTGCACACGCTCCCGCGCCCGCTCCCCCGTGATCCACCGCGACTGGCCGGTGCGGGTGGCGATCTTGCCATCGAGCGTCATGGCGGTCTTGTACAGGACGAAGGGGCGCCGTTCCCGGTGGACGGTGCGGAACACCTCGTTCTGGGCCTCGGCCTCGTCCTGCAGGAGGCCGACCTCGACCTCGACCCCCGCCTCGCGCAGCCGCTTCACGCCGGCTCCGTCGGTGACGGGGTTGGGGTCGAGCGCCGCCACCACCACGCGGCGCACGCCGGCGGCCAGCAGCGCTTCGGTGCAGGGCGGGGTACGCCCCTGGTGGTTGCACGGTTCGAGCGTGACGTAGGCGGTCGCGCCGCGGGCGCGGTCGCCGGCCGCGCGCAGCGCCTCCACCTCGGCGTGCGGCTCGCCGGCCCGCCGGTGCCAGCCCTCGCCGACCACGGCGCCGCCGCGGACCAGCACGCAGCCCACCATGGGGTTGGGCGAGACGCGGCCGCGGCCGTACTCGGCGAGCTCGAGCGCCCGCGTCATGAAGCGCTCGTCGGCGCTCGTCACGCGCTCTCGTCCGGGCGGCAGTCCAGCGCCCCTCGTCTGGGATGTGGTTCCATGCATTCGAGCCCACGCCCGGCGGTCGCCGCGACGTAGCTCACCTCCTTCTCCCATCCGGACTGTCACCGTCGGTACCGGAATCGCACCGGTTCGGGCCTGCGACTTCGCGCGGGCTTCGCGGACTGCGGCGGACGCAGCGTGGCTGCGAGCCGCCTTCACCGCCGGTCGGGAATTGCACCCTGCCCCGAAGGATGTCGAGTTGTGGAGACCGCCGCGGCCCCTGAGGGTCACCGGCCTCGGGATCCATTGTAGGGGAGGGCCGCCCCCCGGGTGTAGTCGGAACGTCCCGCATGCCGGCCTGCGCCTAGAATCAGGGCCATGACGGAGGCCCCTTCCGGAGCTGGAGCCGCCGCTCCGACCGAGGTCGTCACCTGCTTCCTGCGCCACCGCGGCGACGTGCTGCTGGTACGGCGCAGCGCACGCGTGGGCACGTACCGCGGCCGCTGGGGCGGCGTGGCCGGCCACGCCGAGACCGACGATCCCCTCGAGGACGCCTGGCGCGAGATCGCGGAGGAGACCGGCCTGCAGGACGCTGCCACGTTGGTGAAGCGCGGCGAGCCCTTCACCTTCCAAGACGAAGGGGAGGGCCGGCGCTGGCGCGTCCACCCCTTCCTCTTCGACGTCGCCAATCGCGACGCCCGTCTCGACTGGGAGGCCGTCGAGGGAGCGTGGGTCCCGCCCACGGCCATCCTCGAGCGTGACTGCGTGCCGCGCCTGTGGACCTCCTACGCGCGGGTGGCGCCCACGCTCGAGGACGTCCGGGACGACCGCGAGCACGGCTCGGCCTACCTGTCGCTGCGGGCGCTGGAGGTGCTGCGGGACCGGGCGGCGGCGCTGGGGGCGGGGGTGGAGGTGCCGAGGGGCGGCGGTGGTTCGGCCGCGACGAGCACGAGGCGGGCGTGGATCGAGCTGGCGCGTTCGCTGGCGGCTTCGCAGCCCGCGATGACGGCGCTTCACAACCGCGTCGACGAGGCGATGACCGCTGCTCTCGAAGGGGCAGGCGATGCGCCGCCGCAGAGTGTCGACCTGGCCCAGCGGGTGCAGGCGGCCGCCCACGAGGCCCTACGGGCAGCACTGTCGGCGGAGGACGGCACCGTGGCCGGGTCTGCCCGTCGCGTCGCCGGGCAGACCGTGCTCACGCTGTCGCTCTCGGGGACGGTCGCGCAGGCTCTGCTGGCGGCGGACCCGCCGCCGGCGCGGGTGATCGTCTGCGAGTCGCGTCCCGGTGGCGAGGGGTGGAGGCTGGCGAGCCGGCTCGCGGCACGCGCGATCGACACCATGCTCGTGCCCGACGCGGCCGTGGCGTGGGCGCTCGAGCGCTTCGCCGTGGACGTGGTGTTCGTGGGGGCGGACACCGTCCTCCCGGACGGCTCCGTCGTCAACAAGGTGGGGACGCGGCCGGTGGCCCTGGCCGCGCATGCGGCCGGCGTACCGGTGTTGGCCGCGGCCGCCCGCGCCAAGATCGCCGCGGAAGGGGGCGCCTGGACCGCGGCCGGTGAGGGCGTCGCGGCGGAGGACACGAGCCCCGCTCCGGAAGGCGCTGGCGGACGCGCTGCGGCCGTGAACGCTGCGGCGGCGTGGCGCTCGCCGCTGTTCGAACGCACCCCCGCCGAGCTGATCGATGGGATCCTCACCGAGGACGGGGTGCTCGGCGCCGACGAGGTGCGGGCGGTGGCGGCCCTCCACGCCGCGCGCCGTTCCCGGGTCGGCTGACGGCACGGCCTCGGTGCCCGGTAGCACCCGTGCCCCATCCAGGCCCAACGCGCGTCGGTGCACGCGCCTGATCGCTGGTAGCATCGCCCCACGATGACGAACCCCGATGCTCCCTCCGCTACCCCCGCCTCCACCTTCGAGGCGCGTCTCCGTGCCTACGCCGAGCTCCTCGTCCGCTCCGGCGTGAACCTGCAGCCCGGCCAGGGCCTACTGGTCCGCGCCCAGACCGAGGCCGCGCCGCTGGTGCGGCAGATCGCCGAGGTGGCCTACCGCCTCGGGTCGCCGCTCGTCGAGGTGTCGTGGTCCGACCCCGGTGTCACCCGGGCGCGCTTCGAGCACGGTCCCGAGGACAGCTTCGAGCGGGTACCGCAGTGGCGGGCCGACGGCTACCTGGCGATGGCCGAGCAGGGATTCGCCTCCATGTCGATCCTCAGCGACGATCCCGACCTGCTCGCGGGCACCGATCCGGAGCGCTGGTCGACCTACGCCCACGCCTGGCAGCGCGCCAACCGCGGCTACCAGGCGATCGCCATGCGTGATGGGATCGCCTGGTGCGTGGCCGGCTACGCCGGGCTCGCGTGGGCGCGGAAGGCCTTCCCCGGCGTGGAGGACGCGCAGGCCGTGGCTGACCTGTGGGACGCCATCTTCGCCGCCAGCCGCGTCGACCGCGACGACCCGGTGGGCGCCTGGGCCGAGCATGACGCCCGGCTCAAGGCCTGGGGCGAGCGCCTGAACGCGCGGCGTTATGCCGCCGTACGCTTCCGGGGCCCGGGCACCGACTTGCGCGTCGGACTGGCCGACGGTCACCTGTGGGAGGGCGGCAGCTCCGTCACCGAGGGCGGCGTGCGCTTCATCCCCAACGTCCCCACCGAGGAGATCTTCACCGCGCCGCACCGTGAGCGCGTCGACGGCACGGTGCGCGCCAGCATGCCGCTCGCCAACGGCGGCACGGTGATCGACGACTTCTCCCTCCGCTTCGAGAACGGCCGGGTGGTGGAGGCGCACGCCCGCGCCGGCCAGGCGCAGCTCGACCGCATCCTCGACACCGACGAGGGCGCCCGCCGCCTCGGCGAGGTGGCGCTGGTGCCGGCCTCGAGCCCCATCGCGCGCAGCGGCGTACTCTTCTTCGAGACCCTGTTCGACGAGAACGCGGCCAGCCACATCGCGCTGGGTCGCGCCTACCCCACCACCGTCGAGGGCGGCGCCGCCATGAGCGAGGAGCAGGCGCGCCAGGCGGGCCTCAACGACTCGCTGGCGCACGTCGACTTCATGATCGGCTCGGCGGAGATGGACGTCGACGGCGAGACGGCCGACGGGCGGCTCGAGCCTGTGATGCGCGGCGGGGAGTGGGTGGAGGGATAAACTCCGCTCGCCCCGACCGGCCCGCGCCCGACCCGGCGCCCACCCTCGACAACGCCCGCCGCGTGCTGCGCGAGCGCTTCGGCTACGACGCCTTCCGCGGCGCGCAGGAGGCGATCATCGGGCACGTGCTCGAGGGTGGTGACGCCCTGGTGCTCATGCCCACCGGCGGCGGCAAGTCGCTGTGCTACCAGATCCCCGCCATGCTCAGGCGCGGGGTCGGGGTGGTGGTGTCGCCGCTGATCGCGCTGATGCACGACCAGGTCGGCGCGCTCCGGCAGGCGGGCGTGCGCGCCGCCGCGCTCAACTCCAGCCTCGAGGCCGCCGAGGCGCTGGCCGTCGAGCGCGACCTCGCCGAGGGGCGGCTCGACCTCGTCTACGTGGCACCCGAACGGCTGCTGACCGAGCGCTTCCTGGCGCTCCTCGACCGCAGCGAGGTCGGCCTCTTCGCCATCGACGAGGCCCACTGTGTCTCGCAGTGGGGGCACGACTTCCGCCCCGAGTACATCGGGCTCGGCGCCCTGGCCGAGCGCTATCCCGGCGTGCCCCGCCTCGCCCTTACCGCCACCGCCGACGACGTCACACGCCGCGAGATCGTGGACAAGCTGCACCTGGGTGCCGCCCGCCGCTTCGTCTCCAGCTTCGACCGGCCCAACATCCGCTACGCGGTGGTCGACAAGGAGAACGCGCGGCAGCAGTTCCTCGACTTCTACCGGGCGAACCACGAGGGGGACGCCGGCATCGTCTACTGCCTGTCGCGCAAGAGCGTCGACGGCACCGCCGCCTGGCTGACCAAGCGCGGCGTGGACGCCATCCCCTACCACGCCGGCCTCGACCCGGACACGCGGCGCGCCCACCAGGAGCGCTTCCTGCGCGAGGACGGGGTGGTCGTGGTGGCCACCATCGCCTTCGGCATGGGGATCGACAAGCCCGACGTGCGCTTCGTCGCCCACCTGGACGTCCCCAAGAGCCTGGAGGGCTACTACCAGGAGACGGGCCGGGCCGGGCGCGACGGGCTGCCGGCCGACGCCTTCATGACCTACGGCCTGGGCGACGTCGTCACCATGCGGCGCATGCTGGCCGCCTCGGAGGGGGACGAGGCCTTCAAGCGGGTCTCCTCGCAGCGGCTCGACGCCCTGCTGGGGTACTGCGAGACGGCGCGCTGCCGCCGTCAGGTGCTGCTGGCGAACTTCGGTGAGGAGCTCGCCGAGCCCTGCGGCAACTGCGACACCTGCCTGGCGCCGCCCGACACCTACGACGGCACGGTGGTGGCGCAGAAGGCGCTGTCGGCGGTGGCGCGCACCGGGCAGCGCTTCGGAGCCGGCCACCTGGTCGACGTACTGCTCGGCAAGGACACGCCGCGCGTGAAGCGCCTCGGCCACGACCGGTTGCCGACCTTCGGGGTGGGGACGGAGCTCAGCGAACGGCAGTGGCGCGGCGTGCTGCGCCAGCTCGTGGCCGCCGGAGCGCTCGGCACCGACGCCGACGGGCACGGCTCGCTCAAGCTGACCGCCCGCAGCGGCCGGCTGCTCAAGGGCGAGGAGCCGCTGACCTTGCGCCGGACCCGGGCGCCTGCCGCCGGCGCGACGCGCGCCCGCGGCCGCGCCCGCGTCGGCGCGGACCTCGCCGGCGCCGACCTGGAGCTCTTCGAGAGCCTGCGTGCACTGCGCAAACGCCTGGCCGACGAGCAGGGCGTGCCGCCGTACGTCATCTTCCACGACGCCACGCTGCGGGCCATGGCCGAGCTGAAGCCGCGCTCGCGCGCGGCGCTCGCCGGCATCTCCGGCGTGGGCGCGACCAAGCTCGAGCGCTACGGCGCCGTCTTCCTCGAGGCGGTACGGGAGGCCGCGGGGGAGGGCGCCCCGGGCGAGGACGCTGGACCCGACGGCGGACCGTTGTTCGGCGCCACCGTCACGGACGACGCCGCGAACGACGCCGCGAACGGTCGGGTCCCGGCAGGCGGCGAGCCTTCGGACGAGGACGCCGGCCTCGATACCGTCGAGCGCACCCGCGAGCTGCTGTTGCAGGGTTACGCCCCGGAAGCGGCCGCCCGCATGCGCAACCTCAAGCTGCGCACGGTCGAGGGTCACCTGGCCGAGCTGGTCCGGCGCGGCGACCTCACGGTGGAGGAGGCCACCGGCCTGTCGCGCGAGCAGATCGACGAGGTGGAGCAGGCCTTCGAGGGGCTGCCGGACGAGGCGAAGGGACGGCTCAAGCCGCTGTTCGAGGCGCTCGGTGGGCGCTACGGCTACGCGCAGCTCAAGTGCGTGCTGGCGGCGGTCGGCTGAGGCGCGGTCCTGCGCCCAGCCCGCTGCAAGGGCCCGGTGCTCGACCCCGCGCACGCCTCCGGCGAAGGCGCAGCGGCGGGTGCGGCCGCCCCAACGCGCGGCCTGCCCCTCAGCCCTCCTTCTGCACCCCCAGGTAGAGCGCGCCGATGTCCTCGCGTTGCAACAGCTGGCGCGCGGGTCCCTCGAAGCGGACGCTGCCGTTCTCCAGCACCACGCCGCGGTCGACGTGCTCGAGCGCCTGGCGCGCGTTCTGCTCCACCATCAAGACCGACGTGCCGGCGCGGCAGATGTCGGTGACGGTCTCGAAGATGAAGCGGACCATGCCGGGCGACAGCCCGGCCGAGGGCTCGTCGAGGAGCAGCAGCTCCGGCTCGGGCATCAGGGCGCGGGCCATCGCCAGCACCTGGCGCTGACCGCCCGAGAGCGTGCGCGCCTGCTGCCGGCGCCTTTCGGCCAGCAGCGGGAACAGCTCGAAGAGGTCGCGGATGCGGCGGCTCACGCGGCGCCCCAGCTGCGCGCCGCCCATCTCCAGGTTCTCCTCGACCGTCATCGACCCGAAGACGTTGCTGATCTGCGGGACGTAGCCGATGCCGAGGCGCACCACCGCCTCGGTGGGCAGCCCGGTCAGCCGTCGGCCGGCCAGGCGCGCCTCGCCGGCGGTGACGGACGCGAGCCCCACCAGCGCCTTCATCAGGGTGCTCTTGCCGGCGCCGTTGGGGCCGAACACCAGGAGCTGCTCGCCGTCGTGGACCTGGAGCGAGACCTGGTAGAGGATCTGCAACGGGCCGTAGCCGGCGTCGAGCCGCTCCACCTCGAGCAGCACGGGACCGCCGGCGGTCACATCGCCCCCCCGAGGTACGCCTCGAGCACGCGTTCGTCGTGCTGCACCTCCTCGGGCGTGCCCTCGGCGAGCACGCTGCCCTGGTGCATGACCACCACGCGCTCGCACAGCCGCATGATCAGGTCCATGTCGTGCTCCACCACCAGCACCGTGACGCCGCCGGCGTTGACGTCGCGGATGCGGTCCATCAGGGTCCGGGTGAGGGTCTGGTTGACGCCCGCCGCCGGCTCGTCGAGCATCAGCAGGCGCGGCTCGGTCATCAGCGCCCGGCCCAGCGACAACAGCTTGCGCTGGCCGCCGGAGAGCTCGCGCGTCGGCTGACCGGCCACCCGCTCCAGCCCCAGGAAGGCGAGCAGCTCGGTCGCGCGGCTCTGCAGCGCGCGCTCGCGGGCCCGGGCCGCGCGCCCCAGCCACAGCCCGCCGAGCAGCGTCTCGCCGGGGTGGCGGGCGCCGCCCGCCAGCAGGTTCTCCCAGGTGGACATGTCGGGGAAGATGCGCGGCGTCTGGAAGGTGCGGGCCACGCCGGCGCGGGCGATGGCGTCGGGGGAGAGGCCGGTGAGCGGCCGTCCGGCGAGGCGCACGGTGCCGCGGTCGGCGTGGGTCACGCCGGTGACCAGGTCGAACAGCGTCGACTTGCCCGCCCCGTTGGGGCCGATGAGCCCCGTGATCGAGCCCTCCCGCACCGCGAAGCTGGCGCCGTTCACGGCCATCAGCCCGCCGAAGTGCTTCTGCAACCCCTCCACGGCGAGCAGCGCGTCGGCCCCCCGCGCGGGGCGGCCGGGCCGTCCGCCCGGGCTCGTCGTCGCGGCCCTCACGGCTCGTCCTCACGGCTCACTGTGTCCGGTGTGTCCGGTGTGTCCGCTGCGTCCGTGGCGCCGGAACCGCCGGAGGCCCCGGTCTGGGCGCGGCGACGCGCCGAGACCGCCCTGCGCCGGGGCCTTCGGGGCCGCTCTGGGAGGATCCCGCGCGGGAAGAAGCGCACCACCGCGATCAACAGCAGCCCGATGAGCACGAAGCGCAGCGACGGCACGAAGCTCGGGTTGCGCCGGGTGAGGCCGTCGAGGAAGGGCACGTTGCCGAGGAAGCGGGTGCTCTGGGTGATGGTCATCAGCACCAGCGAGCCCAGCAGCGCGCCGTAGGCGTTGCCGGAGCCGCCCATCAGCACCGCCAGCCACACCTGGAACGTCACGATCGGCACGAACTGCCCTACGTGCACCACGCCCAGCGAGTGCGTCCAGAGGCTGCCGGCGAAGCCTGCGAGGGCGCCGCCCACGGCGAAGGCGCCCAGTTTGAGCGCCGGCGTGCGCTTGCCCAGCGAGCGCGCCGCCAGCTCGTCGTCGCGCACGGAGCGCAGCGCGCGGCCGTAGGGGGACTCCGTCAGGCGCACGGTGAGCGCCAGCAGCACGGCGACGATCACCACCGTGCCCGCCAGGTAGGCGTAGGGGTAGACGGCGGCCGGGATGACGGTGTCCTTGAGCGGCTGCGGCACGTTCGAGATGCCGAACTCGCCGCGCGTCAGCCAGTCCTCGTTGGTGAGCACGCTGCGCACGATCTCCGCCATGGCGAAGGTGGCCACCGCCAGGTAGTGCGACGACAGCCGCACGCTGGTTGCCCCGATCAGGAGCGCCACCAGCCCGCCGGCGACGCCTGCCAGCAGGAAGCCGACCGGCACCGGCCAGCCCAGCCCGATCTGGTAGTGGGCGTCGGCCTGGAGGTAGGCGGCGCTGCCCTTGGGCGGCAGCGTCAGCAGCGCGCTGGTGAACGCCCCGACCGCGAAGAAGGCGACGTGGCCGAAGTTCAGCAGCCCGGTCACGCCGTACTGCAGGTTGAGCCCGAGGGCGAGCAGGCCGTAGATCAGCGCCAGCGTGGTGAGCCCGACCAGGAACGGCAGCAGCGCCATCAGAAGGCTCCCCGCAGGATGCCGCGCGGGCGCAGCAGCAGCACCAGCACCAGGATCACGAAGGCGAAGGCGTGGCCGTAGTCGGGGGAGATGTAGGTGGTGCCCAGCTCGATCCCCAGCCCGACCACCAGCGAGCCCAGCATGGCGCCGTAGGGGTTGCCGATGCCGCCCAGCAGCACCGCCGCGAACACCACCAGCAGGAAGCTCCACCCCATCACGGGTTGCACCGCGATCTGCGTCATCGCCAGCAGCACGCCGCCGAGCCCGCCGATCGCGGAGCTGAGGAACCAGGTGGCCGCCAGCACGCGCGCCGTGGAGATGCCCGAGGCTCGCGCCAGCGCCGGGTTGTCGCTGGTGGCGCGCATCATCTTGCCGATCCGGGTGAAGGTCAGCAGCAGGTGCACCACGATCATCGCGAGCAGCGCGACGGCCACCTCCAGCACGGGCACCTTCGGTACAAACAGCGCACCGACGTGCCAGGGCCGCATCAGCGGCAGCGGGAAGCGGATCGGGTTGGAGCCCGCCACCATCCGCACCAGGTTCTGCAGCACGAACGCCAGCCCCACGCTGGTGACGAGCAACGCCAGGAAGCCCCGGTCCATCAGCGGGTCGAAGAAGATGCGGGCGAGCACGACGCCCGCCACCCCCACGGCCAGCATCCCCAGCACGATGGCGAGCGGGAGGGAGAGGCCGAACGCCACGCCGAGCACCGTCAGGTAGGCGCCGAGCGTGAGGAACTCGCCGTAGGAGAAGTTGATGAAGCGGGTGACGCCGTAGGAGAGCGACAGGCCCACGGCGCTGAGGCTGATGACCGCCCCGGTGGCGAGGCCGAAGATGAGGGTCTGGAGCAGGGCCGTCACGGTGTCACCAGGCGAACGGGAGCCCCGGCGTCGGCCGGGGCCCCCGTTCGGGTGCGGAGCGCGTTACTGGAGCGCGCTGGCCGGGAGGATGGTGACATCCGTCCAGGCGCCGTCCTTGACCTGCCGGATGGCGAAGGGAGCGGTGATGTTGCCGTACTGGTCGAAGTTGACCGGCCCCACCAGCCCCTGGTAGTTGATCTCCTGCCCGGCCTCCAGCGCCTTCTTGCCGGAGGCGTAGTCGGTGACGTCGACCTTCCCGGCACCCGGATCGGCGACCGCGCGGATGTTCTGGGCCACCGTGGCGCGCGTCACCTGGCCGTCCTTGAGCTGCGCGCGCAGCATCGCCAGCGCCAGCACGTTCATGGCGTCGTAGGTGTTGGTGCCGAAGATCTGCACGTCCTTGCCGCTGTAGGTCTTGAACTGCTTCTTGAAGGCGTCGTTGCGGGCCGCCGACTCGGGCGACGCGACCTCCTCCAGCCCGTAGATGCCGTTGGCGAGCTGGGGCGTGGCGAGCTTGATGAAGTCGGCGTTGGTCTGGTCCTGAGTGACGAACCAGGTGCCCTGGTAGCCGGCCTGGAAGGCCGCCTGCATGATCCGGACGGAGTCCTCCGGCGTGCCCACCAGGACGATCACGTCGGGGTTGTGCGACAGCGCGTCCTGCACCTCCGAGCGGTAGCTCGGCTTGCCGGGCGCGTACTCCAGGGTGGCCTTCAGGGGCGTCCCGTAGCTCTGGAACGCGTTCTGGAGCGGGCTCTCGAACGACACCATGGCCGGCGACTTGGCCACCATCAGCACCGGCGAGGTGAACGCCTGCGAGCGGCCCAGGTACTGCGCGTCGGTGGCGGCGCGGGCGATGGCGCGGCCGCCGAGCGAGTCCGACGGCACGGTGCGGAAGAAGTACTTGGTGCCGGCCTTGTCCAGCTCGGTGGTGCCGGCCGTGGGCGAGATCATCGGCACGCCCGTGTCCTGGATGAGCTGCTTCGAGCCCGAGAAGGAGAGCGAGGTCGGCCCCACCAGGGCCACCACGTTGTCGACGTTCACGAGCTTCTGCGCCGCCGTGAAGCCGGCGTCGACGGTGCCCTCGGTGTCGCCCTGGGTGAGGACGATGTCGCGCCCGCCGATGCCGCCCGACTGGTTGACCTGGTCGGCGATCATCTGGGCGACCGGCTGGACGTTGGCGCCCACCCAGTCGTACTGGCCGGTGAAGGGCAACAGGAGCCCCACCTTGATGGCGCCGCCTTGCGCCAGCGCGACGGTGGTGAGGACGGCTGCGAGCAGGATAGCTACGCGTCTCATACGACCTCCTGGCTTGGATCTGGAGACCTGGGGCCTGATGCCTGCGTGACCGTGGAGGGGGTCACCTCGGCAGGGAGCGTATGCGACGGAGTCTAGCACGCGCGCCCGCGCCCGGGCGCGGACTCAGCGCACCTCGCTGCCGTCGGGCAGGTCGCTCTCCAGCGTGGCCACGCTGAGGTTGCCGCCCTCGTCCTCGGCGGCCAGGATCATCCCCTCGGAGCGCACGCCGCGCAGCGTCACCGGCTTGAGGTTGGCCACCAGGATGAGCTTCTTGCCGACCAGGTCGCCGGGCTGGTAGTGCTCCCGGATGCCCGACACCACCGTGCGGGTCTCCGGCCCCATGCGCACGGTGAGCACCAGCAGCTTGTCGGCGTTGGGGTGGGGCTCGGCCTTCTCCACGGTCACGACGCGCAGCTCCACCTGGCCGAAGTCGTGGATGGTGATCTCGGCCTTGTGCTCGAGCGGCTCCACCTCGGGCTCGGCCATCGCCTTCTCGAGGGCGTCCAGATCGATGCGCGGGAAGAGCGGCTCCCCGGGCGCCGTGTGGGTCCCGGCCGGCACCAGGCCCCAGTGCGCGGCGCTGTCGAAGTCGTAGGGCGCGCGCTTGATGCCGAGCTGCTTACGGAGCTCGCGCGCCTTGCCGGGGATGACCGGCTCGAGCAGGATGCTGGCGCAGCGCAGCGCCTCCACGCAGGTGTTGAGCACCGTGTCGAGGCGTCCGCTCCTGGCGGGGTCCTTGGCGAGCTCCCAGGGCGCGGTCTCGCTGACGTACTTGTTCGCCTTGCGCACGGCCTCCATCACCGTCTCCAGGGCGCGGTCGAACTGCAGGTCGTCGAAGCGCTTCGTGACGAGCGCCGGCAGCGCTGTGAAGGCGTCCCTCAGCTGCTCGTCGATGGGCTCCAGCGCGCCGGCGGCAGGCACCACGCCGTCGCGGTAGCGCGCCAGCATGCCGAGGGTGCGATTGAGCAGGTTGCCGAGGTCGTTGGCGAGGTCGGAGTTGATGCGCTCGGCGATGCCGGCCTCGCTGAAGCTGGCGTCGAGGCCGAAGTTCATGTCGCGCAGCAGGAAGTAGCGGAAGGCGTCGTTGCCGTACTTCTTCTGCAGGTCGAGCGGGCGGATGACGTTGCCGAGCGACTTGCTCATCTTGCGCTCGTTGACCAGCCAGTAACCGTGCACGTTGAGGTGCTGGTAGAGCGGGATCCCGGCCGCCTTCAGCATGATCGGCCAGAACAACCCGTGGGGCTTCACGATGTCCTTGGCGATGAAGTGCTCGACGTGCGGCCAGTAGCGCTCCTCGACGCCTTTCGAGGCGAGCGCCGAGTAGTAGTTGATCAGCGCGTCGAACCACACGTAGGTGACGTGCTCGTCGTCCCAGGGCAGCGGGATGCCCCACGGCACGCGCTTGCGCGGCCGGCTGATGGAGAGGTCGCCGATCGGCTCGCGCAGCATCGCGAGCACCTCGTTGCGGTAGCGCTCGGGCCGGATCAGGTCGGGGTTCTCCTCCAGCGTCTCGCGCAGCCACGGGCGGTACTTCTCCATGCGGAAGAAGTAGTTGGCCTCGGTGCGGTACTCCGGCGGCTCGTCCGACTCGGGGCACTTGCCGTCGACGAGTTCCTTCTCGGTCACGAAGCGCTCGGCGCCCACGCAGTAGAGGCCGGAGTACTCGCCGTAGAAGATGTCGCCGTTGTCGTAGACGCGTTGCAGCACGTCGCGCACCACCTTCTGGTGGCGCTCCTCGGTGGTGCGGATGAACTCGTCGTACTGGATGCCGAGCCGGTCCCAGGTGGCGCGGAACTGCGCCGCGACGTCGTCGACGTACTGCTGCGGGGTCTTGCCGGCCTTCTCGGCCGCCTGCGCCACCTTCTCGCCGTGCTCGTCGGTGCCGGTCAGGAAGTAGGTGTCGTCCCCGCGCAGGCGGTGGAAGCGCGTGACCACGTCCACCAGCGTCGTGGTGTAGGCGTGCCCGATGTGGGGCGCGGCGTTGACGTAGAAGATGGGCGTGGTGGCGTAGTAGATGCCGCGTTCGCGCGCGCCTTCCGCCTCGGAGCTCGCCTCGGGTCGTGCGTCCGCTTGGGTCTCGGCTGTCTCCATGTCGTCCTCCGGGTGTCGGCTGGGGTGGGGTGCTCGGGCCGCGGTGCCGCTCCAAAAAAAGGAGGGCGCCGACCAGACGGCGCCCTTGATCCGGCCGAGCGCGCGCGCTCAGTCGGAGCCAGGGCCCCATCCCATCATTCGCCGGTCCATGGCAGGCAGTCTAGCAGACGGGGCTCGCGGCGACGAGCCCGCGCCGGCCGGTGCGACGCGGCGCATCGGCGCGCTCCGCCCTTCATCGAGGGCCGGCCGTCGCACCGGGCGTGGGCGGGCGCCGGGACCGGTGGCACAATGATGGGCATGGCCGACAGCCGGGCGGGTGCCGCCTCCGCCGCCACCGACTTCCGACGGGCGCGGCGTCGCGCCGACGTGCAGGCCGTGCTGGCGCTGTTCTCCGGCCACACGCAGGAGCTGCTGCCGTACGACGAGGTCCGGCGCCGGCTCCACGCCGTGGAGAGCGCCGCGCAGCATCTCGAGGACGTGCCGCTCGACGCCATCGTCGGCAGCGTCGACCGCTACCAGGACTTCAGCCGGGGCTTCCTGCCGCGCATCGACAGCGACCGCGATCGCTGGGTGGGCGTGAAGCTCGCCATGACCGGCATGGCGGGGGTCCCGCCGATCGAGGTCTACCGCATCGGGGACGCCTACTTCGTCAAGGACGGCAACCACCGGGTGTCGGTGGCACGCCAGCTCGGCGCACCCACCATCCAGGCAGTGGTGACGCCGGTGCACGCCCGCGTGCCGCTCTCGCCCGACGACGATCCCGAGGACCTCATCCGCAAGAGCGAGTACGCCGCCTTCCTGGAGGAGACCCGCCTGGACGAGCTGCGCCCGGGCGCCGACCTCACGGTCACGGCGCCAGGCCAGGTCCAGGCGCTGGTCGAGCACATCCGGGTCCACCGCTACTTCATGGGCATCGACCAGGACCGCCCGGTCTCCTTCGAGGAGGCGGTGGTCCACTGGTACGACGAGGTCTACCTGCCGGTGGTGGAGGCGATCCGCGTGCACGGCCTGCTCGAGGGCTTCGAGGGGCGCACCGAGACCGACCTCTACCTCTTCCTGGCCGAGCACCGCGCGCGGCTCGAGCAGGCCTTCGGCTGGCGCCTGCCCTCCTCCGCGGTGGCCGCCGGGCTGGCGCCGAGCCGCAGCCTGCACCCGGAGGAGCGGGCCGACGAGCTGATGGAGGCCGCTCGCACCGCGCCGGAACGACGCCGCGAGGCCGTATGTCTGGTGCAGCAGGTACTGGTCCTGCACCGCGGCAGCCCGGTCGACGAGCTGGCGCTGCGGACCGCCGTGGCGGTCGCCGCGTTCGAGGGCGCCACCCTCTACGGACTGCGTCTGGGCGCGGGCGCGGTGCCGCCTGAGCTGTTGGAGGCGGAGCGCGGTCGCTTCGAGGCGGTCTGCGAGGAGGCCGGCGTCGATGGGCAGTTCGCCACCACCGATCGCGATGCGGTCCGGGAGGTGCGCGAGCGCGCCGCCTACCTCGACCTGGTGGTGGCCGCACTGGTCGAGCGCGACGAGGAGGAGCAGTGGTTGGTGCCGGAGCTGCGCGGCCTGCTGCGGCGCTGCCCCCGCCCGCTGCTGGTGGTGCGTCGCGGCCCCACCGGCATGACGCGGCCGTTGCTCGCCTACGACGGCGGCATCAAGTCCGACGAGGCGCTCTTCGCGCTCGCCTACTCCGCCCTCAAGCGTGGGATCCGGCCGGTGGTGATGACGGTCGCGGACTACGGCCGCGGCGCCAGCCCGCTGGACCGCGCCCGGGAGTACCTGGAGCGCTTCGACATCGAGGCCACCTACGTCTCGGCGCACGGCCCGGTGGGCGACGCGATCCGCCAGACGGTGGAGGAGCACCGCTGCGACGCCGTCTTCATGGGGAGCTACAAGTACAACCGCTGGCTCGAGGAGGTCGTGGGGGGCATCCTCGAGCAGGTGCTGCTCGATGGCGGCAGGGTGCCGGTGCTGGTGACCTGAGCCCTCCCGTGTGCCGAGGGCGCGGCGGTGCGCTCCTGCTCCGGGGGCGCCCCCGCCGAGCCTGCGTCCTCCGGGCTGGTAAGCTGGGGCGCTATGGCCAAGACGCAGGCCCTCACGCCCCAGTCGGAAGACTTCAGCGCCTGGTACAACGACATCGTCTACCGGGCCGACCTCGTCGACCTGAGCCCCGTGCGCGGCAGCTTCGTGATCCGACCGTACGGCTACGCCCTGTGGGAGCACGTGCAAGAGGGGCTGGACGGCATGTTCAAGGCCACGGGGCACGAGAACCTGTACTTCCCGCTGCTCATCCCGGTCAGCTTCTTCGAGCGGGAGGCCAAGCACGTGGAGGGCTTCTCGCCCGAGCTCGCCGTGGTGACGCACGCGGGCGGCAAGGAGCTCGAGGAGGCGCTGGCCATCCGCCCGACCTCCGAGACGATCATCGGGGAGCTCTACAGCAAGTGGGTGCAGTCCTACCGGGACCTGCCGCTGCTCTACAACCAGTGGTGCAACGTGGTGCGCTGGGAGATGCGCACCCGCCCCTTCCTGCGCACGTCCGAGTTCCTGTGGCAGGAGGGTCACACCGCCCATGCCACCGCGGAGGAGGCGCTGGAGGAGACGCGTCAGATGCTCGACATCTACGCCACCTTCGCCGAGGAGTACGGCGCGGTGCCGGTGGTGCGCGGCGAGAAGACCGAGGGGGAGCGCTTCGCGGGGGCCCAGATGACGCTCACCATCGAGGCCATGATGCGCGACATGCGCGCCTTGCAGACCGGCACCAGCCACTACATGGGCGAGAACTTCGCGCGCGCGTTCGACATCACCTTCAACGACGTGAACAACGAGCAGGCCTACGCACACACCACCTCGTGGGGCTTCAGCACGCGCTTCCTGGGCGCGCTCATCATGACCCACGGCGACGACAAGGGGCTCATCCTGCCTCCGAAGCTGGCACCCCACCAGGTGGTCATCGTCCCTATCTACCGGGCCAGCGACGACGACGCGCGCGACCTGGTGATGGCCGAGGTGCGCCACCTCGCCGACGCGCTCCGGGCGCTGGGTGTGCGCGTCAAGGTGGACGACCGCGAGGGCATGAGCCCCGGCTGGAAGTTCAACGAGTGGGAGCAGAAGGGGGTGCCGCTGCGCATCGAGCTCGGTCCGCGCGACGTCGGGCAGGGGACCGGCATCCTGGTCGACCGCCTGTCGGGGGAGAAGCGCAGCCTGCGGCTGGAGGCGCTCCCCGACACCGTGGCGGAGGAGCTGCCGGCGTTCCACCGGGCGCTCTACGAGCGCGCGCTCGCCTTCCGCAAGGAGCACACCTTCGAGGCGAACAGCTACGACGAGCTCAAGGAGATGGTCGAGCACGGCTTCGTCTACGCGACGCACTGCGGCGACCCCGAGAGCGAGCGCGCTATCCAGGAGGAGACCAAGGCGACCGTGCGCTGCATCCCGCTGGAGGGGCCCAGCGCCGAGGGGACGCGGTGCGTCCACACCGGACGCGAGAGCGGCTACGCCCGCAAGGTCATCTTCGCGCGCGCCTACTGAGGGGGATCCGCGCGGCGCAGCCCTGTCCTGCACGGCCCGTGCCGGCTCTGCACGCGCCCCCCGCGTCCGCGCCCCGTACAATGACTCCATGACCAGGGATCCGGACGAACGCGTCCTCGAGACGCGCGCGGCGGTGCTGCGCGCGGCGGTGCCTGCCGGCGTCCGGGTGAGCTTCGGCGACGGCCGGCGCCGCAGCGACCTGACGCTGGCGCTGCTGCGGGGTGAGCGTCTCTCGGTGCTGTCGCTGGCGCCCCGCCTGGTCGAGCAGGTGCCGGCCGATATCGAGATCGTGCGCAGTGCCCAGGTGGGCCACAGCTACGAGCTGATGATGGCGCTCACCGAGAAGCTCGAGCAGCAGCCTCTGCGCTCGCCCGAGCGGCGCGCCAAGCTGCGGCAGCTCGCCCACGCCCCGCAACCGGACGACGAGACGGCCACCCTGCTCGACGCGGGCGACCCCGCCTGAGCCGCGGCTCGTCGCTCCCGGCGTTCGGACGTGCAGCACGCCGATCCTGGCGTGTAGCCGAGGCTCGGGGGCGGTTACCGAATACCCTCTTGCATATTCGGCAACTCCGTGCTAGCATCCCACATCGGGGACGATGATCCCCATGCGGCGGCCTCTACGAGGCCCCAGCCCAACGACACGAGGGAGGTGAGGTCGATGATCCAGATCATGCGCGCGCTCCAGTCCGCTTCGGAGCCCGTTCGTTGCGCCGTCGACCTGCGTCCCGCCGGTGGCGCCGTGATCCGGGGCCCCGAGGTGTTCGACCGGGGCACGGGGCTGCGCCGCTCGCCCGAGGAGGGTCCTCCCCAGGACCGTTGGCCTAGGTAACCAGGCCTCAACCCGACCTCCGATGTCGGCCCTCGGCGAGAACCCTCGCCGAGGTTTTTTTGCCCTTCCGCTCCCCGGCTCCTTACCAGACCCCGTCCCCATCCCGACCCGAGAGTCCCACCAAGGAGGTTTCGATGAACAGCTTCATCCTGCTGCAGCTCGCCCGCACCCGCACCGGCGAAGGCCGGCGCGATCCCACCCCCGAGCGCCTGCGCCGGGCTGGCTACGCCGACGGCGAACGCCGGCCGCGCATCGCGCGCCACTGGGCCAACCGCTAGAGGCCGCCGCGCATCGCGCGTGCGGCACGGCTCCGAGAACGGCCCTCGTTTCCAAGGATCACGCCCCAGGAGGGCAGCATGAACGGATGGCATGACAGCGCCAACATCGCCGCACGCGCACGCATCGAGCAGTACCGGTCGGAGGCCGCGAACGCACGGATCTCGCGCCTCGCTCGCGAAGGACGCCCCGCCAGAGGCGGGTTCGCCTTCGCTCGCTCCAAGGCCGCGAGCGCGCTCCACCGCCTCGCCGACGCGCTCGCTCCACAGTCGGGCCTGAACGGCTCCGAGCCGATGCGAAGGGCGGGGGGACGGCCCCTGCTGTGACGGGCGGTCCACGAGTCTCGACCACGATCGGGCCCGCAGCCTCGAAGGCTGCGGGCCCGATCGCAAGGGGACCCTCCCGGGGAGGAGGTCAGGTCTCGTCGTCCATCAGCCGCTCGAGCCAGAACGCCCGGGTCGGGAAGGCGGCGAAGGGGTTCTCGATCCTCGCAGGCTTCCCGTGGTAGCGGCGGAGCATCGCTTCGACACGCGCGACTTCGAGGTGCGCGGACGGCAGGCCGGCGGCCGACGCGCTCGCGGCCCGCGAGCGGACGGGCTCGGAAGGACGCGCGCTCGCAGGCATCGGGATGCCGGCGAGGGTGCGGAGTACGGAGGGCAACGACCTCATGAACGCAGGGTAGTGGGCGCCCTCTTTCGGCTTTCTTACCCGGCTCTGTCGGGATTCTTACTCGAGGCCCGGACGCGCTCCACGCCGGCGTCAGTCCGTCCGGATGCGGTCCAGGATGCGCTGCACGTCGCTCCAGCGCAGGTCGCGGCGGATCCCGCCGGTGTTGACGAACGCGAATGGGCTCGAGCCGCGGAAGCGCGTCATCACGACGTCCCAACGCATGCGTCGGCGGCTCAGCGGGCGGTAGAGCACGGCCGAGGCGCCCAGATCGTTGTCGAAGTGGTAGATGCGCTGACGCCACTCCTCGAAGAGCCGGGCGAGGTCGGCGTAGGCTCGCTCGAGCGCCTCGTCGGCGAGCAGGCGGTAGGGGCCTTCGTAGACCAGGTGATCGGCGTGACGGTCCTCGAACTCGAACAGCAGCTCAGGGGCGTCCATATCGGATTCTAGGCGCGACGTCGCGCGCGAGACCGTGACCTTCTTGACGCTTCGCGGGCCAACGAAACGCAGGGGAAGGCGCGTCCAGGCGCGGGCCCGGACTCAGGCCAGGGCCAGCAGCGCCACGCCCGCCACCATGCCCAGCGCGCCGACGAGCCGCCTCGATCCTTGGCCCTCCGCCAGCAGGCGGGTCCCCATGAGGGTGCCGACAAGGATGCTGATCTCGCGGGCTGGAGCCACCAGGCTGATGGGCGTGAAGGTCATGGCGGTGAGCACGAGGATGTACGCCAGCGGGCTCAGCACGGCGATGCCCCAGGCGGCCCCGCGGCTCTCGCGCCAGGCGGCCGCCACCGCCCCGCGCCCGCGCCAGGCCACCGGCGCGAGCAGGAGCGCGCGTCCGGCCTCGGAGAGGTAGCTGTAGAGCAGCGGCGGGGCGCCCAGGTGAGCGACGGCGTAGCCGTCCCAGACGGTGTAGACCCCGATGAACAGGCCGGTGCCGAGCCCGTAGAGCAGGGCCGGTCGGCCCGCGCGCGTCCGCGCTCCGCCGCCCGTGAGGACGAAGACGCTCACCACCACCAGGGCGCCGCCCGCGAGCCCGAGGCCGCCGGGCCGCTCCCCCAGCAGGCCGATCGCCATGAGCGCCGCCAGCGCGGGCCCGCTGCCGCGGGCCAGCGGGTAGACGAGCGAGAGGTCGCCGGCCCGGTAGCCGCGCTGCAGCGTGACGAAGTACCCGACGTGGATCACGCTGCTGACCGCGGCGAACAGGACCTGGACGCCGCGCACGACCGGGTGGGCGATCAGCAGGTAGGCCACCACCGCGGGGGCGTAGGCCACCAGCGTCAGGGTCGCGAACAGCCACACGAACTCGGCGGCGCCCTGCGCCCGCTTCGCCAGCAGGTTCCAGGTGGCGTGGAGGAACGCGGCCGCGAGGACCAGCGCCAGCGCCAGGAGCGTCACGCCCGGTCGCCGCGGCCCGAGGCCTAGGCTTCCTCCTCCAGCCGGCGGCCCAGGTAACGGTCCAGATCCGCCCGGTCGGGGCGCAGCACCGTCTCGACCCAGGCGTCACGTTCGAACGCCAGCAGCCGCAGGTCCCAGACGTCGGCCGAGAGCTCGGAGCCGGACACGGGCTCGAGCAGGTAGCTCCCGCTCGACGGCCGCATGTAGGTCTGCGAGCGCAGCTCCGTCTCGTAGGCCCAGTGGGCCACCGTCACGAAGTCGTAGCTGGCGCCCTGGTGGACGGCGATGAAGCCGACGCCGTAGCGGTCGGGGGTCGTCGCCGGCTGCGGCAGCGACGCCAGTGCGGTGTCGCTCGCCGCCTCGAGCAGCGCAGCCGTCGGCTCCTTGCTGTGGTGCAGGATGTTGTAGACCTTCAGACGCCAGCCCTTCGCTTCCTCGAGCCCGACGAAGCGGATGCGGCGGGGACGATAGGGAACCTCCATGCCGCCATCTTACGGGGTGCGCCGGCCCCGCCGGCTGGCATACTGCTAGGCATGGCAACCATCGAAGCGTTGTACGTGGGCCGCATCGAGGTGCGCGCGTTCGAGGGGCGCGAGGCCTCCTCCGCCATCCGCAAGACCGCTGTGGCGGGCCCCGTGCACGTCGGTGCGCTGGGCCTGGAGGGGGACGAGCAGGCCGATACCGAGAACCACGGCGGAGCGGACCGGGCCGTGTGCGTCTACCTCGCCGAGCGCTACCCCTACTGGGAGGGCCGGCTGGGGCGGCCGCTGCCGGTCCCCGCCTTCGGGGAGAACGCGCGCGTCACGGGGCGCCTGGAGGAGGACGTGGTGGTGGGCGAGGTGTGGCAGGCGGGCGACGTGCGCCTGCAGGTCAGCGAGCCCCGCGTGCCCTGCTGGATGCCGGCCGCCCACAACGGAGAGTCGCGGCTCACCGCCTGGATGAGCCGGACGGGCTACACCGGCTACCTGCTGCGGGTGCTGCGGGAGGGGGAGCTCGCCCCGGGCACGCCCATCGAGGTGGTCGAGCGCCCCGAGCGCGCCCTCACCGTGATGGAGCTCAACCGGCTCCGCTTCCGCGACCGCGACGACGTGGAAGGCCTCCGGCGCGCGCTCGAGGTGGACGCGCTGCTGCCGGAGTGGCGTCAGATCCTCGAGGATCAGCTCCGGCGCGCCGGCGGCTGAGCGCCGCCGCGCCGCCACCTCCCCGGCCGAACGAACGCCCTGCAGGACGGACCTGCAGGGCGCAACGTGTCGGCCCCTGTCGGTGCTAGCTCACGTACGTCAGCCAGGAATCGAACTCCTGGATCTTGCCGTGCACCACGTCGAGGTAGGTCTTGCGCATGGTGAGTGCGAACTCACCCGCCACGCCGGTGCCGATGGGGCGGCGATCGATCGAGGCGACCGGGGTCACCTCGGCGGCCGTGCCGACCATGAAGACCTCGTCGGCCGTGTAGAGCTCGTCACGGGTGGCCATGGTCGTTTCGACGGGCGTCCCCATCCACTCGGCGATGCGGATGACGGTGTCGCGGGTGATGCCGCGCAGGTTGACCGAGTGGGCGATGGGGTAGAGGGTGCCGTCGCGGACCATGAACAGGTTCTCCCCCGAGCCCTCGGCGACGAACCCCTCCTTGTCGAGCAGCACGGCCTCGTCGTAGCCGTTCGCCCGCGCCTCCTGGTTGGCCAGCACCGAGTTGACGTAGTTGCCGCCGGCCTTCGCCTTGGTGGGCATGATGTCGCCGGAGCTGCGGCGCCACGAGCTCGTCATGAGCGCCACGCCCTTCTGCACGCCCTCGTCGCCGAGGTAGGTGCCCCAGGGCATGGTGGCGACCATGAAGTGCACGCGGTTGCGGCCGGGGTTCACGCCCAGCGACTCGGCGCCGTACCAGAGCAGCGGACGGATGTAGCACGAGGTGCGCTTGTTGGCCCGGATCGTCTCCAGGATGGCGTGATCGATCTCATCGGCGGTCACGGGCGAGCGCATGCCGATGATCTTGGCCGAGTCGAGGAAGCGCTTGGTGTGCTCGGGGAGGCGGAAGACCGCGGCTCCGCGCTCGGTCTCGTAGGCGCGGATCCCCTCGAACACGCTGGTGCCGTAGTGCAGCGCATG
>JARRMM010000010.1:0-25416 GCA_037386005.1 Deinococcales bacterium | reverse complement strand
GGCGGGCGCGGGCGAGACGCGCGGCGCGACCGCGGTCCGCAGGACCGGAAGCGCAGGGTCAGGAAGACAGGGTCAGGACGACAGGGTCAGGAAGACAGGGCCGTCAGGAACAGAGCGTCAGGAGCCCGACCCCAGCGCCTCCCGGAAGAACGCCACGGTCTCCGCGTGCGCCCTCGCCGTGACCTCCGGATTGGGCGTGAAGGTGACCTCGCCCCCCGCCCCCTCGTGGGCGTGCGGGTCGACCACGGTGACGGCCGGGCCGGGCCGGTCGAAGGCGTGGGTGGCGCCCTCGTAGACGATCACCCGCACATGCCGCCGGTCGCTCTCGGGGAGCCCGGCGACGAGCTCCGTGCAGGCGGTCGGGCGGTCGTAGGCGTCGAGCGCACCGGCCTGCAGCAGCACCGGCGCCCCCGTCAGATCGCGGAACTCGTACCCGGGACGCCGGTTGTACGCCCAGCACACCGGGTAGAAGGGTGCGTGGCCGGCGAAGCGCTCGCCCCCCTCGCCCGCGATCCGCTCCGCGTAGTGGCGCGTGGCGGTGAGCATCGAGACGACCCCGCCCCAGGAGAAGCCGGCGACGCCCACACGGCGCCCGTCGATCTCGGCGCGACCCGCCAGGTAGCGCAGCGCCCCGAACGCGTCGGGGAGCGTCTCGGCGGCGTGCTCCGGGCGCGACAGGGCGCCCGCCAGGTTACGCGGGCTCCACAGGTCGACCTCCAGCGTGGCCATGCCCGCGGCGTTGAGGGCCGCCGCCAGCGCGGCGCCGCGGCCGTCGACGCCCGCCGAGCCGTGCACGATCACCACCGCCGGCAGCGGACCCGGCGCGTGTGACGGCAGGCGCAGCTGAGCGGCCACCGTCAAGGGCGTGGCGTGCAGCGTCGGGAACGCGACGTAGGCGACCCTCGGTGGTCCCGCCGGAGCGCCTTCGGAGGCGCTGGTGGACGGCCCCGTGGGGCGCCCGCTCACCGTTCAGCCTCCGGATCCGCGGTCTGGTCCCCCGCGGTCCGGGCGGACCGGTCGGCGGGTCCGCCATCGACTCCGGTGTCCGGACCTTCGCCCGAGGGAGCGCCTCCCACACGCGGCGGCGAGGCCAGGCTGCCGCCCGACGCCACCGCCGGGTTCACGAGCTGCACCGGGAACGGCTCGGTGACAGGCCCGGTGTAGAGCTCCACGTGCGGGAACGGCAGCTCGATCCCCAGCTCGTCGAACCCGGCCTTCACCTCGCGGGTGATGCGGTTGCGCAGCTCGAGCCAGTTCTCGCGCTTGGCCCACACCGACAGCTGGTAGTTGATCGACGACGCCCCGAAGCCCATCGAGATGAGCAGCGGCGCGGGGTCCTCGAGGCAGAGCGGGTTGCGATCGGCGATGTCGAGCAGGGCCCTCTCCACCTTCGCCAGGTCCTCCTTGTAGGCCACCCCCACCTGCAGGTCGAAGCGCCGGATCGGCAGGCGGTTGTAGTTGGTGATCTGGGTGGTGACCATGGTCTGGTTGGGTATGCGCACCATCAGGTTGTCGAAGGTACGCAACCGGGTGGAGAGCAGGTCGACCGACAGTACCTCGCCGACGGTGCCCGCCACGTTGATGACGTCGCCGATGGCGATCGAGCGCTCGAGCATCAGGAACAGCCCCGAGATCATGTTGGAGGCCGAGGTCTGCGAGGCAAAACCCACCGCCACGGTCAGGATGCCCGCGGCACCCAGCAGCACGTCGAAGCGGAAGCCGGCCTCGCGCAGGGCCGACGCCAGGAACAGCCCCAGCACCGCGTAGCTCGCCAGCCGGCGCAGCAGCACCCGCTCCTGCGCGCTCATGTGACGGGTGGCACGGGTGACGGCCACCGCGGTGAGGCGCGCCAGCGCCACGCCGAGCACCACGTAGACGCCCGCTCGCGCGAAGGCGGCCGCCTGCGCCGCACTGACGTGGAGATGGAGGGTGGACACCAACCAGCCCATCGACGCCTCCTTAGACACCCAACAGCCGCCCGAAGGCGTTGAGCGAGAAGCGCGGCGTGGTCGTGACGCGCGGCTCCGCCACGCGCTCGGCCCGGACCCCGGGCACGCCCGGGCCGGAGCCGACCGAGGCCTCGGCCTCGTCGGTGGCCTGCCTGCGCTCGAGCGTGACGTGATCGGTCCACAGGCCGGTCTCCGGCGAGGCGTACAGCGCCAACGCGGCCACGGGCACCTTCAGCTTCTCCAACGGGAACGCGTCGCGCGTGCCGTTGACGACCGTCACCTTGGTGATGGCGCGGTGGGGCCGGTGGGGGATCTCCTCCAGCTCGAGCCGTGCCGCGGTGCGGATGGCGTAGGCCAGCTCCCCCTCCAGGGTGTTGGGCCCGAACCACGTGTCCGACAGCCGGTGACTCGGCTGGTCCAGCAGCGTCGGCCCTCCCGTGCCGGCCGTGGCGATGACCCACACCGCGGTGGTGAGGTAGAGGTCCAGCCGGACGCCGCTCGGCACCACCACGGGGATGTCGGGGCGCACCACCACGTCGCGGTCGGCGGGCGCAGGCTTCAAGACCAGCACCGGCGCATCGACGGCCAGCCCCACGCGCGTCACCCCGGCGTTCGCCGGCAGCTCCGCCTCGTCGGCTTCGATCGCGAGGGTCACGCCGTCCTCCATGGCGTCACCGCTGGCGAAGCTCCACAGCCGCCACTCCCGCGCCGTGGCCCGGACCCACAGCCGGTAGGGGCCGATCCGCCAGGCTCGCAATCCACCCGCGGTCAACGGCGTCTCCCCCCACCACCGGCCGGCACGCACGGCATCGCTCATGCTCTACCGACATACCACGCCGGCTGCGGGCAGCACGCAGCCGACGCGGCCGGTCCGGAGCCCCTTCCACGGCACCGCCCCGAGGTCGCGCCACGCGACCCGTCGGCGCCGTGCCGGGCGTATGGTGGAACGCCATGGCGTCCTCGGGTGCGCCTCTCTCGGAGGACCCGTCCTCCCCGCACGCGGCCTCCCCCACCCCCTGGCCGCGGCGCTACCCCGTCACCCTACTGCTGCTCGCCGTTCTGCTCGGTGCAGGGCTGGCCACCGGCAGCGCCTGGCACACCGTTCCCCATGGGGTCATCCGGGACGCCGGCTTCCGGCCGTCCGACGCTCTCGCGCTCGACCTGGGTCGCCTGCTCAGCGCCGCCTGGTTCACCACCGATCCCTGGAGCCTGCTGCAGGCGCTGGTGCTGACCGGGCTGGGCGTGGGCCTGGTCGAGCGCCGCTTGGGCAGCGCCTGGGCGGCCGCCGCCTTCCTCGGGCTGCACGCGCTGTCGTTCCTGTCGCTCGCCCTGCTCTACGTCGTGCCGGCCACGGCGGGCCTGGTGCGCAACGCGCGCGACATCGGGGCCTCGGCGGGATACTTCGGCACGCTGGCGCTCGCGCTCGCCATCACCCCGCGGTGGCGCTGGCTGGTCCCGGCCTTCGCGATCGTGACGGCGGCGAGCTGGCTCGACGCGGCGGCAGCCCACCACGTGCTCGGCCGCGACGTCAACGCGGGCGCCGAGCACCTCTTCACCGTCGTCTACGGCGGCCTGGCGGGCGGTCTCCTCGGCGCCCGTCGTCGGCACCGCGCCGGCCGGGAGCCATGAGCCGGAGCCCGCACCTGGGAGCAGGCTGGTGGGTGCGGCTGGCGGTGCTGCTGGTGTTCGCCGTCGGCCTGGTGGACATCTGGTCGGCGGCCAAGGCGGCCGTCCCCGAACGGCTCGACCTGCTACGGGCGGTGGTCCCCTTCGAGTACCGGGCCGCCAGCCGGCTCGCGGCCGGCCTGGCGGGCTTCGCTCTGCTGGTCCTGGCGCGCGGCCTGGCGCGCCGGCAGAGGAGCGCCTGGTGGCTGACGACCGGGGTGCTGAGCCTCGGCGCGCTGGCCAACCTGCTCAAGGGGCTCGAGCTCGAGGCCGCGGCCTTCAGCCTGGTCATCCTGGCGCTGCTGCTGCTCGGCCGGCACCAGTTCGTGGCGCACCACGATCGTCCCACCGCGGCCATGGCGTTGCGGGTCCTGGCGCTGGCGGTGTTCGTCACCCTGCTCTACGGCACCCTGGGCTACGACGCCCTCGACCGTCAGTTCCACGTCCGCCTCAGCCTGGCACAGGCGCTGGGGGCGACCGTCTCCATGTTCACCTTCGGCGCCCCGCCGCTGCCGCACACGCGCCTGGCGCGCTTCTTCCTCGACAGCATCTATCTGCTGGCGGCCGCCAGCCTCGGCACTGCCGTGGTGATGGCCCTCCGCCCGGTGGTGGAGCGCGGCCGGGCCGGGGAGAGCGAGCGCCGGCGGGCGGCCGAGCTGGTGGCGCGGCACGGCCGCTCCAGCCTCGCCCACATCGCGCTCCTCGGAGAGAAGCAGTTCCTGTTCACGCCGGGGGGCTCGCTGGTCGCCTACAAGCCGGTCGGCGACGTCGGCCTGGCCCTGGGCGATCCCATCGGCCCGGCCGAGGACGGCGCCGCGGCGGTGGCCGCCTTCGCGCGCTTCTGCCGGGAGCGGGCCTGGCGGCCCGTCTTCTACCAGACGCTCCCGGAGACGCGTCCGCACTACCGGGATGTCGGGCTCCAGACCACCCTCATCGGCCAGGACGCGGTCGTCGCGTTGCAGGGCTTCACCATCTCCGGCGTCCGCAACAAGAACCTGCGCGCCGGCGCCAACCGCATGGAGCGGGAGGGCTTCCGGACGGTGTGGTACGACGCCCCCCAGCCGCACGAGCGCCTGCACGCGCTGGCCCACGTGTCCACGGCGTGGCTGCGCAGCCGCCGCACCGCCGAGAAGGAGTTCTCGCTGGGCCGCGTCGAGGAGGCGTACATCGCCGCCTGCCCGGTCGTCACGGTGGAGGACCACGCGGGCCGCGTGCTGGCCTTCGTGAACCTCATCCCCGAGTACGGGCACGCGGGCCTGGCCGTCGATCTGATGCGCTTCGTGCCCGACGCACCCTCCGGGACGATGCTGTTCCTGTTCGTGCGACTGCTCGAACGCCTGCGCGGCCAGGGCTACGAGCGGCTGGACCTCGGCCTGTCGGCGCTGGCCGGGCTCGACACCTCGGCCCGCGCGCCGCTCCCCGAACGCGCTCTCGCCGCCCTCTTCGAGCGCGGCAACGCGCTGTACAACTTCAAGGGCTTGCACGTGTTCAAGAGCAAGTTCCACCCCGACTGGGAGCCCCGCTACCTGGCCCACCCCCCGGGCTTCGGCGTGGTGCGCGCGCTCGAGGCCGTGGCCATCGCCGACTCGCCGGTCGGCGTGTGGGGCGAGGTGCGCCTGGCGCTCGCCAACCGCTTGCGGGCGCTGCAGGTCGCCAGGCGCGAACGACGGGACGAGCCCTAGCCTCGGAGCGGCACCAGCACGCACCGCACACCTCCACCCCCGGGGGCGACGTTGTACCCGACTGGGACAAAAGGCCCACCGCGGCGGAGCTACCGTGGGGCAAAACATCCGCAAGGAGGCACCCATGAAGGGTACCGTTACCGTCGACGAAGCGTTGTGCAAGGGCTGCGGGCTCTGTACAGGGGTGTGCCCCAAAGGCCTGCTCGCGCTCTCCACGCGCTTCAGCGAGCGCGGCTACCACCCGGTCGAGCTGACCGACCCCGACGATCTGTGCACCGGTTGCGAGCTGTGCTCCGTGATCTGTCCGGAAGCCGCCTTCACCGTCTACCGCGAGCGGGCGGCCGCCTGATGGCGCGGCAGCTGCTCAAGGGCAACGTCGCCTTCGCGGAAGCGGCGATCCGCGCCGGCTGCGAGGCCTACTTCGGCTACCCCATCACGCCGCAGACCGAGGCGCTCGAGCACATGGCCAAGCGCATGCCCGAGCTCGGCCGCACCTTCGTGCAAGCCGAGAGCGAGGTGGCCGCCATCAACATGGTCTACGGCGCCGCCACCGCCGGGGTGCGGGTCATGACCTCGTCGTCGAGCCCCGGCGTCAGCCTGATGATGGAGGGGCTGTCCTACATCGCAGGCTCGCGCGTGCCGATGGTGATCGTCGACGTCATGCGCGGCGGCCCCGGCCTGGGCAACATCGCTCCGGCGCAGAGCGACTACAACCAGATGGTCAAGGGCGGCCCCCACGGCGACGCCCGCATGATCGTGCTGGCGCCCGCGACGGTGCAGGAGCTGATCGACCTGACCGCCGAGGCCTTCGAGCTGGCCGAGCGCTACCGCTGCATCACGGTGGTGCTGGCCGACGGCAGCCTGGGGCAGATGATGGAACCGGCCGAACTGCCGCCCATGACCGAACCGCGGCGCGCCGAGGACCGCCCGGCCTGGGCCCTGACCGGCGCCAGCGGGCGCGAACCCCACGCCATCACCTCCATCTACCTCGACCCCGAGGAGGAGGAGGCCTACAACCAGGAGCTGCAGGCCACCTACCGCGAGATCGAGCGGCAGGAGGTGCGCTTCGAAGAGGCGTACCTGGCGGGAGCCCGGATCGCCGTGGTGGCGTTCGGCACGGCCGGACGGCTCTCCCTGACGGCCATCGAGGCGGCGCGCGACGAGGACATCGCCGTCGGACTGCTCAGGCCGGTGACGCTGTTCCCCTTCCCGGAGGAGCGCCTGCGCCGACTGGCCCACGAGGTCGACGCCATCCTGGTGGTGGAGATGAACGCCGGTCAGATGCTGGGAGACGTCCGGCGGGCCACCCGCGAGCGCGTGCCGATCCACTTCTTCGGCCGCACCGGGGGCGTGGTGCCCATGCCCGAGGAGGTGCTCGACGCCATCCGAGGCGTCCAAGCCGAGCTGATGCGTGAGGAGGCGGTCGCATGAGCGTCCAGGCTCCCAATCCCACCCTGGCGCCCGTCGTGCGCTACCCCGAGGCACTGGCACCGACGCCCACCCACTACTGCCCCGGCTGCACCCACGGCATCGCCCACCGGCTGGTGGCCGAGGTCATCGACGAGCTGGGTGTGCGCGAGGAGACCATCGGCGTGGCCTCGGTAGGCTGCTCGGTCTTCGCCTACAACTACTTCTCGGTCGACTTCGCGCAGGCGCCCCACGGGCGCGCGCCCGCCCTCGCCACCGGCATCAAGCGCACCAGCCCGGACAAGGTCGTGTTCACCTACCAGGGCGACGGAGACCTCGCCTCCATCGGTGCCGCCGAGATCCTGCACGCGGCCGCGCGCGGCGAGAACATCACCGTGATCTTCATCAACAACGCCATCTACGGCATGACCGGCGGCCAGATGGCCCCCACCACGCTCGCCGGGCAGCGCACCACCTCCTCGCCCCTGGGGCGGGACGTCAAGCTGCAGGGACACCCGCTGAAGATGAGCGAGATCCTCGCGCAGGTGGACGGCGCCGCCTACGTGGCGCGGCGCAGCCTCCACGACGTGGTCAACATCCGCCGCGCCAAGAAGGCCATCCGCAAGGCGTTCGAGGTCCAGCAGCAGGGCCTGGGCTTCGCCATGGTGGAGCTCCTCTCGAGCTGCCCCACCAACTGGGGGATGGAGGCGCAGGAAGCGCTCGACTTCATCCGCGACGACATGGTGCCCTTCTACCCGCTGGGGGAGTTCAAGGTCCCCGGCAACGGGGCGCCCGGCGGGGCGAAGGGTGACGGCCAGCACCCGAAGGGAGGCCGCTGATGCAGACCGAGATCGTCATCTCCGGGTTCGGCGGCCAGGGGGCGCTGTTCGCCGGGCAGCTCCTGGCCTACGCCGCGCTCGACGCCGGCCTCCACACCACCTGGTTCCCCTCCTACGGCCCCGAGATGCGAGGGGGCACCGCCCACTGCACCACCATCATCTCCGACGCGCCCATCGGCTCACCGGTGGTGCGCAACCCGCGCGCCGCCATCGTGCTCAACCTGCCCTCGCTGGAGCGTTACGAGCCGCTGGTCAAGGCGGGCGGCGTGCTGGTCGTGAACAGCTCCATCGTCGACCGCCGGCCCCGTCGCACCGACCTGGAGGCGCTGCTCGTGCCCGGTGACGACACCGCCCAGGAGCTGGGCGAGAAGCGGGTGACCAACCTGGTGCTGCTCGGCGCCCTCCTCGCCCGCCTGCCGGTGCTGGAGCTTTCGCAGGTGAAGGCGACCCTCGACCACGTCATCCCCGCGCACCGCCGCAACCTGCTCGAGACGAACCTGCAGGCCTTGGAGCGGGGCGCGGCACTGGGGACATCGGAAGCGGTCGCGCCCGTGTAGCGAGCCGTGAGGGAATGGAAGCGAACGGCAACGCCATGCGTCGGGCCCGGATCCTGATCGATCCGGGCCCGCGCTTCGGCTCACTCCGCTGAGCTGGCCGCCGTCAATCCGCGTCGGCGGCCTCGATCAGCCCTTCGTCTACTCCTCCCGCTTACGCAGCTCGACGGTCCGCTTCCCGAGCATGTTCAGCCGCGTGCGCCGGATGGTCGTCGCCTCGGCCACGCGGCCATCGTCGAAGCGGAAGCGCAGGGCGTCCTCCGGGCACTGCACGATGCACGCGGCGCAGCGGATGCAGGCGCCGGGCTCGGCGATGCGCACCTTGCGGCGGCGGCCGTCCATCGCCAGCACCCCACGCGGGCACACCTGCACGCAGGCCGCGGCGCCGCTGCACCGGTCCTCCACCAGCTCGACCTCGGCCCGGCCGACCTCGGCCAGCGCGCTCGCGTACCAGGGTGTGGTGCCCTCGAAGTCCAGACCCAGCAACGCGACGACGGCGAACGGCGCCGCGACCACGCTGAGCAACCCGGCAACTCCGGTCGCCTGCCCGAGCACCAGCGTCACCGAACCGAGCGCCGCACCCAACGCGGCGAAGCCGGCGAAGACCGCCCAACGCCCCCGGCCGGCGAGGTGGGCGCGCGGAACGGCCGCATACAGCCCCGCCACGGCGGTGACCACCGCGACCCCGACGGCGACGGCCGCGGCGGCGCCGACCAGGCCCCAGGCGAGGCCGAGCGCGATCGCGAGCAGCACCCAGCCCCAGGCCGCCGCCATCTCGAGGCGCTCGCCCAGCGGGAAGCGCATCACACGCTCGCGCTGCACCACCCGGCGCCCGCGTGCGAGGAAAGCGGGAAGGTCCTCGAGGCGGGCGGGTCCCCAGCGCGCCAGGAAGCCGGTCGCTTCCTCGATCCGCCGGCGTTCCACGCCCGTGGCGCATAGCTGCGGGAGCACGACCTCCCGGTGGTCCACCCGCTGCTCCAGGCGTGACGAGCGCATCGCCGCGATGACGTCGTGGTGCGTGAAGTGGCCGCCACCGGAGGCGCACCAGACGTTGATGCCGCGGCTGTCGGCACAGAGCAGCCAGACGTCGTGGCCGGCCAGCGCCCGCCGGAGCCTCCGGACCGTGAGCGTGTAGTTGCCGGTGACGAGGACCGGCGCGTCCCGCCCCGGCCGACCGACCGGCACGAGCCCGGTCGGGGCGCGGTGCGGGACCATGCGCAGCAGGGTGTCCCCCACGTCCTGCAGGAACGCACCGAGACGGCTCACGGTCGGGCCGCTTCCGGCGGCACGGCCCCGAGGCCCGTCGCAGCCGGAGCGCGCGAATACACGATGGCGAAGGCGTCACCCCAACGCCGCTCCTCGCGGACCTCCACGAAGCCCGCGTGCCGCACCCGCTCGGGCAGTCCCTCCACCGGACGGGTGCCCGTCTGCGTCAGCAGGTAGGCGAGCCCCGCCACGGGCCAGCGGCGCACGGCATGCCAGGCTCGCTGCCAGGCCTGCCGGGGCCGCACCTCGTCGGCCAGGATCAGCCGCCCGCCGGCGACCAGGCGCGTCCGGGCCACCTCCAGCACGTAGCCCTGCTCGTCGTCGGTCATCTCGCTGAACGCCAGGCAGGCCACGACCGCGTCAAAGCTCCCCGGCACGAACGCGTCCTCGATCTCCGCGGCGCCGAGCTCGAGCCAGCGGACCGTCCCGCGCGCACCGGCAGGGAGGGGCTTGGCGCGCGCCACCGCCAGCATGCCGGCGTTGCGATCGATCCCGACGACGCGCGCCCCGCGCGCAGCACACGCGAGGGTGAGCCCACCGGTACCGCAGCCGATGTCCAGCACGCGCGCGGCGGCGCGGCCCGAGGTCGCCGCCTCGGCGACGTCGCGGTAGACCTCGTCCATGCGTCCGCGGGAGAGCCAGCGGATCCCCCGGTCGTAGCGTTCGGCCGAGGACTCGAGCACCCGCATCCAGGCGAAGCTGCCCACAGGAGATCCTCCTCGGGAACCAGCCTACGCCGTCCGCGGTTCCGCTGCCTTGGCGGGCACGAGCGGAGCGCGGCCCTGGGGTCGGCTCGGCAGCCAGGCTCGGTATCCGGGCCCGCGGTGCGAGACGGCCGCAGCTGACCGCCGGCCGGGCGCCTGCGCGAACCGCGTCGGCCCGTGTCGCCGCCGATACCTGCAACCGGGGCAGGAGAACGCAAGATCGTACTAGCTGAACGTTCACTCAGTTAGGAGGCGGCCTTGGCACCCGATGCCGGAACACGATCCCGCAACGCCGATCGAACCCGATCGGCCATCCTCCAAGCGGCCACCGATCTCTTCGCCGAGCACGGTTTCGATCAGGTGACGCTCCAACAGGTGGCGGACGCGGCCGGCGTCGCCCGGGCCACGCCGAGCTACTTCTTCGGCTCCAAGGACGGCCTCTGGAAGGCCGTGCTGGGGGCCCAGAGCGCCCTGGCAGCCGGCATCTTCCCACGCGCGGTGGAACGCCTCGGGGAGCGCCCGGCGCCCGAAGCGCTCATCTCCGAGCTGGTCGACCTCGTCCTCGGGTTCCAGGCCGCCCATCCGGAGTTCTTCCGGCTTCTGCAGTGGTCCCACCTGCAGCACAACAGCTTGATCCACGACACCACCGAGCATGGGGAGGCCGTCACCAAGGCGCTCCAAGCCGTGGGAGCGGTGCTCGCGAGAGCGACACCGGCCGCGTACGACCCCCGTCAGCTCCTGCTCAGCGTCGTCTCGCTGTGCGCAGCGCACCTCAATTTCGGCGCGACGCTCGGCCCCCCCATGCGGCTCGACACCACGAGCGACGCCTTCCTGGAAGCGCGCCGCGCCCACCTCAAGCAGCTGTTGTGGGCGGCCCTGTTGGGCTGACCCGGGAAGGAAGCCATGACCACGAACACCGCGATCCGCGACGTCATCGTCGTGGGCGGCGGCCCCACCGGACTGACCGCCGCCGCCTACCTGGCAAGGGCCGGGCTCGACGTCGACGTTCTCGAACGCTCCGGCCAGCTGGGCGGCCGCGCCGCAACCCGCCGCGATGCAGGCTTCGATCTCAACCTCGGCATCCACGGCCTCTACACCGGAGGGCCGGCCAGCCAGGTGCTGCACGAGCTCGACGTTCGGTACGGCGCCGGGACGCCCTGCAGCGTCTGGGCCCGGGACGGCGACGCGCTGCGCGCCCTCCCCACGACGCCCTTGGGTCTGGCCACCTGCCGCTGGCTCCCGCTCCGCGACAAGATCGAGCTGGCCAGGGTGCTGGCCGGCGTGCCACGCATCGACGCAAGCGAGCTGGGTCGCACCTCCGCGGCGGATTGGATCGCCACGAGCAACCGCCGGGCCGGGGTCCGCCGCCTGCTGACCTCGATCGCACGGCCCCTCGTCTACACGAGTGAGCTCGAGCGCGTGAGCGCCGATCTCCTGGTCGAGCGGCTGCAGCAGTCGTACCGCGGGACCGTTCACTACGTCGACGGAGGCTGGCAGACCGTCGTGGACGGCCTCCGCCGTGTCGCGGAGACGGCGGGCGCAAGGATCCTGCTACGGCGGCCGGCAGCGGCGCTGCTCGCGGGCGGCGCCGGCATCGCCGGCGTGCGACTGAGAGACGGGACGGTCCTGCCCTCCCGGTTCGTCGTACTCGCCGTGCCACCTGCAGCGGCCCTGCGTCTGCTGCCCGAGCCAGCGCGGGCGGCCCTGACAGGGGCCTTGGAAGCCTCGCCTCCCGCTCGCGTCGCCTGCCTCGACGTGGAGCTTGCGGAGCTCCCGCGGCCCGACCACGCGGTCGTCCAGGACCTCGATCGACCGCTCTTCCTCTCGACGCAGTCGCTGTACTCGAGGGTCGCGCCCCCCGGTGCCGCCATCGTCTACACCTTCAAGCAGCTCGGCGTTGGCGCACCCGGCGATGCGACCGCCGACCGGCAGGAGCTCGAGGCCCTGATCGACGCGGCGCAACCGGGTTGGCGCACTGTGGCTGTGCGCCGCCAATACCTGCCCGCGATCGAAGCAGCGGGCGCGCTGCCCTCGCCGCTCCGCGGGGGCCTGGCCGGACGGCCCGACGCAATCGCCGCCGGGATCGACGGGGTCGTCCTCGCCGGCGACTGGGTGGGCCCGCAAGGGTTCTTGCTCGACGCCGGCCTGGCCAGCGCCAAGCAGGCCGCGCTGTCGCTTCTGGCGCGGCGACCCGCGCAGGCCCGCCTCGCGCGGCGCTCACGAACGGCGCCGGCGCGGCGCCGCCGCCAGGGCACGCCGGCATGAACGGCCACCAGGAGGGTCACGCCAGGGCCGCGCTGGACCGGATCTCGCGGTACCGCTACGAGGCCCGTGTCGCCAACGCGGTCGCCACGGCCGTCCGGTCGGGAGCCCCTCGATCCGTGCGGCCGTGGCGGTGCCGCTGCGCCATGCTGCTGCGGCGCTTCGCCGACCGGCTGGCGCCGCCGGACGCCATGACCACCACGGCAGGGTCTCGAGGGCGCCGGTGAAGCGAGCGTCCCGGTGGCGCCACGCATCCCTCCTCGACGTCGTCGTCCCAGAGCAGCGACCCGCGGTGGCCGCCTCGGCGATCTCGCGGTAGACCTCGCCGATGCGCCCGCCGGAGAGCCAGTGGATCCCGCGGTCGTACCGCTCGGCCGACGACTCGAGCACCCGCATCCACGCGAAGCTGCCCACGCGAGTGCCTCCTCGAGCACCAGCCTACGCCCAGGGCCGCGACCGTGCCCACCAGCACACGGTCCCTGCTCCCAGCTGCTCGCTCCGGGGCCCCGTCGAGCAGGGCGCAACGACGCTCCTCGGGCGCGGGCTCCGCCTACGCCGACGGGTCCACGGCCATCGGCGCTCTCGCGGCGTCGCGGTACCACTCTCATCGACCCCGGGGGTTGGCAAGCTACAACACCGTGAAGAGGTGATGACAATGCGCCGCGTTCGAGTCGTGTCGTTCTCCGTAGTGGCCCTTTGCCTCGTAACGGCACTCGCGGCCTGTTCCTCCTCCACCCCATCGTCCGCAACGACGCCCCCATCGTCCACCACGGGGAACCTGAAGGTGACCGTCTAAGGTCTACTCAGTGGGGTGAACGCGGCGGTGACCGTGACGGGCCCGGCAAGCTACACCGCCACCGTCAAGGCCACCACGACCCTCTCGGGGCTCACGCCGGGCACGTACACGGTCACGGCCGCCCCGACCCGCGGCACGGCTTCTGTCGTGGATACCGACTACAAGGTGAATAGCGGCGGCGGCCCGGTGGCGGTGAGCGCGGGCAAGACCAGCACCTCGAGCGTTACCTACGACCTGGTACCCGGGAGCGGCGATCTGTGGATCGTCGACACGCAAGCGGGGATCGACGGGTTCACGAACAACCAGCTCACGGGCTCGGGGGGCGCGATACCACCAGCCGTGCAAGTGCAGAACGCCAACACACCGGAAGGGCTGGCGATCGATGCCAGCGGGAACCTGTGGGTGGGCATCACCACCGGATCGGAGCTCGTCGAGTACTCCACCACGCAGCTCGTGACGGGCGGCAGCATCACACCGAACATCACGATCAAGAACAACGGCACGGTCAACTCCTTGATGCGACCGCTCGACCTGGCGTTCGACCCCCAGGGCGACCTGTGGGTCTCGAACTGCAACGGCAACATCGAGATGTTCACGCCAACGCAGCTCACGACGAACAACAGCAGTCCGACCCCGAACACCGCCCTCACCAGCACCACCTGCGCGGTCGGCATGACCTTCGACCCGCACGGCGACCTGTGGTTCAGCGAACCCCATGCTGTTCCGCCGGACATCGTGGAGTTCACGGCCGCACAGCTCGCAGCAGCGGCGGGCACGACGAGCAGCCCGTCGCCCAAGGTCGTGCTGACGTCGAGCTCCTTCAGCAGCGCCACCAGCAACACCCCGGCGGGGATCGCGTTCGACGGCGGCGGGGACCTCTGGGTAGCCAACTCCTCCACGGCGAGCTCCAGCGATGATGCGATCTGGATGTTCCCGAGATCCCAGCTCGTCACCAGCGGCACCGGCACCCTGACGCCCACCGTCATCCTCAAGGACGACGGCAGCGGCGACCTCGTCAACTCGTACTATCTCGCGTTCGACAACAGCGGCGACCTCTGGGTCTCCTCCGGGAAGCTCGTCGAGTTCGCTCCCGGCCTGCTGCAAAGCTCCGCGAGTCCCACGCCCACGGTCGCGATCACCATCGCCTCTTCCACCCAGACGCAGGGAGCGTTCCCGCAGCTCGCGTTCGACCCGCCACCGGCGACCCCCTGACGATTGACGCGGTCTCCGGCCGCGTCGTCGAGCGACCGTGCCTCGGCCTCCATCGGGCCCCGTCGCGCGGCCGTGAGGTAGCGGCGGGCTCATCGGACCCACCCGACGCGGGCCTATAGTGGCGCCAATCGAAGCGTCCATGGGATCGCTCCGCCAGGACGGTCCCCACGACACGCCCACCGACGATCGGGAGGAGCGCGAGTCATGCCGTTCATGAGCAGCCGTCCGAAGCGTTCCGTTCGCCCACCCCGGAAGGGCTGGGATCCGTCCACCTGGGCCACGCGCGTCCCGCTGACCCACACCGAGAACTTCCAGGAGGTGTTCAGGGCCGCCTGGGAGAACCGCGACGCGGCGGGCTACGCCTGGCGCATCCTGCAGGACGGCGTGTGCGACGGCTGCGCCCTGGGCACCAGCGGCATGAGCGACTGGACGATCGACGGGGTGCACCTGTGCAACGTGCGCCTCAGGCTGTTGCGCCTCAACACCATGGGGCCGCTCGATCCCGCGCGGCTGGCCGACGTCGAGACGTTGCGGGGCCTGCGCTCGCGCGATCTGCGAGCGCTGGGCCGGCTGCCCTACCCCATGATCCGCCGCCGCGGCGAAGCCGGCTTCTCGCGCATCGCCTGGGACGACGCCATCGATCTCATCGCTGAGCGCCTCCGCGCCACCGAGCCGGACCGCACCTACCTCTACCTCACCAGCCGCGGCATCCCCAACGAGACCTACTACGTGGCGCAGAAGGCGATGCGCGCGCTCGGCACGAACAACGTCGACAACGCCGCCAGGGTGTGCCACTCGCCCAGCACCGTCGGGCTCAAGGCCGGGCTCGGCGTCGCCGCGACCACCATCTCCTACACGGACCTGATCGGCACCGACGTCGTCACCTTCATCGGCTCGAACGTGTCGAAGAACCAGCCCGTGGTGATGAAGTACCTCTACCACGCCCGCAAGGCGGGCACGAAGGTCGTGACCGTGAACCCGTACGTCGAACCGGGCATGGACCGCTACTGGGTGCCCTCCGACGTGGAGAGCGCGCTCTTCGGCACCCGCATCAGCGACCGCTTCTACCGCATCGCACCGGGCGGCGACCAGGCCTTCCTGAGAGGGGCGCTCAAGGCGATGATCGAGGCCGGGACCGTCGACCGGGGCTTCATCGATGAGCACACCGAGGGCTTCGAGGAGCTGAGCGAGCTCCTCGCGGGGCTCACCTGGGAGGACCTGGAGAAGGCCAGCGGCCTCAGCCGCGCCGACATGGAGGGCTACGCGGCCCTGCTCGGGGGCGCGGAGCGCGCTGTGTTCGTGTGGGGCATGGGCATCACCCAGCACGCCTTCGGCGAGGAGAACGTGCGCGCCATCATCGACCTGGCGCTGTCGAAGGGGTTCGTCGGTCGCGAGGGGTGCGGGCTCATGCCGATCCGCGGCCACTCCGGCGTGCAGGGCGGCGCCGAGATGGGCGCCTACTCCACGGTGCTGCCGGGCGGGCGGCCGGCCGACGCGGAGCACGCGGCCGAGCTGTCGGAGCTCTACGGCTTCGAGGTGCCCACCGGCAAGGGCCTCACCACGCCCGAGATGCTCGAGGCCGCGCGTCGCGGCCAGATCGACGTGCTGATGGCCGTGGGCGGCAACTTCCGGGAGGTGATGCCCGGACCCGGCGGCGTCGACGAGGCGCTCGCGCAGATCGGCCTGCGTGTGCACATCGATATCGTGCCGAGCACCCAGATGCTGCAGGACCCGACCGACACCGTGCTGCTCCTGCCCGCCACCACCCGCTACGAGATGCCCGGCGGGGTGACCGAGACGTCGACCGAGCGGCGCATCGTCTTCAGCCCCGAGGTGCCCGGCCCGCGCATCGCGGAGGCGCGCCCCGAGTGGGAGGTGCTCGCCGAGATCGTAGCGCGCGCCAGACCGGAGGTGGCCGAGAAGGTGCGCTTCTCCGGAACCCCCTCGATCCGCGCCGAGATCGCGCGCGTGATCCCGATGTACGACGGCATCCAGCACCTGGTCAGGAAGGGCGACCAGGTCCAGTACGGCGGGCCCCGCCTGTGCGAGGGGTGGACCTTCCCCACCCCGAGCGGACGCGCGCGTTTCCTCGTGGCGGCGCCGCCGGAGTTGCGGCGCGACGAGGACGCCTTCGTGGTCATCACCCGCCGCGGCAAGCAGTTCAACAGCATCGTCCACGAGGACGTCGACCCCATGAACCACCTGCCCCGCGACGCCGTCATCGTGAGCCCGAGCGACGCCGAGCGCCTCGGCATCCCACGTGGCGCCTCGGTGGTGGTCGAGAACGAGCACGGCGCCTTCCGTGGACGGCTCTTCACGGCCGACGTCGCGCCCGGCTCGGTGCAGCTCCACTGGCCCGAGGCCAACGTGCTGGTCGATCCCCGCGCTCGCGCCCCCCACGCCCAGATCCCGGCCTACAAGGACGCCATCGCCCGCATCGAGCGCACCGGCACCGCGCACGCCGTGCCCGGCGAGTCCGAGGCGGCGGCGTCCGTGCCGCGCGTATGAGCGGCGTGCGGGTCCGGCCGACCCGGCGCGTACCCGTCACTCGAGTGCACGGCGACCGGCGCCGGCCGCGCGAGCGGGACGCCGTCGCCGCCGAGGAGCCCATGGAGATCCGCCTGCTCGCAGGTCCACCGGTGCGCCCGCCGAGCCGGGGGGGCCACGCGCGCGGCGCCACCGTCGCCGTCACCATGCGCACCCCCGGCAACGACTTCGAGCTGGCCGCCGGCTTCCTCCACAGCGAGGGGATCGTGGCGGGCCGTGAGGAGCTCCTCACGCTCCGCTACTGCAGCGACGAGGCGGAGGAGGCACGCTACAACATCGTCAACGTGCACCTGCGCGCCCCCGCCTTGCCCCCGATCGAACGGCTGGAGCGACACTTCACCATGACCAGCGCCTGCGGGGTGTGCGGCAAGGCGCACCTCGACGCGCTCGAGGTGCGCTGCCCGGCGCCACCGGGACCGGGGCCGGTGATCTCCGCCGACGTGCTCGAGACGCTTCCGGACCGCCTTCGCGAGGCGCAGGCGATCTTCGGCCGCACCGGCGGGCTGCACGCCGCCGGCCTGTTCACGCCGGACGGTGAGCTGCTGGCGATCCGCGAGGACGTGGGCCGCCACAACGCCCTCGACAAGCTGCTGGGCTGGGCCCTGCTCGAGGACAAGCTGCCGCTGGCCGATCAGGTGCTGTGCGTGAGCGGACGCGCCAGCTTCGAGCTGCTGCAGAAGGCGGTGGCCGCTGGCGCACCGTTCTTCGCGGCCGTGTCCGCGCCGTCCAGCCTGGCGGTGGAGGTGGCCGAGCGCTTCGGGGTGACGCTGGTCGGCTTCCTGCGCGGCGAGCGCTTCAACGTCTACAGCGGCGAGCATCGTGTGAGCATGCAGGCACCGGCGAGGCGCACGGACGTGCGCCGGGCCGGCAGCGCCGCCGTGGCGGGGCGTGATGGCGGCCCGCGTGGCCGTGCGGCATCCACCCCGCGCAACGGTCCCTGAAGGAGCCGAACGGCGGGCGAACGGCCCTTCGGTATCCTCTCGGTGCGCCGACCGGGAGCCGCACCGGCTGGGAACGGCGCGGACTGGAGGGCTGCCATGCCGGACCCCGAGCCCACGCCGGGCCACGCCAGGATCGATGTCGCTGCGAGGCAAGACCCGTTGCGAGAGCGGTACAGAGCCTCGCCCGACGAGGCGCTCATCACGGACCGCGCACGCACCACCGAGGGTGAGCTCGGCGACCCCGTGCACGTCTGGTGCGTGCCCGGAAGCCAGGATTACGGCGTGCAGTGGCCGCTCGGCATCCATGAGGCGGTGGGCGGACTGCACGACATGCCGAACCCCGGCGACCTGCTGTGCGCGGCACTGGCCACCTGTCTGGACTCCGTCGTGCGGATGATCGCCAACCGCCACGGCGTCGAGCTACGCTCCCTGGAGGTGGACGTGCAGGGCGAGGTCGACGTGCGCGGCACGCTGTGGGTGTCGCGGTCCGTGCCCGTCGGGTTCCAACGCATGCGGTGCAGCATCCGGCTCGAGCCCGCGCCCGGCACCGATCCGGCGCTCGTCGAACGGCTCATGACAGCGGCGGAATACTCGTGTGTGAACCTGCAGACGCTCCGTCACGGCGTCGACGTGGAGACGAGCCACGCCATCGTCGACCCGGGCGGAGGCTGACCGCGCGAGCGAGCCCGACCGAGGGCGTTCGACACCGCCAGCTCGCCTAGGCGCGTACTACCATCGAAGTGACGAGGCGTCCACGGGTGGGGCCCCGCCTGGGGGAGAAGGCGGCGGCGCCCGAGTCGGCCCGTAGGACGGCACCCAAGGGGGAGCGATGGCGGAGCGCACGGCGCAGGTGGCGCCGCGGCTCCAGCTGACGTACGAGGTCGCCATCCTCATCGCCCTGCTGCTGATCGCCACTGTCGTCGCGTTGCTGGCGCCGCGTTTCCTCAGCACCACCAATCTCTTCCAGGTGGCGCGCAACTTCTCGTTCGTGGCCGCCGTGGGCGTCGGCGAAGCCATGGTGATCCTCACGGGCCGGGGCGCCATCGACCTGTCCGTAGGCTCCCTGGTGAGCCTGGGTGCGGTGGTGGTGACCAAGCTCCTCAGCCTGCAAGTCCCGATCGCCCTGGCCATCGCGGCCGGCATCGGCGTGGGGCTCGCCGCCGGCATCGTCAACGGCATGCTGGTCACGCGCCTCAACATCGCACCGCTGGTGGTCACGCTGGGCATGCTGTCGGTCGCCGCGGGGCTGTCGCTCGTCATCACCCGAGGCTTCCCGATCACGCAACTCGGGCCCGCGGCCCGGACCTTCATCTGGCTGGGCGCGGGCTTCGTGGGACCGGTGCCGATGCCCGTGATCTACATGGCGCTGGTGGTGCTGGCGGGCTGGCTCGTCACCAGCCGCACCAGCTTCGGTTACGCCCTGTTCGCGGTCGGTGGCAACCAGGAGGCCGCCAACCTGGCCGGCATCCATGTCGACCGCATCAAGCTGGCCGTCTTCGCCGCCAGCGGCGCCATCGCGGCCATGACCGGCGTGGTGCTGGCTGCGCGCCTGTCCGTCGGCGACGCCACCCTCGGCGTCGGCATGGAGCTCAACGCCATCGCCGCCGTGGTGATCGGCGGGGTGAGCCTCGTCGGGGGCCGTGGCTCCATCCTCGGGATCATCCTGGGCGCCGCCCTCATCGGCGTGTTGCAGAACGCCATGGTGCTGCTGGGCGTCTCCGCCTTCTGGCAGCAGGTGGTGGTCGGCCTGACGATCATCGTGGCCGTGATGCTCGACCGCCTGCGGGTCGCGCTGCTGACCCGCCGCGTGTGAGCGGAGCGGGACGCGCCGCCAGGCGCGCTCCGCTCCCCCTGGAGGTGAGGCTCTGGACCACGGGAACCCAGAACCGGCAACCCATCCAAGGAGTTCCAACGATCCATCGAGGAGGCATTCGATGATCCATTGGCGCGTGTCCCTTACACGGCTCCTCGCCGGCGTCCTGTTCGCGGCGTTCCTGGGGGCGGGGGCCGCGCTTGCGCAGCCGTACACCTTCGCCGTGGTCCCCAAGGCCATCAACAACCCGTTCTTCAACCAGGCGCGTGACGGCTGCATGGTGAAGGCCGACGAGCTCGGCGTGACCTGCGAGTTCACCGGCCCGCCCCAGACCGAGATCGCCCCGCAGATCCAGGTGCTCGAGGGGCTGATCCAGCGCGGCGTGGATGGCATCGCGCTCTCGCCCGTCGACGCCAGCTCGGTCGTTCCCGTCATCCAGCGCGCGACGGAAGCCGGCATCCCCGTCATCACCTTCGACTCCGACGCCGCCGAGGGCTCCGGCCGTCTGACCTTCGTAGGCACCGACAACTTCGCCGCCGGCCAGGAGCTGGGCAAGCTGTTCCTGCGCTTCGCCCCGAACGGCGCCAAGTACGGCATCGTGACCGGCGGTCTCGGCGCCCAGAACCTCAACCAGCGCATCGCCGGTTTCCGCGACGTGGTCACCGGTGAGACCTACGTCGAGGTGGGCGGCTCGCCCTTCCCGACCAACGACGACATCAACCGTGGCGTCCAGCTCATCGAGCAGATGATCACCGCCAACCCCGACCTCAACGCCATCGTGATGGTCGGCGGATGGCCGCTGTTCGCGCCGGAAGCCTACAAGAGCGCGTTGCAGAAGGTCGAGGCCCAGGTCAAGTCTGGCGAGTTCGTGATCGTGTCGTTCGACACCCTGCCTTCGGAGGTGCAGCTGCTGAAGGAAGGGTACGTCCACGGCCTGGTCGGCCAGCGGCCCTACGCCATGGGTGAGAAGAGCATCGAGTTGCTCTACAACCTGGTGGCCCTGGGCCAGCCCATCGAGCAGGAGTTCTACAACACCGGCGTCGACATCGTGACGCAGGAGAACGTCGACGAATTCCTGACGGCCACGAGCCCGTAGCACCGTCAACCACGCTCGCCGCGCCCCGCAGGAAGGGCGCGGCGAGCCTCCTTCGGAGACCGTCATGACCGAGCCCCAGCCCCGCGTGGTGGTCGAGATGCACGGCATCGAGAAGCGCTTCGGCGCAGTGCGTGCCCTGCAGGACGTCGACCTGATCCTCCACGACCGCGAGATCCTGGCGGTGGTCGGCGACAACGCCGCGGGCAAGTCGACGTTGATGAAGGTGCTCTCGGGCGCCTACCACCCCGACGGGGGGCGCATCGTCTTCGAGGGCCGCGACGTGGCCTTCCACGGCCCCGCCGACGCCCGGGCCATGGGCATCGAGATGGTCTATCAGGACCTCGCCCTGTGCGACAACATGGACGTGGCTCAGAACATCTGGCTGGGGACCTGGCCCCGCCGCGGGCTGTTCATCGATCGCCCGCGCATGGACCGGGAGGCGCGCTCCGTGCTCGACCGGCTGCGCCTGACCCAGCTGCCGGTGCGGGTGAGCGTGGCCACCCTCTCGGGGGGCCAGCGGCAGAGCGTCGCGCTGGCGCGCGCGCTGGCGCGCGACCCCAAGGTGCTCATCCTCGACGAGCCCACCGCCAGCCTGTCAGCGGCCGCGTCGACGGAGGTCCTCGACCTCATCCGTCAACTTCGCGACCACGGCGTGGCCTGCCTCTACATCACCCACCGTCTGCAGGAGATCTTCGAGATCAGTGACCGCATCATGGTGCTCAAGCGCGGCCGCAACGCCGGCGTGCGGACCTCCTCGGAAACCGATGAGGAGGAGGTACTGGGCTTGATCATCGGCTCCGGCGGCGTGGTCGCCTGAGCCCGTGCACGGGCTCAGGCCTCGGCCTTCTCCGGGTCGACGAGCCCGCTCCGGATGGCGTAGAGGGCTGCTTGGGTGCGGTTGCGCAGATGGAGTTTGGCGTAGAGATCGCTGAGGCGGTTACGCACGGTCTTCTCGGTGCATCCGAGCCGGTCGGCGAGGACCCGGTTGTCGCTGCCGTCCACGAGCAGCTCGAGCAGCGCACGCTCGGAGGGCTTGAGCCCCTGGAGGCGCCCCTCGGCGGGTCGCGGCAGGGTGCGCGGAACGGAGTCGGACACGTCTCCGGGCCGTTCGCCGGCGGCGACGCGCGCCAGCACGTCCACCAGCGCCTGGGTGCTCAGCCGCTTCGAGACACGGGCTGCCGTCGCCGCTTCCATCTCGGCCTCGTCCACCGAGCCCGCGAAACCGTCGGTCAGCAGGACGAGCTTGAGCAACGGATCCTCGGCATGGATGGCGACCGCGGCGTGCACGCCATCGACCAGGGCCAGGGCCTCGTCCAGGACGGTGATGTCCGGACGGACCTCGAGGGCCCAGCGAAGCGCGTCCTTCCCGCTGCCGACATCTCCCACGATGCGCAGGGAGCGCTGCGTGCCGAGCACCGCGGTCAGGGCCTGGCGCATCATGAGCTGCGGCGCGCCCAGCAGGACCCGCACCTGGGGCGTTGCCGGTGTCGAACCCTTCCGCTGACGCGTTCCGATCCTCCCGCTGATGCCGACCATGCCGCTACCCCGATTCCCGCGGGATCCCTATCACGCCTGCCGGAGCACGGCAGCGCTAGGCGACGCAAGAGCCCAAGGTGAACGAGGTCCCCGCTTCCTGCTACCAGCGTGACGGCTGCGCCGGCCGGTGCCGGTCGGCGGCATCCGGGACGGCCGTGTGGGAGAAAGTCCTACAAAGGGCTCCGAAGCACGTGCTGGAGCCGGCCTATCCGTGACCTTCCGGGCAGTCAAACGTCCCGGACCCGTCAGTCGCCCTGGGCGTGGCTGTGGAGCCTCTCCTGCATCCGACCCAGGAAACCGCGATGGCCCCGGCCTCGCAGCTCCATGGTCCGGTAGACGGCCAGCTTGAGGCCGTCCTCGATGAAGACGAAGACCAGGCAGTAGCCCCACACCACGGCGATGGTCCACCACGGGATCGCGGCCACGAAGATGCCGAAACCCACGATCAGCACCGCGACCGCCTGGGTCCCGAGGATCGCCGACAGGAGCGCCGGCGCGGGGACCGGGCGCGACAGGAAGAAGTTCCGTTGGCGCGTCACGAACAACGTCAAGTGGCCGGCGACCGCGAGCTTCAGGTAGATGAGGGTCTGGAGCTGACCGGTATCGAGCGGCAGGTAGAGGCGCGCCAGCGCTAGCAAGGCGAACGTTTCGACCACGCCGACCAGACCCAGGGCGGTCGCGACGGTCAGTACCCGCCGCATGTTCCACCGCACCGGCGCGGGGTCGAGCGGCGTGTGGTCGAAGGCGATGGTGAGGATCGGCAGGTCGTTGAGGAGCGCCAGCAGGATCACCATGATCGCCGTGATCGGATAGGTGTGGAACACGATCATCGCGAGCGTCACGAAGAAGATGATGCGGATGGTCTCGGTGATGCGGTAGATGGCGTACGAGTTCATCCGCTCGAAGATGCGCCGGGCCTCCTCGACGGCGCGCACGATCACCGACAACCCGGGCGCGGTGAGCACCAGGTCGGCAGCGCTGCGCGCGGCGTCGGTGGCGCCGCTCACCGCGACGCCCACGTCGGCCTGCTTCAGTGCGGGCGCGTCGTTGACGCCGTCGCCCGTCATGCCTACGATGTGGCCCCTCGCCTGCAGCGCCTTGACGATGCGGAACTTGTGCTCCGGGAAGACCTCCGCGAAGCCGTCGGCCTGTTCGACCCAGGCGCCCGTCTCGTCCTCGGGATGTCCCTCCTGGAACAGGTGCTCGGCCTGCAGCAAGTCGGTGCCGAGCGACAGCTCCCCGGCGATCTGCTTCCCGATGGCGAGGTTGTCGCCGGTCACCATCTTGACGGCGATCCCGTGCTCGCGCGCGTCACGGATGGTCTGCGCCGAATCGCTGCGCGGCGGGTCGGACAGCGCCAGCAAGCCCAGCAACTGCCACGGCGCGCCGTCCAGCGCGCGGGCCACGGCCAGCGTGCGGAAACCGTGGTGGGCCAGCTCGCCGACCTTCGCCTGCGCCTCGTGCAGGGCTCGCTCGTCGAGGCTGACGAGCGACAGGACGGCCTGCGCTGCCCCCTTGGTGACGCGCCAGGTCTCGCCGCCGGGAGCCGCCACCCGTGCCTCGCTACGCTTCTTGACCGGGTCGAAGGGGGTGTAGCTCTGGCGCCGGAAATCGCCCGTCGACGCGCCAGCCTCCTCGGCCCCGGCGAGCACCGCCTGGTCGATGGCGTCCGCATTGGCCTCGTCGGAGGCCAGGGCCGCCGCCGCGAGCAGGTCCTTGGCGCCGGCGTCACCGAAGAGCACGGGATCGCCGAGCTGCAGCTCGTTCATGGTCAGGGTGCCGGTCTTGTCGGAGCAGAGCACGTCCATGCCGGCCATCTCCTCGATCGACTCGAGGCGGGCCACGATCGCCTGGAGCCGCGCCAGCACGGTCGCCCCGATGGCCATGGTGACGCTCAACACCGCCGGCATCGCCACCGGGATCGACGCCACCGTCAGGATCAGCGCGAACTGAGCCAGCTCGAGGAACGGCGTGCCCCGGGACAGCTCCACCACCACCAACGCCGCCACCAGTCCGAGGCTCAGGTAGATGAGGTAGTCGCCGATGTCCAGGATCGCCCGCTGGAAGTGCGACTCGGGCTTGGCCCCCGCCACCAGCCGCGCGGTGCGTCCGAAGAACGTGCTCCCTCCGGTCGCCACGACCAGGCCGGTCATCTCGCCCTGCCTCACCACCGACCCGGAGAAGCCCAGATCGCCGGTGGCCTTGTCGACCGGCAGCGACTCACCGGTGAGCGCGGACTGGTCCACCGACAGGTAGTCACCGTCCACCAGCTTGACGTCGGCGGGCACGATGTCGCCGAGTCGGAGCCGCACCACGTCGCCGGGCACGAGCTCGGCAGCGTCGATCTGGGCCCAGCGGCCGTCACGCCGCACGCGCGCCCTGAGCGCGAGCTGCTTCTTGAGCGCGTCGACCGCGTTGGAGGCCTGGAACTCGTGCCAGAACCCGACCAGCGCGTTGAACAGGAGCATCACCACGATGATGATGAGGTCGGTCCAGTGACCCACCACCGCCGACAGCACCGCGGCGACCTCGATCATCCAGGCGATCGGGCCCCAGAAGAAGCCCAGGAACTTCAGCAGCGGGCTCTCCCGGCGCTCCTCGACGGCGTTGCGGCCGTAGCGTTCCAGACGGGCGGCGGCCTCGTCGCCTGGGAGCCCTTCCGGGCTGCTCTCGAACTGCTCGAACAGATCCTCGACCGGCACGTCCGCATAGCGATGGACGTCCTGACCTGCGTTGGTACCCTCGTCGGCGCCGCCCCGCGGTGCCTTCGAAGAAGCGGGCGAGCCTTGCGAACGGGTGCGCGAAGCATCCATCGACACGCCTTCTTCCCGGCGTGGACGGTCCGCGGGCGTCCGGATCCACACTCCGGACTCCGGGAGCGGTCCGACGCTGGCAACGACGCCGTGGGAGAGCGCGTGGTCACGACACCGCGCCGCGGGCCGCCGCGCCGAGGGAATGCTAGCGCCGCGACAGCGCCCAGGGAAGGGTCAGATGCCCTTGTGGACGGGGTCCGCCGGCTACCGGTGGCGACGCCATCGTCTGCTATAGCTGGTGGAGTCTCGGCGACCCGGGGCTTCCCGACCGCGACGCAGGAGCGACCCGCATGGCACCGTCCGACGAACCAGCTGACACCTTCTCCGACGACGC
>JARRMM010000009.1:0-53251 GCA_037386005.1 Deinococcales bacterium | reverse complement strand
CCGACGGTACAGCGCTGGCAGCGTCCATGCCGCCAGCGACCCGTTCGGACAACGCCGGAGGCGCAGCGGGCGGCTCGACGCTGCCCGGCTCGGGAGCAGGCACCCCCTCGTCGCTCTCGACGAACGCCGACTCGGCCGACGCGCCGTCGAACGCCGCGGGCTGAGGCTCGGAGGCGCCCTCCCAACCGCCAACGTCTGCACCGGCGCCGCCATACGGCTCGTCGGGGGCCTCGAAGCTCACCTCTTGGGCGGCGGCGTACGCCTCTCCGGCGGCGTCGGCGGCGGACTCGCGTGGCGGCTCGAACCCCTCCGCCAGCTCGTCCGGCTGCGCGCCGGGCTGCTCCACCTGCCACCCTCCGGTGCCGAACGACGCGTCCTCGGCCTCCAGGCCGTCGGCCTCGGCCGGCCACCGGGGACCGGATGCATCGACGCTCGACGCCGGCGCCCCCTCGTGACCCGCGAGGTCGCCCAGGGGCGGCACCTCCAGGTCGCCAGCTCCGTCGCTCGCAGGGGCAGCGTCGTCGCGCCGCGCACCGGCTCCATCATCGAACAGCGCCGGGCCGCTGTCACGCCCGGACCGCTCTCCTTCGTCCCCGCCGCCGAAGACGTCGGGAAGCGTGTCGGGTTCCTCGTGGGAGGCGGCACCAGCCCAGAGCTCCTCGCCGTCACCGAGCTCGTCGTCGCCAGCGTCCCACGCGGTGCTCTCGTCACCGGCGACCAGCAACCCATCCTCGACCTCCTCGGAGGGAGGCGTGGGGCTGGCCTGCCAGGCAGCCTCGTCCCCACCGGGCACCTCGGCAGCCTCCTCCTCGTCGTCGAAGAGGAAGATGTCCTCGCTGATGGTGTCGGGCTCGGGCTGTGCGTGCGTCGACGCCGGCGGCACCTCGTCGACGGGAGGTACCGGCCCGCCCTCCAGGGAAGGTTCCGACGGCCCGTGGCTCAGCCGATCGGAGGCCGAGAGCTCCTGCTGGATCTGCTGGAGCCCCACGTTCTGGTGGGAGGCGCTCACCTCCTGCTGGAACGCCTGGATGTCCTCTTCGGGCCAGGACTCCATGCCTTCGGGTACCGGCTCCGGCGTGGGGTCGATGTCCTCCTCGCCGGCCATGACCCGCGCGAGGTACTCGAGCACGTCCCGCTCGACGACCTTGCCTCCCGCGCCGCTGCCGTGGAGGTCACGCCAGTCGACGTTGTTCTCTTCCGCCAGCCTCCGCGCTAGCGGTGAAATCTCGGGTTGGCTCACGGACAACCTCCTCCGTCCACGTCGCTTCCGTCTCGAGCGAGTATACAGGAACCAGTGTTTCGGCCCGAAGGCCCTTCCGCAGCGACAATTCCCACTAGTCCGGGGCCCGCCGGAGCGGCCCGCGCCGGCGCGCACGAGCGCGCCTCGGGCTAGGCTCGGGCATGCGAAGCGTGAGCCCGGCCGACGCCGTCCGCGCCCTCCAAGCTGGTGCCCCCTTCTTCGACGTGCGGAGCCCGTCGCACCACGCCCGCGATGGGCTGCCGGGAAGCCGGAACCTTCCCCTGGAGGCGATCCAGAGCGGCACCGTACCCACCGATGTGGAACCAGACGAACCAGTCTACCTCGTTTGCGAGCGAGGCCTGATCAGCGAGCTGGCTGGCCTGTACCTCGAGCAGGCCGGATTCACCGCCGTCGTCAATGTCCGGGGCGGCCTGGTCGCGCTGCGTCCGTTGCTCTAGCGGCGAGCCGCTCAGGGCCGCCAGGCCTGGAAGAACACACCGTCGATGTACGTTTGCAGCAGCGGGTTGCTGCCGTGCACCTGGACCGACATCGACACGGCCTCACCCGGCTTCATGGCGCGGTCGAGCACCGTGCGCTCCCCTTCCGCGTCGCGCACGACCAGTTTGAGCTGGTAGCCGTGGTCGACCAGGCGCTTCAGCCCCATGGCCTTGGGGTCGAAGGAGAACGGGACCGTGCGCGTCCCGGCCGAGTCGCTGGAGGCGGAACCGGGGGCGCCCCCGAGGGGCGAGGCGCCGGCACCGCCCGAGGTGGCACCGCCCGGCTGCAACGGGTTCGCGCTCGGGGTCCCGTTCACCGTCACCTGCACCGGCGTCCCGGGCAAGGTGTAGCCCGACGGCTCGATCTTCAACACGCCTTGCGGCTGGTCGCTCTGCTGGACGTAGTGGACGTGCCCGATCTGGAGCTGGGCCGCCTCGAGAGCCAGCTGGGCACGCCACAGCGGCATCCCCGTCACCTTCGGGACCTGCACGATGGCGCGACCCGACAGGGCGTAGAAGACCGCCACCGGCGTCCCCGGTGGCACCGTCGCACCCGCCTTCGGACGGGTACCCGTCACCGCTCCGACCTTGTCGAAGCTGACCCCGCCCGGCAGCGCCTCGACCTCGGTGAAGCCGAGCGCCTTGAGCTTCGCCACGGCCGCCGCGTGGTCCATCCCCTGGACGTCGGGCATCGTCAACGGCCTGCGGGCCGGCCCGGTACTCACCGTGAGCGTGAGCTGCTGATTCGTCTGGAGCTCGACGCCGGCGTCGGGCGTCTGACCGATGACGACGCCGTTGGCGTGGCTGTCGTGCGCATAGGTCAACGAGGTGATCGGTACGCGAAGTTGCGACGCCCGCTTCAAGGCCTGGGCCTCGGTCATGCCGACGAGCTGAGGAACCTTGGTCTGGGCCGGCGGGTTGTTGACACCGACATGGATCACGCGGTCCTGCCTCACCACGGTCCCCGCATCTGGCGCCTGCGTGGTGACGGCCTGCATCCCCGCGCCCGGAACGTTGTCGACGAAGGCCTTCGCCTGCAACCCGGCCTGGCGCAACGTGGCCACCGCATCCGGGTAGCGCATACCGACCACATCGGGAAGGCGGACCTCACCCACGGTGAAGTAGTCACGCACCGACACCGCCGCGAAGAGCGCCACCACCACCAGCAAGGTGGCGACCGCGATCAGGCGGAACCGCCTGCGCCGGAGGGTCTGCTGGCGCACCTCGGCCGCCGTCCTCGTGTTCCCGACCACGGCAGGAGTCTACCACGTCCCATGAAGCGCACGTGAGCCCCGAGCACCGTCCCGGAGGGCATTCTTCACATCCGGGGAGGGGTCGCACGCGACCTCACCGGGAGGCGCCCGCGCCTAGAATGGACACCATGCAAGCGACCCACCCCCTCTCCCGTCCGCGCCCGCTGCGCGCGCTTCCGCCGGAGCTCCTCGACACCGACGAGGAGGTGGCGGCGCTGGCGGCGCTGGCGGCGGCCGGCCTGCCCGTGGGCTCCGTGGTGGTCGTCCCCGCTGCGGTGGAGGAGCGGTTCTACCGCCTGAACAACCTGCCGGCCCTGCTCAACGATGTCTTCCGCTCGGTCGACCCGGAGGACCCGGACGAGGACGACGTCGAGGAAGCGACGCCCGCCGCCGAGGCGCTGGTGCGCCAGCACTACATGCTCGACGAGTTCATCGACGACTTCTACCAGGCCACCGCCGGCCTGCCGAGCACCGTGTGCGTCCGTCGCCCCCGCGAGGAAGGGCGGGTCGCCGCTCGCGGGAGGCCGGCCCTGCTCGCCCTCAAACGCACCTACCAGCAGGACTGGAGCTACGAAGCGGTCTGGGACCGGCTCGAGCGCCAGCGCGCCTTCGCCCTCGAGGCGCGCCCCGTGTTGCTCCACAACGCGCGCGCAGGGCTCGTCCCGGACGATCTGACGGCGCGCGCGCGCGAGGTCCTCGGCTACGGAGTCCAGCTACGCGCCGCCGAGGACGGCACCATCGTGGGCGCCCGTCCGGCGTGAGAAGGGTCTCACGGCGCACAGCAGCGTAGCGAACCAGACACGGCCGAGACCCCCTTGTGGCTAACGTTAGGTGCGATGCCCTGGCTCCAGGAACGGCCCCTCGACCGAGACGCCGACGCCCGCCTCACGCGGTTCGTCGGAGCGCTGGCGGAACGCCTCGACGACCCGTCGCAGGACCGCAACGAGGTCGTGCGGGAGACGCTGGCGCGCCAGCTCTACGCGCGGCCGTTCGAGGCGCTCGCCGAGGACGCCCCCATGGCCGCCTTCGCTCTCGATCCGCGCAACGTCCGTTTCGAGGCGGAGTACTACGCCGCCACCGACCCGGAGCGTTTCGCGCGGGTGAAGCCGCTGCTCTGGCTGTGGAAGTCGCTCGATGCCACGCCGCTGGGCCAGTCGGTCGCGAGCGGTGTCGTGCTGCGGCGTATGCTCGCCGAGCGCATCTTCGCGCGGGCCGGGAAGAACCTGAAGATCTTCCAGAACGTCGAGGTCTCCGTCGGCTACAACATCGAGGCCGGCGACGACGTCGTCATCCACCGCCACGTGTTCATCGACGACATCGGCGGGGTCGAGCTCCACGACGGCGCCAGCATCAGCGACTACGCCAACGTCTACTCCCACACCCACGACATCCTGGAGCAGCCGGACGTCACGCTCAAGCGGACGGTGATCGGCCGCGGGGTGCGGGTCGCCTACCACGCCACGGTGCTCGCGGGCACCGTGCTGTCGGACGACAGCATGCTGGGCGCACACGCCCTCGCCACCCACGATCTCGAACCGCACGTGGTCGGCCTCGGCATCCCCGCCAAACCGCGCGTCTGGAAGGAGCGGGCGCACGATCCGCGCTTCGCTCGGCTCCAGGTCGACGCCAGGAGCTACCGGCGGGCCCCTGCCGTGCGTGCCAACCCCGACTTCCGGGACGACGGCAGGGCGGCCTCGGAGCACGACGCCGCGTCGGCTCCCGAAGGTGACGTGGGCCGCACCGAAGCGCCGGGGCACCCCAGCTGACATGCCGGGGCACGCCTGAGATGGCGAGGCGCCGGCTGGCGGTCGTCGCGGCGCTGGGACTGATCGTCGCGCTCGGCGCCTGTTGCCCGGTCGCCGCCCCGCCGAGGACCGCCTTCGTGGCGCGCCTCGAGCCGCGAGCCGATGGCACCGCGCTGGCCCGGCTCGCCGACGGGCGCCAGCTCACCGTGACCGGACTGACGAGCGTGCCCACGGGTGTCGTCTACGTGACGGGGCGCCTGCTCCCGAACGGCCGCGTCGAGGTCGCCAGCGTGCGCCCGACCGTCCCCGCGGCCGGTCCCGTCGCAGGACCTTGACCGGCTGCGGCGCCCGCTGCGGCGCGCGTTGCGGCGCCCACCGCGCGCCGAAGCTCAGCGCAGCGCTTGCGCCGCCACGGCGGCGGCGCCGATGACGCCGGCGTCGGTCCCCAGCTTGGCGAGTCGGATGTCGGCGTCGGGATAGCCACGCAGGTAGGCGGCTGCGCTCCGCGTGATGCGATCGAGGTAGAAGTCGCCCACCTGGCTCATCCCTCCCCCGATGACGAACCCCTCGGGATCGAAGATCTTGGCCAGGTTGGCGATGCCGATGCCGGTGAACCGGGCTGCGTTGTCGACGATCTCGAGCGCCTTGGCCTCGCCGGCGCGGGCGCGGTCGAACACCTCGCGCGTGTCGAGCTCGCGCCCGTAGGCGTAGCTGGCGTCGCGGGCGATGGAGCGGCCGGCCGCGATCGCCTCGAGGCTCCCCAGCAAGCCGTCCCCTCCGATCGGCCCACCGGGCAGCACGGTCATGTGACCGATCTCCCCCGCCAGGCCGTGGGCCCCCCGGATCACGCGGTCGCCGATGAACAGGCCGCCCCCGATGCCGGTCGAGATGGTCATGTAGAGGCTCGACTCCAGGTCGCGGGCCGCGCCGTAGAGGTGCTCGGCCAGGCCCGCGGCGTTGGCGTCGTTCTCGAGCACGATCGTGCGCCCTAGGCGGCGTTCGAGCTCGGCGACGATGGGCGCGTCCTCCATGCCGGCGATGTTCGGCGCGAAGAGCACCTTACCCGACCGGTAGTCGAGCGGACCCGGTGACCCCACCCCGACGGCCTCGATCTCCTCGTGGCCGCGTTCGAACAACGTGGTGGCGGCGAAGGCGAGCGCCTCGGCCACGTCGGCGAAGCCGGTCTGGGGTGTCTCCACCCGGAACGCGTCGACGATGGTCCCGTCGCTCACCACGGCCGCGGCGATCTTGGTGCCGCCGAGATCCAGCCCCAACGTCTTCATGGCGTCTCCTTCGCGGCGACAGCGTCGCCGTCGAGCGCGAGGCCGGCCAGCTCGGCCGTGGCGCGGGCGATCATGCGTTCCTCGTCGGTCGGGACCACCAGCACCTCCACCGCGGACCCGTTCTTCGAGATGCGGCGGGCGTGCGAGGCGTTGCGCTCCTCGTCGAGATCCACGCCGAGGAACGCCAGGCCGGCCATGCTCTCGGCGCGCGTGCGGGCGTCGTTCTCGCCGATCCCCCCGGTGAAGATGATGCCGTCGAGGCCGCCCATGGCGGCGGCGTAGGCCCCCACCGTCTTGGTGATGCGGTAGGCGAAGACCTCCAGCGCCGCACGCGCGTCGTCGTCACCCCCGTCGGCGGCCGCCCGGACGTCCCGCATGTCGTTCGACACCCCCGACAGGCCGAGCAGGCCCGACCTGCGGTTCAGAAGGTCGTCGAGCGTCTCGAGGTCCATGCCGCCCCGGAGCAGGTGCAGCAACACCCCCGGGTCGACCGCGCCGCTCCGCGTCCCCATGAGCAGACCGTCGAGCGGCGTGAAGCCCATGCTGGTGTCGATGCTGCGCCCGCCGTCGACCGCCGCGGCGCTGGCACCGTTGCCGAGGTGCAGCGACACCAGCTTGAGCCCCTCGCGCGGCCGCCCCATCAGGGCCGCTGCCCGCTCGCTGACGTAGTCGTGGCTGGTGCCGTGGAACCCGTAGCGCCGGATGCGACGCTCACGGTACAGCTCCACCGGTAGCCCGAACAGGAAGGCGCGGGCCGGCATCCCGGCGTGGAACGCGGTGTCGAACACGGCGACGTGCGGCACATCAGGGAGCTGCGCCCTGGCGGCGCGGATCCCTTCGAGGTTGGCGGGGTTGTGGAGCGGAGCCAGGGCCGCGAGCTCGTCGACGATCCCTTCGACCGCGGCGTCGATGCGCACCGGTCGCGAGAAGCGCATCCCGCCGTGGACCACCCTGTGGCCTACGGCCCGGATCCCTCCGGCGGGAAGGCGACCCTCGAGCAGCTCCAGGACCAGGCGCAGGGCCTCGTCGTGGCGCGCCACCGGGTGCCCGTCGACCGGCCCGAAGCTCGCCACCACGTTGCTGTCCGCGCCGATCCGCTCCACGAGGACGGAGTGTTCGGCGGGGAACAGCTTGACCTTGAGGCTCGAGCTCCCCGCGTTGACCACGAGGATGCCTGCGTCCTCCATCGCTTCCTCCCAGCAGCCGGCAGCCGCGGACGACACCGCGGCGGGCGGGGCCGGCGCCGGCGCTCCCCGACGTCCTGGCCCCGGCAGAGTCTACCAGAGGTCTCCGCCCCCGGCTCGCGTCGCAGGCGCCGCCGGGACATCAGACTTTAGTGCGACACGCTCAGGTTTCGTATAAATGGGCACAGTGGATGGTCCGGCTCGGGGAGTACCATCCCAGTGAGAGGAGGAGTCCATGTATCGCCTGTTCACGCTCACCGAAGCGACCCGCCTCCTCCCCGTAGTGGACGAGCATCTCGGAGCGCTGCAGGGAGCGGCGGCCGACGTGGCGCAGCTGCGCGAGCGCCTGGCGGACCTCTCCGGCACCTCCGTCGAAGCCAACAACGTGAGCAAGGAGATCGCCTTCCTCCTGGGCGTGATCCACGGCAGCAAGGCCGAGCTGGACCGGCTCGGCGTGCAGATCCGCGACGTCGAGGAGGGCCTGGTGGACTTCCCCAGCCAGCTCGGCGCCGAGGTGGTCTGCCTCACCTGGGAGAAGGGTCAGGACGCCATCACGCACTACCATGCGCTGAGCGGCGACACCGCGACCCGCCCGCTGCCGCCCGGTCTCGGCGAGGCCACGAACCCCGCCGAGGGGCGTCGGTCCGGCCCCAGCCGATCCGGCAACAGCAGCACCAGCGCCTGACCGACGCCGTCCTCCGCGATCAGGTGGTCCCGGGTCGTGCAGGCGCCGCCCGTGTCGAGGCGGCATCGCGCGGGTCCGCGTCGAAGTCGTGGACGAGCCTCGGCACGAAGCCGAGGGCATCCGCCGCCACGAAGTGGACATCGATCCCGTCCAGGCGCTCCAACACGCGCTCCGACTCACCGTGGACGTGCCCGAACACCAGCGCGTCGGGCGCGGCCTGCCGGATGGCTAGGGTGAAGTCGGAGGGCTCGAGCCGCGCGTTGGTCGGTGGGAAGTGCAGCATGACCACGCGGTAGTCGCCCTCGAGGCGAGCGGCCGCCCGGAGCGAGAGCCCCAGGCGCTCGGCCTCGCGGCGGTAGATCTTCTCGTCCTGCTCGGTGAAGCCGCGGCTGCCGGGGCACACCCACCCCCGGGTGCCTGCGATGACCACGCCGTCGAGGTTCAGTGCATCGTTCTGGAGGGCATACATGCCTTTCGGAAGGCCCCGCCGCAGCTTCGAGATCGAAGGCCACCAGTAGTCGTGGTTGCCGCGGAGGATCACCTTCCGGCCGGGCAGATCGGCGATGTCGCGCAGGTCGAGCAGGGCGTCCTCGAAACGCATCGCCCAGGAGAGGTCGCCGGGGACCAGGACCAGGTCGTCCTCGCCCACCACGCTCCGCCAGCCGTTGAAGAAGGCGTCGGGGTGCCCGTCCCAACCGGGACCGAAGATGGTCATCGGCTTGGGATCGGCGCGGGACAGGTGGGGATCGGCGATGGCGAACAGGCGCATCGGGGGCCCAGTCTACCGTGGTCGCCAGGAGAGCCGGGTGCGCCGTACGCCGGACAGGCCCAGCCGGGCCAGCGCCTCGCAGGCACCCTCTCCGGTGACGGGGTGGCGCCAGTCGGGGGTCAGGTCGCACAGCGGCGCGAGCACGAAGCTCCGCTCCATCATGCGGGGGTGCGGCAAGGTCAGCCGCGAGGACGCCACCACCGCATCGCCGAGCGCGAGCAGGTCGAGGTCGAGCGTGCGCGGCCCCCAACGCTCGCGCCGGACCCGGCCCTGCTGGCGCTCGATCGCGAGGAGGCCCTCCAGCAGCGCCTCGGGGCTCGACCAGGCGGGGAACGGTGCGAGCATCGCCACCGCGTTCAGGTACGCGGGCTGCCCCGGCGGCCCTCCGACCGGCGCCGTCCGGTACACGGGCGACCAGCGGCAAACCGTCGCCAGCCGCTCGAGCGCGGCCGCCGCACGGCGGAGCTGTTCCAGCGGGTCACCCAGGTTGCTGCCCAGCGCCACCAGCGCTGCCGGACGCTCGCCCGGCACCTCGAGACCGGCGCCGACGTCGTCCACGCCGGCCTCAGGCCCGCTCGCGCCGCACCTCGGCGTACACGTCGCGGACCACCCCGGGCAGGGGCGCGTGGGGCTTGTGGACCCGGACCACCACACTCTGCACCCGGGTCTCCGAGGCGAGGAGGGCGCCGGCGATCTGGGCCGCAAGCGCCTCGATGAGCTTGTAGCGCTTCTCGGTCACCTCGCGCCTCACCATGCCGTAGACGCGGCTGTAGTCCACCGTCTGGCGCAGGCTGTCCCGCTCCGGCAAGCTGAGGCTGAGCTCCACGTCCACGACGAAGCGGGCGCCCATCTTCGACTCCTCTTCGAAGACACCGTGGTAGCCGTGGAACTCCAGGCCTTCGAGAACGATCCTATCCACCGCCCACGCCTCCTCGCGGCGCTCGCCGCTCCTCCTGGGCACCTTCGGGTGCGGCGCTCGTCTCTCCGTCGAGCGCTTCGCGCTCCGCCAGAGCGCGCAGGACGGCCAGCGCCTGGCGGTGCTCCGCCACGTCGTGCACGCGCAGCATGCTGGCGCCACGCTCGGCGGCGTAGAGGTGCGCCGCCAGGGTGCCCGGGAGGCGCTCGCGGGGCGCCGGCTCCCCGGCGCCGCTCGCCCCGAGTCGGCCGATCGTCCGCTTGCGCGAGGCCCCGACCAGCAACGGCAGGCCGTGCCCGGCGAGCCGAGGTGTCGCGGCCAGCAGCGCGACGTTGTGCTCCACGGTCTTGCCGAAGCCGAGCCCCGGGTCGAGGAGCACGGAGGGTACGCCATCGTCCAGCGCGCGCTGGGCGCGCTGGAGCAAGGTGCGCTCGACCTCTCCGACCACGTCGCGGTAGCGAGGCGCGCGCTGCATGGTGCGCGGCTCCCCCTGCATGTGCATCACCACCGCAACCGCTCCAGCCTCGGCACAGACCGCACGCATCTCCGCCGAGTCGAGACCCCGGATGTCGTTGACCAGGCAGGCGCCCGCCGCCAGGGCCTCGCGCGCCACAGCCGGCTTGACGGTGTCGATGCTGACCCGCACCCCGGCATCGGCCAGCGCTGCCACCACCGGCAGCACCCGCCGCATCTCCTCCGCTTCGGGCACCCCTTCCGCCCCGGGCCGGCTCGACTCCCCACCGACGTCCACGAAGGCTGCTCCCTGCTCCCGGAGCGCGAGCCCCGCCTCGACGGCGGCGGCGGGATCGCCCGAGGGGAAGCGCCCTCCGTCGCTGAAGCTGTCGGGGGTGACGTTGAGGATCCCCATCAGCGCCGAGGCCCGCCAGCGTAGGACCCAGCCGTCGTCACAGCGGCGAGCCCCCGCGACCGGCCGGCGGAACGTGAGTCGGTGCTCGGCCGCGGCCCACACCGGCCCACCCACAGGGGGGAACGCCTCGCTAGCCATGGCGGGAGGCCCCGCCGACGGTGCCGGAGTGCGCCGGCCCGGCATCCGGCCGGCCCGCGTCCGCCTCCCGTCGCCAGTCCGCCGGGCGCGGCCCGAGCCCGAGCCGCCACGCCACGGCTCGCGTTACGCGCTCACCGGCGCGCCCGTCGCCGTACGGGTTGGGCGCCGCGCGCATGGCATCCAGCAGCTCCGGAGCGTCCAGCAGCTCGTCGAGACCGGCCTCGACGCGTGCGGCGTCGTTGCCGAGCAGCTTGAGGACACCGGCCTCGACGCCCTCGGGGCGCTCGGTGACGTTGCGGAGCACCGCGACGGGCACACCGAGCGCGGCCCCCTCCTCCTGGATGCCACCGGAGTCCGTCACCACCAGCTCGCTGCGCGCGAGCAGGGCGAGCATCCCCAGGAAGTCCCAGGGATCGTCCAGCACGACGTTGTCCAGCCCCTGGAGCGACGGCGTGACCGCCTCGCGCACGGCGGGGTTCAGGTGGACCGGGTAGACGAACGTGCGTTGCGGGTGGCGCCGCGCCACCCGCGCCAGCGCGGCGGCCAGCTCCGCCATCACCGGAAGGTTCTCGCGCCGGTGCATGGTGATCGCCACGACCGGCCCCTCCGGCAGCGCCCGCGGCAGACGAGCCCGGCGGCTCGCCTGCTGCACGGCGTCGACGGCGGTGTTGCCGGTCACGATCATGGCCTCCTCCCGCTTGCCCTCGGCCAGCAGGTTGCGCCGGGCAAGCTCCGTGGGCGGGAGGTCCAGGTCGGTGAGCACGTCGGTGAGCCGGCGGTTCGCCTCCTCCGGGAAAGGCTGGGCCAGATCGTGCGAGCGGAGCCCGGCCTCGACGTGGGCGAGCGGCACGCCCTCGAAGAACGCGGCCAGCGCCACGGCGAACGTCGTCAGGGTGTCGCCGTGCACGAGCACGTAGTCGGGCGCCAGCTCACGCAAGGTGCGCGCCGCCGCCGGGACGATCCGCGCCGTGAGCTCGGGCAGCGTCTGGCGCTCGGTCATCACGGCCAGATCGGCGTCGGGCGCGAGGTCGAAGATCCGCAGCGAGGCGTCGAGCTGCTCGCGATGCTGGCCGGTCACGAGCGTCACCGGCTCCAGCGACGGGTGGGCGCGCAGCGCCCGCACCACGGGCGCCATCTTGTGGGCCTCCGGGCGGGTCCCGAAGGCCACGCAGACGCGTCGTGGTCGCGCTCCTACGCCGTCCTGCACGCTCACGAGGCGACCTCGCGGCGCTCCCGCCGCACCTCCACCAGGCGCAGGACGGACACGCCGGCGATCATCACCACGGTCAGCACCAGTGTCAGGAAGGTGAGCACCGGAGGCGTGTCGGACAGCGTCATGCCCACGAGGCCGAGCGCCAGCGTCGCCACCCAGAGCGCGATGACGGTGCCGCGCTTGGACCCGGAGCGCGCCCGCAACAGGTCGTGGATATGGTCGTTGGCGGCCTCCGCCGGGCTGGCCCCGCGCCTGAGCCGTCGGAACGTCACCTGCGTGATGTTGAGCACCGGCAGCGCCAGCACCAGGATCGGCGCGACCACGGTGACCGCGGCGGTCACCTTGAGCGCGCCCAGGACGCTGACGGCCGCCAGCACGTAGCCCAGCAGGTAGGCGCCCGAGTCGCCCATGATGATCTTGGCGGGGCTGAAGTTGTGACGCAGGAAGCCGAGGGCCGCACCGGCCAGCGAGGCCAGCAGCAACACCGCAGCGCCACGATCGGGGAACTGCATGGCCACGGCCAGCAGACTCATGCTGGAGATCGCGGCGATGCCGGACGAGAGGCCGTCGAGACCGTCGATGAAGTTGAAGGCGTTGGTGAACCCGACCACCCACAGCAGGGTGACCAGCACGGTCGCCAGCTCCGGGATGAAGACGTAGCTGGTGGGCCCGAAGTAGTTGGTGACGAACCCGATGCTGACGCCGTTCACCACCAGGATGCCGGCGGCCACGAACTGAGAGGCGAGCCGCATCGCCGGCGGCACCTCCCACATGTCGTCGATGAAGCCGACCAGCGCCATCAGCGAAGCCCCCAGCGCGATCGCGAGGAGCTGGACCCGATAGGGGTCGATCAACGCCGGGGCGACCAGGCTCCCGACCAGCAGGGCGAGCAGGAAGCCACCGAGGATGGCGATGCCACCGATGTTGGGCACCGCTCCCTCGTGCACGCGGCGCCCGCGCCCGTGCGCCCCGCCGCCTTCCTGCACGGCGTGGATGCGCAACGCGAAGCGCCTGAGCCGCGGCACGAACAGCCCCACGGCGATCAGGGCCGTGACGAAGGCGATGAGGGCGCCCGGCAGGAACCCGACGAGCGTGTTACTCACGACACCATTCTAGGACGGCGCGTGACCGAGCCATGAGCGGCGCAGGACGGCGCGCGGCGCGCCTCGCGGCGGTCCTCGCATGCGGCCTCGAGCACTCCGTACACCGCTCTCGTCGGGCCGCTCACCGAGTGCCGTAGATGCGGTCCCCGGCGTCCCCGAGGCCCGGCACGATGTAGCCGTGCTCGTCGAGCCGCTCGTCACGGGCGGCCAGGATGATGTCGAGCTCCGGGTGGGCCCGCTCGACCACCTCGATCCCTTCGGGTGCCCCGATGATGCACAGCAGCTTGATCGACCTGGCGCCGTGGGCCTGGAGCGCTTCCACCGCCTTGGCGGCGCTGCCGCCGGTGGCGAGCATGGGATCGAGCAGGAACACCTGGCGGTCCGCGATGTCGCCCGGGAGCTTGGTGTAGTACTCGACCGGCTTGAGCGTCTCGGGGTCGCGGTAGAGCCCGATGTGCCCCACCCGCGCGTTCGGTACCAGGCCCAGGATGCCGTCCACCATCACCAGGCCCGCCCGCAGGATCCCCACCAGGGCCAGCTTCTTGCCGGCCAGCCGCTTGACGTGGGCGGGTGCCACCGGCGTCTCCACCACGGCGTCCTCCAGCGGGAGGTCGCGCATCGCCTCGAAGGCCATCAGCATGGTGATCTCGGTGCACAGCTCGCGGAAGTCGCGGACCGTGGTCTCCCGGTCGCGAAGGATGGACAGCTTGTGCTGGATCAACGGATGATCGACGACGGTCACGGGCATGGCTCACTCCTGTCCGGCAAACGTGCTGAAGAAACGGCCGCTCCCTCGCGGGAACGGCCGGGATGGCGGAGAGGGTGGGATTCGAACCCACGGTGCAGCATAGCCACACAACGGTTTTCGAGACCGTCCCGTTCAACCACTCCGGCACCTCTCCATGGGGCTCGCAGGCGGGAGGACCTCGCGGCCGGAGCCGCGCCGCCTCGGAGCGTCGAGAGTATACCCTACCAGCCGAGGCGTGGTGGCCGGGTCGGCAGCGCGCGGCGGGCCTGCGCCTCGACCGCCGTCCTCGAGACCTTGACGCGGCCCCCGGCGGTTCCATACACTCATGGACGTCCTTGCTGGCCCATCGTCTAATGGCAGGACAACCGGTTCTGGTCCGGTCGGTCGGGGTTCGAATCCCTGTGGGCCAGCCATTTTCTTTGCCATCCCGGGCGCCGTGCGGGTGCAGGCGGCGCTTTCTCGTCCACGACGCGTCTGGTTGACACTCCGATGCGGCCGCGGATACACTCTGCCTGACCCGGCGCCCGCGCGCTGCAGCCGTTCACCACGGTGGCCCATCGTCTAATGGCAGGACAACCGGTTTTGGTCCGGTCGGTCGGGGTTCGAATCCCTGTGGGCCAGCCATATCGCCTCCCGCTCGGGAGGCGATTCTCGTGGTCCTCACGAGCCTCGGGGCCGTCCGGCCTCAGCCGTCCTGCCGGTAGTCGTAGAAGCCGCGTCCCGACTTGCGACCCAGATGGCCCGCCTCGACGAGCTTGCGAAGCCTCTGGGGGGGCCGGAAGCGCTCGCCCATCGCGTCCGTCATCGATTCGGCGATGAAGAGCATGGTGTCCAGGCCGATGTAGTCCGAGAGCTCGAGCGGGCCCATCGGATGGTTCAGGCCCAGGCGCACGGCGGCGTCGATGTCCTCGGCGCTCGCCACACCCTCCTCGAGCATACGTACGCCCTCGAGCAACAACGCAGCGACGGCGCGCGTGGTGACGAAGCCCTGGCGGTCGGCCACGGTGACGGTGGTCTTGCCACAGCGCTCGGCCAGCGCCCGGGTCGTGGCGAGCGTGGCGTCGGACGTCTGCACCGCCCGCACGATCTCCACCAGCGCCATGCGCTCCGGTGGATTGAACCAGTGCATGCCGATCACCCGGTCGGGCCGGCGCGTCGCTGCGGCGATGGCGGTCACGGAGAGCTCGCTGGTGTTGGTGGCGAGCACCGCCCCTTCGGGCGCGAACCGGTCCAGCTCTGCGAAGAGCGTGCGCTTGAGCTCGAGCTGCTCGGGTGCCGCCTCGATGACGACGTCCGCCTCGGCGACGGCCTGCTCCAGGTCTCCGGTGAGCAGCAGCCGCGTCGCCACCGCGTCGGCGTCGTTGCGCTTGGCGATCCGTCCCTCGGCACGCCGCCGCGCCTCGTCCGCCACGTCGTAGACCGCGACGTGCAGGCCACTGGCCAGCAGCAGGGTGGCGATGCCACCTCCCATCGTGCCGGCGCCCAGCACCGCCACGTGCTCCACGCTCGACGGCGCCGCCGGCGCCGCGGTCGTCTCCTCGTGCTCCATGGTTCCCTCGCTCTCCAGGCCGGCTCGGTGCCGACGGCTCCCAGTCTAGGGCGACGGCGGGCGGGGGGCGTACAGGTCGTACCGCGTCGTGGTACCCACCACGCTGCCGCTGGGTGTCGGCGCTCCGGCATCGGCCCCCAGCGGCGGCGCCCGTCGCGGCCGCTTCACCACCACGCGCCGCCGCGCCACCCGTAGGGCGACCTCGAGCGCCTCGGCCGCATCGGCATCGCGTCCCACCAGGGCTCGGAACAGCGCCATGCCCTTGTTGGGCAGCGAGCGCTTGCCGGCCTCCGGGTACATCGGGTCGAGCACCACCACGGCCGGCGCCGGGTCGAGGCCACCGAGCAGCGCGCGCGCGTCGCCCACGAGCAGCTCCAAGCGAGCCGCGGCGTCGCGGGCGGCGGGACCTTCGACGCCCCGACCTGCACGATCGAGCGCGTCTTCCAGCAGGGCGGCGACCAGGGGCTCGCGCTCGATCATCACGACCCGGATGCCCCGTACCGCCAGGCGGAAGGCGTCAGCGCCCAGGCCGGCGGTGGCGTCCACCACCGTCTCCCCTTCATCGACGCGGCCGACGGCGCGCACCAGGAGGTCGCGGCCCCCCGGCCGTGGCCGTGCCAGCGCACGGGGCGTCACGCTCACCCTGGGCCCGTCACCGACGCGCAACGCGAGCCCCTCGCCGCCGACCTCGAGCACGACCCGCGCTCGGTCGTCGTCGGGCCCGGGTAGCTGTTCGCCCTCCTCCAGCGGGAGGTCCAGCCGCGCGGCCCACCTCACCGCAGCGCTCCTGGCGTCCGGCCCCAGGGGGCGGACCACGGGATCGCCTGCACGCGCGCTCACACGTCATGCTACGCCGGGGACGCCGCCGAACGGTTTCCCGAGGGGTCCATCAACGGGGTTCACGGCCCGTCGGACGGGTGATACCATGCAGGAGGGATATGCACCATGCGCCTCAGAACCGACGGCGCTACGGCACGATTACATTTGCATCGTAGGCGAGAGCGTTGTCCCACTTACGATTGCCAACCCCCGTCCGAAGGAGGATGTCCATGAGCAACGCCAGCCTCGCCCAGCGCCGCCGGGCCGCCGTCGCACCCGCCGCCTACAGCACCCACCCGTTCTACCCCGCGAGGGCCGAGGGGGCGTACGTCTGGGACGCGGACGGCAACCGCTACCTCGACTTCTCCGTCGGCATCGCCGTGATGAACGTCGGGCACTCGCATCCGAAGGTGATCCAGGCGGTGCAGGAGCAGGCCGCATCCTTCCAGCACCTGTGCTTCGCCGTCGCCATGCATGAGAGCTACATCGCGCTCGCCGAACGTCTGAACGCTCTCGCTCCGGGCGACAGCCCCAAGAAGACCTTCCTGGTGAACTCGGGGGCCGAGGCCGTCGAGAACGCCGTCAAGATCGCGCGGGCCTACACCGGCCGGGCCGGCATCGTTGCCTTCACCCACGCCTTCCACGGCCGCACCTACATGGCGATGTCGCTGACCGCCAAAGCGCAGCCGTACAAGGCGCACTTCGCGCCGAGGGCGAGCGAGGTCTACCGCGCCGCCTACCCGTACGCCTACCGCAACCCCTGGGGCATCGAAGACCCCGAGGAGGTCGGCGTGCGGACCCTGCGCGCCCTGCGCGACCAGGTCAAGACGACCATCGGCGAGGGGGAGGTGGCGGCGTTCATCATCGAGCCGGTGGCCGGCGAAGGCGGCTTCATCCCCGCCCCGCGCAGCTTCTTGGCAGGGTTGCGCGCCTACGCCGACGAGATCGGAGCGCTCTGGATCGACGACGAGGTGCAGGCTGGCATCGGACGCACCGGCACGCTCTGGGCGGTCGACGCCTTCGGGCTCGAGCCCGACCTGGTGACGAGCGCCAAGGCCCTCTCCTCCGGTTTCCCGCTCTCCGCCGTCATCGGCAAGGCCAGCATCATGGACGCCATCGCTCCTGGCATGCTCGGGTCCACCTTCGGCGGCAACCCGGTGAGCTGCGCCGCCGCCCTCGCCACGCTGGACGTGCTGGAGGAGGAGGGACTGGTCGCCCGGGCCGGCGAGATCGGTCGCCGCACGGGCGAGCGCTTGATGGCGCTGCAGCGCGAGTTCCCGCAGATCGGCGATGTCCGTGGCCGCGGCGCGATGATCGGCATCGAGTTCGTCGAAGCCGGGAGCAAGGAGCCCGATGCCAAGGTCGTGTCCGACATCGTTGCACAGGCTCGCACCCAGGGGCTGATGCTGCTGTCCACCGGCACCTACGGCAACGTCATCCGGCTGCTGCCCCCGCTCCGGCTCTCCGACCCAGAGCTCGACGAGGGGCTCGAGATCCTGGCGCGCTCCATCCGCGCGGTGCTGGAACCCGTCCACACCACCGCGTAGCACGGCACGCTCGGCGCCGGCAGGGACGTCCACCCTGCCGGCGCCTGTTCATGCCCCTGCTATACTCCCCCGCGTGAGCCCGGTCCGCATCGCCCCGTCCATCCTGGCCGCCGACTTCGCCGACCTCGGCGGAGCCATCCGGCGCGCCGAGCAGGGCGGTGCCGACCTCATCCACGTCGACGTCATGGACGGCCACTTCGTACCCAACATCACCCTGGGTCCCGTGATCGTGTCGGCGGCGAGGCGGGCCACCTCGCTGCCGCTCGACGTGCACTTGATGATCGAGCAGCCCGAGCGCTACGTGGACGCCTTCGCGGAGGCGGGCGCCGACATCCTGCACGTCCATGTCGAGGTCGCGCCGCACCTGCATCGTCTGCTCCAGCTGGTGCGCGAGAGCGGCGTCCGCGTCGGCCTCGCGCTCAACCCACTCACGCCGCTCGGGGTCCTCGACGATGCGCTGCCCTACCTCGACGTGGTGCTGCTGATGACGGTCAACCCGGGCTTCGGCGGCCAGGAGTTCATCCCCGCCAGCATCGGGCGCATCGGTGCGGTGCGCGAGCTGCGCGACGCCCGCAACCCCGAGTGCCTGATCGAGATCGATGGGGGCATCGGGCGCACCACCGCCCCCCAGGCGTGCGCGGCCGGCGCGGAGGTCCTGGTGGCCGGAAGCGCCATCTTCGGCGGGCACGGCTCCGTCGCCGAGAACATCGCCGCCCTGCGGGCGGTGTCGGGTTCCTGAACGATGCGCTTGTGAACGATCCGATCCGGGATCAGGCGGCGTCGCGGAAGCGACCCAGACCCCGGAAACGCCGCCGGCGCTGGTCCTGAAGCCCCTCCGCATCGATCCCGGCGAGCGCAGCGACCTCCTCTTGCATCGCTTCGCGCACGCGCTTGATGGTGGCCTCGCGATTCTTGTGGGCGCCACCGATCGGCTCGTCGATCACGCGGTCCACCACGTCCAGATCGAGCAGGTCGTAGGCGGTGAGCTTGAGCGCCTCCGCCGCCTTCTCGGCCTCGGCTGCATCGCGCCACAGGATGGCCGCGCACGACTCCGGGCTGATGACCGAGTAGATGGCGTTCTCCAGGATGAGCACGCGGTTGGCGACGCCCACGGCGAGCGCCCCTCCCGAGCCGCCCTCGCCGATCACGACGCTGACCGCCGGAACCGTCAGGCGGCTCATGCGGCGGATGCTCTCGGCGATCACCCACGCCTGCCCCTGCTCCTCGGCTGCGATGCCTGGATAGGCGCCCGGCGTGTCGATCAGCGTGATCACCGGCAGGCCGAACTTGTCGGCCAGGTCGAACATGCGCATGGCCTTGCGGTACCCGCTGGGGTGCGACATGCCGAAGTTGCGGTGGATGTTCTCCTTGGTGTCGCGGCCCTTCTGCTGGCCGACCACCACCACGCTGCGCTCGCCCAGCCGGGCGAGCCCGGCCACGATGGCCGGGTCGTCACCCAGGGTGCGATCGCCGTGGAGCTCGGTGAAGCTGTCGAAGGCCCCTTGCAGGTAGTCCATCGCGGTGGGGCGACCCGCCGCCCGAGCCACCTGGACGCGCTGCCAGCGCGTCAGGTTGGCGAAGGTGTCACGCTTCAGGCGCTCGAGGCGCTGCTGAAGGAGGCCGATCTCGTCGGTCAGGTCGATCCCCTGCTCCGACGCGTAGGAGCGCATCTCCTCGATCTTCGTCTCGAGGTCCTCGATCGGCTTCTCAAACGGCAGCGGCACGCGACACCCCCTCCTCCTCGCCACGACGGGCGAAGCCCGCGCGTAGCAACCGGACGGTCAGGGCGAGGCGTTCCTTCAGCTCCTTACGGGTCACGACGTCGTCGAGCATCCCCTTCTCGAGCAGGAACTCCGCCCGCTGGAAGCCCTCCGGCAGCTCCTGCTTGATGGTCTGCTGGATGACGCGCGGCCCGGCGAACGAGATCAGGGCACCGGGCTCCGCGTAGATGATGTCGCCGAGGGTGGCGAAGCTCGCGGTCACGCCCCCGGTGGTGGGGTCGGTGAGCACGCTGATGTAGGGCAGGCGCTTCTTCGACAGCTCTTCGAGCGCGACCGTCGTCTTCGCCATCTGCATCAACGACAGCGCGCCCTCCTGCATGCGAGCGCCGCCGGACGCGGTCACGGCGACCAGGGCGCGGTCCTCGTCGGCCGCCCGCTCGGCGGCACGGGCGATCTCCTCGCCCACGACCGATCCCATGGAGCCACCGAGGAAGAAGAAGTCCATGACGATGAGCGCGACCCTCTCGCCGTCCAGCAGGGCTCCCCCCGTCTGGATGGCGTCGGGCCGGCCGTGCTTCTGCTGGTTCTTCTCCAGCCTCTCCGGGTAGGCCTGGGTGTCGACGAATCCGAGCGGGTCCTCCGCCTGGATGCCGCCGGACCAGGGCTCGAAGCTCCCGGCGTCGGCGAGGAGCTCGATGCGCGCCTCCACGGGCATGCGGTAGTGATGGCCGCACTCCGGGCACACGTACGCGTTCGCGACCAGGTCCTTGCGATAGATCTGGGCACTGCAGGCCTCGCACTTGAGCCAGAGCCCGGCCGGCGCGTTGTCGTCCTCCTTGCGCGTGGGCCGGTTCCGACGGAACCACCGTTCAAGCGCCATGCGGCCTCCTCGCAGTCCCCGACGTGGGGCTTCGCCTGAGCGCATCGAAGAGCACGTGCCATTCTAGCAGCCGCGTGCACCCCCGCCTCAAGGCGTCACGGACGCTCGTCCTCAGCTCCCGGCCGGCTCCGCCTCCTCGGCGACGCCCTCGGCCGACGGCGTAGCCGCCTGGCCATCGGCCGCATCCTCCGCGTCGGCGTCGGTACCGAGCGTCGCCGGCGCCTCTTGACGCAGCGACGGACGCTTGCCGGCGGACGCGCTCTCGGGCAGCCGGGGAGCCGCTCGCCCGCCTGCCGTCATCTCGCTCCGTCCGGTGAAGGACGCCCCCTCCTCGATGTCCAGCGCCGATGCACGGACGTCGCCCTCGAGCAGGCCGTCCTTCCAGATCTCGATCTTCCCCTTCGCGTCGACGTTGGCCCGCACCTTGCCGAGGATCTTGACCTCGTCGGCCTCGACGCGGTCGCCCTCGATGATCCCTGCCTCCGCCACCTCGAGGATGCCGGTGACGCGGACGTTCCCCTGGACCGTGCCGTGCACCCGCACGCGCCCGCTGGCTTCCAGATCGCCGACCAGCTTGGTCCCACGGTGGATGTAGGTGAACGGCTCGCTGGCCGTCGTCTCCTGTGGCTTCTGCTTCTTGCTGTTACGTCCCAGCATGCCGTCCTCTCCCTCGCCGCACTACGCTTCCCCGGCGCTAGAAACGACGCATCGCACTTCCGGGGCTCGCCTCGGTTGTACCCCGGCTCCCCGCGGAGCGGTGATAAAAGGCTTCACAGGGGTCTCGTTCGTCGCGACGAGCCTGGATGCCGGGCGGAGAGCCGTCGTATCCTGGAGGGTATGGAACCAGCCCGGGTCGTCCTGGTCACGAACGTGGGCCAGGGCTTCGGGCGGGCCGTGGCTCTCGCCTACGGTCAGTCCGACTACGATGTCGTTTGCGCCGATCGCGACGTCGATCTGGCCGCCAAGACGGCGGCCGAGATCGAGGAGCTGGGTGGCCAGGCCATCCCGATCCAGGCCGACATGACGACCCAGATGGACGTCCTGGCCGCCTTCCACAAGGTGTTCGAGATCTTTGGCGCCCTGGGAGGCGTGGTGCACGTCTCCAGCCAGGTGAGCTACACCCCGTTCGAGGACCTCGGCGAGGGGGAGTTCGCCGAGCTCATCGCGGAGGACCTGCGCAGCGCGTACCTCACACTGAAGACCGCCGCCCGCCTGCTGGAGGGCGGCTGGGTGGTGATCATCGCTCCCCCCACGAACCGCCAGCCGCAGATGGCGGCGGTGCACGGTGCCCTGTCGCGGCTGACGGGGAGCTTCTGCCGGCGCTACGAGGCCCCGAGGGTCAACCTGGTGGTGCCCTCGCGCGACGCTGCCGATCCTCGCCACGACGCGGCCCTGGTCCGAAGCGTGCGCTTCCTGGGCTCGGCGTCGGCACTGGGGGTCTCGGGCCAGGAGGTCTTCGTCGAGCTGCCGCCACCGCCGCGCGTCACCGAGACGCTGCTGCCGGAGGTGCGGGCCGCCCTCGACGACCGGGTACGGCAGGACGACCTCGAAGCGAGCCTCTACGACGAGGCCGACGCCGACGACGAGGAAGGCGAGGAGGAACCGGTCCTGGACCCGCTCGAGCAGGAGCCGTTCGAGCGCCTCCACGGCACGCCCGCCCTCAGGCGGCACCTGGTCGACGAGGCCGACGACGACCTCGAGGGCGATCTGGCCGACACGCCCCGGCACCGACTGCCGTGAGGGGCTTGCCGGGCACCGGCAAGCGGGCTAGCGTGAACGCATGAAGTGCCCCTACTGCTCGTCGGGCGACACGCGGGTCATCAACTCGCGCCCGTCGGACGAGGGAGCGGCGATCCGGCGGCGCCGTGAGTGCGCCGTGTGTCACCGGCGCTTCACCACCTACGAGCGGGCGCAGTTCGAGGCTCTGATGGTCCGCAAGCGGTCCGGGCGGCACGAGGCGTTCAACCCCGACAAGCTGCTGGACAAGCTACGCATCGCCTGCAACAAGCGCCCCGTGACGGAGAAGCAGCTGCGCGAGTTCGCGTACAGCTTCGAGGACGAGGTCCAAGCGCCGGAGATCGCCTCGGACGAGATCGGGCGCCGCACGCTGCAGTTCCTCCGGGACCTCGACGACGTCGCCTACATCCGCTTCCTCAGCGTCTATCGCGACTTCGACTCCGTCGACCGCTTCATCGAGGAGATCCAGCACCTCGGCGACGACGTCGCCGATCTCGAACCCGAGGTCGAGAGCGAGCCGTGACCGGGCACCGCCGGCCGTGAGCCGCCCGGGCAGAGCCGCGCCGCTACCCCCCTTGCCGGAGGCCTTCGCGGGCCGCATGCGCGCCTTGCTGGACAGTGAGGCCGAGGCGTTGCTGGCCGCACTCGAGCAGCCGTCTGCGCGAGGCCTGCGCGTCAACACCACGAAGCTGACCGCCGAGGCGTTGCTCCCGCGCCTCCCCTGGCGACTCTCCCCCCTCCCCTGGTGCGCCGAGGGGTTCCTCCTCGAGGACGAGACGAGAGCGAGTGCCGGAGCGCACCCGTTCCATGCCGCCGGCGCCTACTACCTCCAGGATCCCAGCGCCATGTTGCCGGCGGCGGCGCTGGCGCCCACACCGGGAGAGGTCGTCTGCGATCTGGCGGCCGCGCCGGGAGGCAAGACCACCCAGCTCGCAAGCGCCATGGGTGGACGGGGCGTGCTGGTCGCCAACGACCCGGACCCGGCGCGCGCCCGTGCCCTGCTGTCCAACGTGGAGCGCTGGGGCGCCCCCAACGTGGTCGTGACCCAGACCGACCCGGCCCGCCTGGCGCGCGCCTGGCCCGGAGGTTTCGACCGCGTCCTGCTCGACGCACCCTGCTCGGGCGAGGGCATGTTCCGCAAGAGCGTCGAGGCCCGGCGCCAGTGGAGCGAGGGGCTGGTGGCGCGGTGCGCCGCCACCCAGGCGCAACTCCTGGACGCCGCCGCGCGCCTGCTCCGCCCGGGTGGCGTGCTCGCGTACAGCACCTGCACCTTCGAGGTCGATGAGAACGAGGGCGCCATCGCCGCCTTCCTCGCGCGCAACCACGCTTTCACGCTCGAGAGCATCGCGCCGGCGGGCGCGGACCGAGGGCTCCCCGTCATGGGCGTGGAGCCGGCCCGGTCCGGGCCCGCACCCGCCCGCCTCTGGCCCCACCGGCATCCGGGTGACGGGCACTTCGTGGCGCTGCTCCGCAAGGGCCCGGCGCTCCCCTCGCGCCTGCGCGAGGGGGTAGGCCTGCGCCCCTCTCGCCGCGGCAGCTCCGGGGCCGGCTACGGCCGCGCGGGCGCGCCTTCGACCGCGGACACCCGCGCCTGGCACACCTTCGCGGAACGGGCGTTCGGCGCGACCCCCTTCCAGCAAGCCGACCTGCTGCTCCACGGCGATCGGCTGCTGGCAGCCCCGCAGGAGCTGCACGACGTCCTCCCGGCACCCGCTGGAGTCCACCTCGTGCGCGTCGGGGTGCTGCTGGGCCGCGTCCGTGGCCGGGGCCTGGAGCCCGCCCACGCACTGGCGATGGCGGCGCCGCCCGGAGGGGCAACGGCCCACCTGAGCCCCGACGATCCACGGGTCGGGCGCTACCTGGCGGGGCACCCGTTCGACGACGCCGGGGAGGACGGCCTCGTGCGGGTGAGCGTCGACGGGCTCCCGCTCGGGTGGGGTCGGCGGTCGAACGGCACGGTCCGGAGCCTGCTCCCGAGCGGTCTGCGGCGACCTGCGGCGCATGTCGGTGGGTGAGCGGCGGGGATCGCGCCTGCGCCGTGCCGGCGACCGCTATGCTGGAACGCGGGAACGCCGCTCATGCTGAATCCCTTCCTCACCTCCAGCCATGCCGGCGACGGCGACGGCAGCATCGTCGCCACCTTGGCCAAGGTCAAGCAGCGGCTCGTAGTGCAGCCACGGCCCGACGCCCTGGGCGTGAGCCAGGTGGCGCTGCTCCCGTTGCTGCGCGCCTGCGGCGTCGATGTCTTCGATCTCGGCACGCTGCGCGGCACGACCGACGGGGAGCGCATGCTCTACCGCATCCAGCTCGACGGCGAGTGGGCGGTGGTGACCGTCCATGCCGTCGGGTTCCCCCTTGCGCGCGGCGTGGGTCAGGACGGCACGGTCGACGGGGCCTTCTCGCTTCGGACCAACGGAGGGGACTGGCAGCTGCTGACGCGCGGTGAGGACCCGTACGGCTTCAGCCTCTACGACGATGTCTTCCCCAGCGTCCTGGCCCGCCTGTTCCAGGTCGGAGGTCCCGACGCGGCCCGCCGCCTCGAGCTGGCCCGCTCGCTGCTGCAGCAGGAGTGGCTGGCCGACAAGCTGGCCCGCTTGTCGCGCGATGTCGGCGTCGAGGAGCTGCGGCGCCTGCTGGGCGGAGGGAACGTGGAGCCCGAGCGCGTGCTCGAGCTGCTCCGCGAACGCCGCTTGATCCGCGACCGCCAGAACATCGACGAGCGCGCGGTGCGGCGCGCCGTGGCGCTCACGCTGAAGGCCACCGAGTTGGGGCTGGTACGGGAAGCGGACACGCTGGCCACCATCACCCTCGATGACCTGCTGCTCCATGCCGAGGGCGTCGCGAACCTGAGAGGCCGGCTGCAGGCCACCTTCGACGGGGTAGCGCTCCCCGTGACCTCGAGGACGGCCCTCTACCTGGTGCTGGCGGGGGTCGCCGCGCAGTATGGGCGCGAGGACGCCATCCCTGCCGAGGATCTGGTGGCGCCGCCGGCGCGCGTCCCGGCGGGGGTCCGGGCCCGGCCGCTGGGCCGGCCGGGTTGGTACCTGTTGCTCACGCGCGACAGCGGATCGCTGGCCGAGGCCACCGGCGCGCTGCTCGACGAGCTCGGTCTACGCCACCGGCTGCGGGCCACGCAGAAGGGCCAGCCCTACCCGCCCCCGCCCGGCCACCACGTGGCCGACGACGCTGTCGGGGGCTAGGGTCCGGGCGTCAACGTCAGGGTGCCGACGGCGCTCTTCTGCGCATCGCTCCGCGAAAGGCTCATCGGCAGGTACTCGACGTCACGCCAGCGACGCAGGAAGTCCCGGTAGTGAGAGGACAGGACGTTGCCCGACTCGCCGGTGGTCTGGATGAAGCGGGACGCATCGAGGTGAGCGAGGTCGTAGACCGCGCGGTATCCCGGCCCGACGATCTGCCGGTACGGGTGCTGGGCATCGCTCATGTCGTAGCGTCCGACGTTGACGGTGTAGGCGCCTCCGCCGTTGGGGATCAGCAGGTCGAACAGACCCCGCAGCGGTGTGCTGGCGAAGACCTGGTGGGCGCTCAACGCCTGGTGGGCGGCTCCCCAGTGCCAGCGCGACGGATCCTTGCCGTAGCGCTTCGAGAGCTGCGTGACCGCGTCCTCGAGCGCGGCCCGGGCGTCCTGTGCGCAGGTCTCGACGCCCGGGGTTCGGACGTCGTCGCACCAGCTCTTGTCCTTGGTCAGCACCTCCTGCAGGAACCGGGGGTGGAAGCCGTAGAAGGCGTCGAACAGGTTGCCCATCTCGTCGGCGTAGACGCGCTTCGAGAAGGCGCGGTACCACGCCGCGAAGATGAGCGGCGCGGCCTGGTCGCGAGCCATGTCCCCCTCCCAGCCGACGAGCTGAGCCTGGGCCTTGCGGGCGAGCTCGCTGCTCGGCTGCACGCTGCGAAGCGTCGGCAGGAAGGTGCGTGCGAACAGCGAGGTCTGGTCGGCCTGGATGTGCTCCATGGCCTGCACCGTCGCCTTCGGTGTATCGGCGAGGAGCGACCGGATGCGCTCGGCCCGGTACGGCACCGTCCAATCGCGGGTCAGGTAGTAGGGGTAGCCATCGGGCACGACCTTGTTGTTCGCGGTGACGACCTCGCCGCCCGCCGGATCGAAGCTGTGGGGTAGCGCATCGAAGGGAACGGTGCCGACCCAGTCGTAGGCGCCTGTCCAGCCGGGCACCGGGACCGTGCCCTGGCCGCTCTTCCGGATCGGGATCCGCCCGGGTGCGTAGTAGCCGATGTTGCCGTCGACGTCGGCGTAGACGATGTTCTGCTCCGGCGTGACGAAGTCGCGCAGCGCCGCCTTGAACTGATCCCAGTTCTGCGCGGTGTCCATCTTCATGAGCTCCAACGCCGTCCACTGCATCGCCAGGACCACGTTGCCGCCGTGCTGCTTGGCGACGTCGGCGGCGCTCGAGGCGACGTCCGAGATGACGGGGCCGTGACGGGTGCTGCGGACCGTCATCACCACGTCGTCGTGCCCCTTGACGTGGATCACCTCGCGCCTGGTCTGGAACGGCGCGCTGCCGGTCGGCGTCAGGTAGCGCGTGGGGTCGTTCGGATCGACCTTCTCGATGAACAGGTCCTGCGTGTCGGGACCGGTGTTGGTGAACCCCCACGCGATGCGCTCGTTCCGGCCCAGCAGCACCGCCGGGGTCCCGGGGAGCGTGCCGCCGATGACGTTCATGCCGGGCGCCGAGATCTGCGCCAGGTACCACAGCGAGGGCGCGTCGAGCGCCAGGTGCGGGTCGTTGGCCAGGAGCGGCTTGCCCGATGCGGTGTGCGCGCCCGAGACGACCCAGTCGTTCGAGCCGAGGCCGGGCGGCGGGGGCGCGGGCGCCACGGCGCTGAGCGCGTTCAGCGGGAGCTGCCGGTACAGCGCACGGAAGTTCGGGAGCACCACGGGCCCGTCCTTGGGGTAGCCGGGCCACAGCGTGGCGACGAACTTCTGGGCGTCCGCGGGCTTGAGTTTGTCGATGAGTCTCGCCCTCAGCAGCTCGGTGTTCCAGTTGCCCGAGAGGTCCCAGGACATCATCTTGGCCCAGGCGATGACGTCGGCCGCATGGAACGGCTGAGGCTTCACGCCGAGGATCACGTACTCGGGCGGCCAGGCACCATGGTGGTGCTCGATGTACGCGTTGATGCCCGCCACGTAGGCGTCGAGCAGCGAACGGGTCTCGGGGTCCAGGTGGGCGAGCGCCTGCTGCGACGCCCGGTACACGCCGAGGGTCCGCAGGAACTTGTCGGTGTCGAGGGTCGCGGGCCCGAGGACCTCCGAGAGACGCCCCTCTCCGACCCGCCTCTGGAAGTCCATCTGCCACAGCCGGTCCTGGGCGTGCACGTAGCCCAGCGCGAACAGGGCGTCCGCCTTGTCCTTGGCGAAGATGTGTGGCACGTCGTTCTTGTCTCGGACGACCTCGACGCTCTGGTGGAGGCCCGCCAGCGTCACCGTGCCCCGCGTCTTCGGCAGCGACGTTCGCAGGTAGAGCCACCCACCCGCAGCGACCAGCACCAGCAGCACGACCACCACACCGAGGATCCGTAACGCAAGCTTCATGGGTCTCCTCCCCCGTCGATGCGGCATTCTACCGTCGCCAACCGGGCGCTGCGCACCATTCGTTTCCATCCGGGACATTCGTTCCTTGGCTAGGTGCGCGCTCGGGCCTAGCGTTGAGAAAAGCATTTCAGGCTGTCACCAGATCGGCCGTCGGAGGGGGATGGGGAGCCGTTGGAGGCGTTTTCGAGGGGGAGTAGGCAGCGCGTGCGGATCGTGGACGTGGCCCGCCTCGCGGAGGTGTCGCCTGCGACGGTATCGCGGGTCCTGAACGGCTCGGCGAGGGTCTCCGCCGCCCTGCGGCGTCGTGTCGAGAGCGCCGCCAGCTCGCTGGGCTACCGCCCCAACCCGCACGCTCGCGCGCTGCACAGCGGTCGCTCGCGCGCCGTCGGCATCGCGGCGACCTACGTGGGAGGCTTCTTCGCCGAGCTCTTCGGCGGCCTCGAAGGGCGCCTGGCGGCCTCCGGCTACCGGCTGCTGGTGGCCGGGGGAAGCGGCGAGCGCGACGCCGAGACCGACACACTGATCGACCTCCACGACCGCGGCGTGGACGGGCTGGTCGTCTTCCTGGAGGCCGCCGCGGACGAGGACCTGCTGGCCCTCGCCGCGCGCGGCGTGCCGATGGTGGTGCTCGGGCGCAGCGTCCCCGGGCTCGAGCCGCGCTCGCTCAGCTGGGACCAGCGCGCCGGCGGCGCCACCGCCACCCGGCACCTGCTCGAGCACGGACACCGTCGGATCGCCCACATCGCCGGGCCTCGCGACAACCTCCACGCTCAGGCCCGCCGTGAAGGCTACGCCGATGCCCTCCGCAGCCACGGCATTCCGGTGGAGCCCCGCTGGATCGTCGAGGGCGACTTCCTGGAGCAGAGCGGCCGGGACGCCATGCACGCCCTGCTCGACATCGGAGGCTTCACCGCCGTGTTCGCCGCCAACGACCAGATGGCACTCGGGGCGCTGACCGCGCTCTGGGAGCGGGGGCTGTCGTGCCCGGAGCACCTCTCCTTGGTCGGCTTCGACGACCAGGCCTTGGCGCGCTTCACCGCCCCGCCCCTCACCACGGTTCGTCAGCCCCTCGATGCGCTCGGCCGGCTGGCCGCAGACCTGCTGCTGTCCGACATCCACCGCGAGCGGCCCGCGGGAAGGACCGACCTGCCACCGCTCCGACTCATCTCGCGTGCTTCGGTCCGGGAGAGGGGGGAAGCCTGAACGCCACCACCACGTCGTGATCCGAAGGTCCGGAGACGCACACGCACTCCAAGGAGGATGGAATGATCGAGAGACCCCGTTCGCTGACGCGGCTCCTCGCCGCGTTCGCGGCCCTCGCCCTGGTCCTGGCCGGCACTACCGTGTTCGCCCAGACGTTGCCCCGCAACGAGACGCTCTACATCGGCGGCCACCAGTGGGGTCCGCCCACCAACTTCAACCCGTTGTCCTCCAGCCCGGCGTGGCCGGTCGGCGGCAACGGCCAGATGGCCATCAACGGCGCCGGCTACATCTACGAGACGCTGTTCCTGTCGAACATCATCAACGGCGGCACCGAGCCGGCTCTGGGTCATGACATGACGTGGACGACGCCGACCCAGCTCACCGTGCACCTGCAACCCGGCACCATGTGGCAGGACGGCCAGCCGCTGACGTCGGCCGACGTCAAGTTCACCTTCGAGCTCGGCAAGGACTTCTCGGTCAGCACCAGTGCTGTCTGGGATTACTTGCAGTCGATCGATACCCCGGACGCCAGCACCGTGGTGTTCAACCTCGACCCGGCCAGGCCGAACCCCGGCGTGCTGGAACGCTACGTGGACACCGTCTACATCCTGCCGCAGCACATCTGGCAGGCCGTGGCCGATCAGGGTCAACAGGCGCTCCTGCAGTACGAGAACTTCCAGCCCGTGGGCTCCGGCTCGTTCACGGTGCAGAGCTACAACGCCGAGCAGATCGTGCTGCAGCGCAACGACAACTACTGGGGCAAGGACCTCTACGGCCTCCCTACGCCCAAGTACGTGGTGCACCCGATCTTCAAGAGCAACGACGCCGGCAACCTGGCGTTGCAGCAGGGCCAGCTCGACTGGTCGCAGCAGTTCGTCCCCAACGTGTGGACGATGAAGAACGTCGGCACGTGGCTGAGTAGCGAGCCGTACTACATCCCGGGCTCCATCCCGATGATGCTCGTCAACGTCCAGCGCAAGGGGCTCGACAACGTCCTCGTGCGCCGCGCCCTCGCCTACTCGATCAACTACCCGCTCATCGCGCAGACCGCCATGTCGCGCTACTCCGAGCCGGCCAAGTCCAGCCTGATCATCCCCACCGGCGTGGAGTCGCAGTACTTCGACGCGGCGAACGTGGACGAGTTCGGCTGGAGCTACGATCCCGCCAAGGCCAAGGACATCCTCGAGAACCAGCTCCATGCCAAGAAGGGCTCCGACGGCATCTACGTCTTGCCCGACGGCACCCGGCTGAGCTTCGTGGCGCAGACCCCGTACGGCTGGACCGACTGGATGGCCGCCCTCCAGGTGGTCGCGCAGAGCGCGAAGGCGGTCGGCATCGACGTCACCACCAACTTCCCGCAGGCGCCCGTGGACATCAACGACGTGCAGACGGGGAACTTCGACCTGGCGTTGTTCTACATCTCGGGCGTGGGCCCGGACGCACCGTGGGCCCGCTTCCGCGACATGATGGACAACCGCAGTGTTCCCGCCATGGGCCAGAACGCCTTCTGGGACTACAACCGCTACAGCAACCCGGCCGTCCCCGCCCTGCTCGACAAGGCCGGCGCTGCCACCACGATCGCCGAGAAGAAGGCGGCCTACGGTGAGCTCGACAAGATCTTCATGCAGGACGTGCCGGGCATCCCGCTGATGTACCGGCCGCTCCTGTTCTACGAGTTCAACACCTCGGTATGGACGAACTTCCCGACCGCGGACAACCCGCAGGGGACGTCGCCCCAGTGGTACATCGACGTGTTGCGCGACGTGAAGCTGAAGTAGCGCTCCTTCCCGTCAGGGAGGGCCGCCAGGCCCTCCCTGACGCACCCGCCTTCGAGAGGCCCGCATGTCGCCAACCTTCCGCAGGTACATCCTCACCAAGCTCGCCTGGTACCTGGTGGCGCTGCTCGCCGCGGTGACGCTCAACTTCTTCCTGCCGCGGCTGGTGCCCGGCAACCCGGTCGACGCCCTGATGGCGCGTTTCCTGCAGGGCGGAGCGGGCGCCAGCGCGAGCAAGACCTACCAGGCCTTCATCACCCAGTTCCACCTCGACCGGCCTCTGTGGGGCCAGTTCCTCGCCTATCTCGTCAACATCTTCCGCGGCGACCTCGGGCAGTCGTTCTCGCTCTTCCCCGCCCGCGTGACCACCCTCATCGGACAGGCCGTGCCGTGGACGATCGCCCTGCAGCTCCCCGCCATCCTGCTGGGGTGGATCCTCGGGAACCTGCTCGGCGCCCTGGCGGCGTACAAGCGCGGCGCCTTCGATCGCAACCTGTTCGTCACCGCGCTGGCGCTCTCCAGCATCCCGTACTACGCGCTGGCCATCGTGCTCCTCTATGTTCTCGCCGTCGCCATCCCGGTCTTCCCGTCGGCCGGCGGCTATTCCTTCGGCACCTTCCCTCAGCTCTCCTGGTCGTTCTTCCTCGACGCGCTCCACCACTACCTGCTGCCGTTCCTGTCGCTGCTGGTCATCGCCATCGGCGGGCAGGCGGTGGGCATGCGTTCGATGGCGATCTACGAGCTGGGGAGCGACTACGTCAACTACGCCACCTCGCTCGGCGTCAGCGACCGGCGGGTGCTCGGCTACGTCTTCCGCAACGCGATGCTGCCGCAGATCACCGGCCTCGCCCTCTCGCTCGGCACGCTCGTGGGCGGCGCGCTCATCACCGAGATCGTCTTCTCCTATCCGGGCGTGGGCACGCTCCTGTTCAACGCCATCAACGCCAACGACTACCCGCTGATCCAGGGGGTCACCCTCATCATCATCGTGGCCGTGCTGCTGGCCAACTTCCTGGTCGACCTCGCCTACGGCGCGATCGATCCGCGCATCCGCGCGGCGCGGAGCGGGGAGCGCTGAGCATGCTGACCCGGACGCGCTTCCTACGGACGGCGATCCGCTCGAGCCGCTTCAACACCAGCCTCGTCCTGGTCCTGCTCGTCCTCGGCTTCGCGATCCTGGGGCCGCTCCTGACCGGGCACGACCCCAACGCGGTGGTGGGCGGCATGAACGCGTCGCCGGCTGCCCATCCGCCGCTCGGCACCGACAACTTCGGACGCGACGAGCTGACGCTGCTCATGTACGGCACCCGCAACTCGCTCGAGATCGGCGCCATCGCCGGCCTCGCCGCCGTGCTCCTCGGCGTGCTCGTGGGCACGGTGGCCGGCTTCTACGCGGGCATGGTCGAGGAGGCACTGATGGGCGTGACCAACGTGCTCATCACCATCCCCGCGATCGTCGTGCTGATCCTGCTGTCGGTCGCCCTCGGCTCCCGCTCCGCCGTCACCATGGGGCTGATCATCGGCGTCACATCGTGGCCGTGGACGGCCCGCGCCGTCGCGGCCCAGACCAGCAGCCTGCGCACGCGGGAGCACATCGACATCGCGCGGCTGTCGGGCTCGAGCGGCTTCGGCATCATCGTGCGGGACGTGATCCCCTACATCCTCTCCTACCTGGGCATGGCCTTCACGTTGCAGCTCGCCACCGCCGTGCTCACCGAGGCGGCGCTGAGCCTGCTGGGGCTGGGCCCGACCAACACCATCTCGCTCGGCATCCTGCTGCAGTGGTCGTTGCTGTGGGAGGCCGTGCGTCAGGGCGTGTGGTGGACGTTCATCCCACCCACCTTCTTCCTCTCGGTCGTCTCGTTCGGCTTGCTCCTGTTGAACTCGAGCCTCGACGAGATCTACAACCCGCGACTGCAAGGAGGGGGTGGGAGCTGTGACTGACCTGCTGGTGGCCGAGGACCTGAGAGCCTACTACCGCCACGGCCTGAGCGGTTGGATCCGAGCCGTGGACGGCGTCTCGCTGACGCTTCGTGAGGGCGAGATCCTGGGGGTGGCCGGCGAGTCCGGCTGTGGCAAGTCGACCCTGGCCATGGTCCTGGCCTCCATCGCGCGCTGGCCGCTGTGCGTGAAGGGGGGCCGGCTGGAGGTCGCGGGGCAGGAGGTGCCGATTAGGAGCGGCGCCGCCACCGATACCCAGCACCGCGGTACCGTCGTGTCGTTGATGCCGCAGGGGGCCATGAACTCGCTCAACCCCACGCAGCGCGTGCGCGACTTCGTGTTCGACGTGCTCCGCTCCCACGACCCCGGCACGACCCGTACGGCCACCGCCGAGCGCGCGCGCGAGCGCCTCGACCGCCTCCACCTACCCGCCCGTGTGCTCGACGCCTACCCTCATCAGCTCTCGGGGGGCATGAAGCAGCGGGTGGTCGCGGTGATCTCCACCCTGCTCGACCCCCGCGTGCTCATCGCGGACGAGCCCACCTCGGCCCTCGACGTCAGCGCCCAGCGAGCGCTGCTGGCGCTCATGGCCCAGCTCCTCGAGCAAGGCATCATCGGAGGCATCGTGCTGGTCACCCACGAGCTGCCCATCCTGCGGAACGTGGCCGACCGGACCATGATCATGTACGCCGGGCAGGTCTCGGAGGTGGGGCCCACCGAGAAGGTGATCTTCGAACCGGCCCATCCGTACACCCAGGCGCTCATGGCCGCCACGCTGGTGCTCGAGTCGGCCACCAAGCGCCAGCGCATCGAGGGGCTGGAGGGAGCTCCACCCGACCTGTCGCAGCCACCGACTGGGTGCCGCTTCCACCCCCGCTGCCGGTACGCGACGGAGGCGTGCGCCGAAGCGTTCCCGCCGACCCTGCACCCCGGGCCCGACCACGACGCCGCCTGCTGGTGGCTCGCGCAGCACTTGGGAGCGCCCCAACCCGAGCTCGGGGCCCGGGCGGTGGAGCCATGACGGGCAACGGCGCCGCCCCTCTGCTTCGTGGGATCCACCTGACCCGCCTGTTCGGGCACGGGCCTGGGGCCGTGCGCGCGGTCGACGACGTGTCGCTCGAGCTGCGGCGCGGCGAGATCGCCTCGGTCGTCGGTGAGTCCGGCAGCGGCAAGTCCACCCTCGCCCGGCTCATCCTGCGGCTGCTCGAGCCCACCTCGGGCCAGCTCTTCTTTCGGGGCGAGGACGTGACGCGCCTGCGCGGCTACGCCCGCCGCAAGGCCTATTGGACCCACGTCCAGGCGGTCTTCCAGGACCCCTTCGGATCCTTCAATCAGTTCTTCCCGGTCCGTTACGTGCTCCGCAGCGCCCTCCGCCTGGAGCAGCACGCGCTCTCCGCCTCCGAGCGGGATCGGCGCATGGCAGGCGCCCTCGAGAGCGTCGGGCTCGATCCCGGCAGCGTGCTCGACCAGCTCCCGCACGAGCTCTCGGGAGGTCAGCGGCAGCGCGTGATGATCGCGCGGGCGGTCATGGTCCAGCCCGAGCTGCTCATCGCCGACGAGCCGACCACCATGATCGACGCCTCCTCGAGGGCGAACATCCTCAACGTCCTGCTCGACCTCAACCGCGAGCACGAGCTGACCATCCTCTTCATCACCCACGACATCAGCCTGGCCACCTACGTCAGCGACACCCTGTTCATCATGAAGGAAGGTGAGCTGGTCGAGCGGGGCGACGTCGCGCGCGTCACCGGCGACCCCCGGCACGCCTATACCCGTCAGCTCTTCGCCGACACCTTCAGCCTCCATGGCCGACCCTGGCAGCCGACCGCCGAAGGCAGCGAGCTCTGAGCCGCCACAAGGAAAGGACCGCCCCGTGACCGACGCTCCCAGCCCCCTGACCCGCATGACCCTGCGCGAGAAGGCGAGCCTCTTCGTGGGCGCGACCCCCTGGACGACCACCGCGCTGCCGCACCTCGACCTCCGCGCGATCCGCGTCACGGACGGTCCCCACGGCGTCCGTCTGGTCGAGGACGCGGGCGGCCCGGGTCAGGACACCTTGCCGGCCACCTGCTTCCCGACCGCGGTCGGCCTCGCGTCGAGCTGGAACACGGAGCTGCTTCACGAGGTCGGCGCCGCCCTCGGCGAGGAGGCCGCCTCGCTCGGAGCGGACGTGCTACTGGGCCCCGGCGTGAACATGAAGCGGACGCCGCTGTGCGGGCGCAACTTCGAATACTTCTCGGAGGACCCGTTCCTCGCCGGGGAGCTCGCCGTCCACTACATCGACGGGCTGCAGAGCCGCGGCGTGGGCGCCTCCCTCAAGCACTTCGCCCTGAACAACCAGGAGTTCCAACGCAACGCTATCGATGTGGTCGTCGACGAGCGCCCGTTGCGGGAGATCTATCTCGCCGCCTTCGAGGCGGCGGTGACGCGCGCGCGGCCGTGGACGGTCATGGCCGCCTACAACCGCGTCGACGGGGAGCTGTGCTACCGGAACGCCCGGCTGCTGAAGGAGATCCTGGTGGACGAGTGGGGCTTCGACGGCGTGGTGGTCTCCGACTGGGGCGCGGTGCGGGACCCGGTCGCCGCGCTCGAGGCCGGCCTCCACCTGGAGATGCCGGGGCCGAAGCGCCTCCACGTGGACGCGGTGGTCGACGCCGTCGAAGGGGGCCGTCTGGACCCCGCACGCCTCGACGAGGCCGTGGCACGGATCCTGGGGCTGGCGGACCGCGCGGCCTCGGCCAGACGCGGTGAGCCCTACGACGAGGCAAGCCACCACGCGCTGGCGCAGCGGGCGGCTGCCGAAGGCATGGTGTTACTGCAGAACGGCGGCGCGCTGCCGCTGGACGCCGACCAGCGGATCGCGATCATCGGGCGTTCCGCCCGGGAGCCGCACCTGCAGGGTGGGGGCAGCGCCCACGTCCGACCCACCCGCGTCGAGTCTCCCTGGGACGCCCTCAGCGCCAACGTCCGCGACCTCCGCTACGCCGAGGGGTGGGCCGCCGACCTGGCCGACCGCCCCGACCTGGTGTACGAGGCGCGGGCCGCCGCGGCCGACGCCGACGTGGCGGTCGTGTTCGCAGCCCTCCCGGGCGCCCTCGAGTCCGAAGGCTACGATCGGCGGACGCTGGCGCTGCCCGACGCGCAGATCCGCCTCCTCCGCGAGGTGGCGGCTGCGGGTCGGCCGACGGTCGTGGTCCTCAACACCGGCGGCGCCATCGACGTGACCCCGTGGGCCGACGACGTCGATGCCATCGTGCAGGCCTGGACCATGGGGCAGGCGGGAGGCGGCGCCCTCGCCGACCTCCTGCTCGGCCGGGTCAACCCCTCGGGGAAGCTGGCCGAGACCTTCCCGCTGCGCCTCGAGGACACCCCCGCCTACCTGAGCTACCCCGGCGAGAACGGCCGCGCCCCGTACGCCGAGGGCCTGTTCATCGGGTACCGCTACTACGACGCGCGCGAGCTCCCTGTCGCCTTCCCCTTCGGCCACGGCCTCAGCTACACCACCTTCGCCTACCGCGACCTGCAGGTGTCCCCCTCCGAGCTCGACGACGCCTCGTTCGACGAGGGCGCCACCCTGACGGTCCGCTTCGACGTCACCAACACCGGCGAGCGCGAGGGGCAAGAGGTGGCGCAGCTCTACGTCCACGACCGCGAGGCCCGGCTGCGGCGTCCCGTCAAGGAGCTCAAGGGCTTCGCCAAGGTGCGCCTCCGCCCTGGCGAGACGCACACCGTGACCCTGACGCTCGATCGTCGGGCGTTCGCCTACTACGACCCGGCCTACGGACGCTGGGTCACCGAGGCCGGCGCCTTCGACCTGCTGGTGGGCGCCTCGGCGGCGGACATCCGGCTGCGCACCGAGGTGACGCTGCGTCGGGGAACGCCCCTGCCCTTCATCCTGGATCACGACTCGACCCTGCGCGAGTGGCTCGACGACCCGCGCGCGCGCAGCGTGCTCGGCCCGCTGGTCGACGAGATCCGCAGCCGCGTGGCCCGGAGCATGCATGGCGACGACGACCAGGTCATCGGTATGGATCTGACCGGCTTCCTGATGGACATGCCGCTGGTCAACGTGCTGGCCTTCCACGAGGAGGAGATCGGGGTGAGCGCCGCGGAGCAGGTGGACGCGCTCCTGGCGCGCGCCCGGGAGGCGGCCGACGGCGAGGTGGCGACGTGACCCGCGCCGAGGGAACCACCCGCAGCGCCGCCCTCCACTTCGACCACGTCGCCATCACCGTGGCGGACATGGACCGTTCCGTCGCCTTCTACCGGGACCTGCTGGGCTGCGTGGTCCTGGGCCAGCTCGTCCTCGACGAGGGCCGGTTCAAGCTCGTGTACCTCCGGCGCTGCAACGCCTACCTCGAGCTCTTCGCGCACGAGCCGCCGGCGGAGTCCGCGCCGGGGGCCAGCGACGACGCCCCCCGCCTGGGCTTCCAGCATGTCGCCTTCCAGACCGACGACGTCGACGCTGCGGCCGCCGCCCTGCGGGCGGCCGGCGTGCACTTCACCGACGGGCCCAGGGACGCGCCCGGCGGCGTCCGGCTGGCGTTCTTCCACGACCCGGACGGCAACCTGGTGGAGCTGGTGTCCAACCTGCCGGAGCTGGCGCCCTACCGGCCGGACGGGGGCTGAGGCCCACCGGTCGAGAGCAGGGGCCGTCGCTCGCGGCGGCCCCTGCGGCGCTTGCCGCGGCGAGCACGGCTGTGCTAAGCTCGCGTTTGGCTTCGCGCATTGTCGGCCCCGATCAAACCCGGCAAGCCTCCGAAGGACGTGACGAGTGTGAAGACGATCTTCCCCAAGGAGACCCGCAACGACTGGGTCGTGATCGACGCGGCCGGCCAGACGGTCGGTCGTCTCGCCACCCGGATCGCCACGGTGCTCCGCGGCAAGCACAAGCCCGACTACACGCCCTCTCAGGCGGGCGGTGACTACGTCATCGTCATCAACGCCGAGAAGGTGGTGTTCACCGGACGCAAGCTCGACCAGAAGGTCTACACCCGGTACAGCGGGTACCAGGGTGGCTTGAAGACCACGACGGCACGTGTGATGCTCGACCGGCACCCCGACCGGGTGATCCGCCACGCGGTGTGGGGGATGCTCCCCAAGAACCGTCTGGGCCGCAAGCTGATCCGCCGCCTCAAGGTGTACGCCGGCGACGCGCACCCGCATCAGGCGCAGCAGCCGAAGGAGTTGGAGGTCGCCTGATGGATCAGTACTACGGCACCGGACGCCGCAAGTCGGCGGTTGCGCGGGTGTTCCTGCGGCCGGGCAGCGGCCGGATCACCGTCAACGGGCGCGACTTCCAGGACTACTTCCGGGGCATCCTGGTCGGCGTCCAGGCGCTCGAGCCCCTGAAGGCCACCAACACCGCCGGTCGCTACGACGCGGTGATCACCGTGGCCGGTGGTGGGCCGAGCGGCCAGGCCGACGCCATCAAGCTGGGCGTGGCGCGGGCGCTGCTCCGCGTCGACCCCAACTTCCGGGCCACCCTCAAGCAGGGCGGGTACCTCTCGCGCGACGAGCGCATCGTGGAGCGCAAGAAGTACGGCCTGAAGAAGGCACGGCGGGCTCATCGGGTGACGCTCCGCCCTTCGTATGGGGTCCGCGCCCCCTCGTCTGGAGTCCGCGCCCCTTCGTTTCGACCGGCGACGACCGCCGGGGTGCGCCACGCCAGGAGGACCCGCCCATCATGAGCCTCTTCCACGCGACCGTCCTGGGGATCGTCCAGGGCCTCACCGAGTTCCTGCCTGTCTCCAGCTCGGGCCACCTCGTGCTGACCAACTACTTCCTGGGCTGGGGGAGCGGACTGAAGCTCTGGGTCGACATCGCGACCAACACCGGCACGCTGCTCGCGGTGCTGGTCTACCTGCGTCGCGACGTGATCGATGCGGTCGGAGGGTTCCTGGCCGGGCTGGCCTCGTCCGAGGCGCGGACGAAGAGCGGCTGGCGTACGGCGTTGCTGGTCATCGTCGGCTCCATCCCCACCGCCGCCATCGGCCTCGGGCTCAAGGGCGTCTTCGACCGTCTCAACGCACCCTTCCCGGTGGCGCTCGCGCTCATCGTGACCGGCTTCATCCTATGGTTCGCCCCCAGGAGCGGCCCCAAGCACCGGGTGGAGGATGTGACCTTCCTGGACGCCTTCGTCGGCGGCATCGCCCAGGGGTTGGCCGTCGTGCCCGGCATCTCCCGCTCGGGGATCACCATCGCCACCTTCCTGGGGCGCGGCACCGACGCCGAGCTGGCACCGCGCCTGTCGTTCCTGATGTACCTGGTCGTGTCCGTCGGCGTGACCGTCCTGGGCGTCAAGGACGTGCAGGCGGCCGACATCGGCTGGGGGCCCGTGATCGCCATGTTCGTGGCCTCCTTCGTCACCGGCTATCTGGCGCTGATGGTGCTGTTCGCCGTGCTGCGCCGCGGACGCTTCCGCGCCTTCTCGCCCTACCTCTGGGCCGTGGCAGCGGTGACCCTCGTCAGCGTCCTCGTACGCTGAGTCCATCCCGGTCGCCAGGGCGCGCCCGGACTCGACCCTGAACCCCGCCGGGGACGGAGCTTGCACCGACATCGGTGGCTGCGGCCCTGGGCTACAATGCTCCGAAGAGGAGGCGCCTCCATGACAGTCGCAACGCGGATTGCACCCTCCCCCACCGGCGACCCGCACGTCGGGACGGCGTACATCGGCCTGTTCAACTACGCCTTCGCGAAGAGCCGCGGAGGGCGTTTCATCTTCCGCCTCGAAGACACCGACCGGCAGCGCTACGACGCGAAGGCCGAGGCCCGCATCCTGGAGATGTTCGAGTGGCTCGCGATCCGGCCCGACGAGGGGCCCGAGATCGGCGGGGGGCACGGCCCCTACCGCCAGAGCGAGCGCACCGAGATCTACCGGCAGCATGTCGAGAGCCTGCTGGACGCGGGCAAGGCGTACCGGGCGTTCGAGACCGCGGAGGAGCTCGAGGCCATGCGCACCGAGCAGAAGCGGCTCGGTCGCCCGCTCGGCTACGACGGGCGCGGCCGCGACGTGCCCCGCAGCGAGCAGGAGGAGCGCGCCCGCGCGGGAGAGCCGCACGTGGTGAGGCTCCAGACCCCCGACGAGGGCTCCACGACCTTCCACGACGAGCTCCGGGGCGACGTGAGCATCGACAACGCGGAGATCCGCGACCCCGTCCTGCTCAAGAGCGACGGCTACCCGACTTACCACCTCGCCAACGTCGTCGATGACCATCTGATGGGCGTCACCCACGTGATCCGCGCCGAAGAATGGGTCACCAGCACGCCGATCCACGTGCTGCTGTACCTTGCGTTCGGATGGGAGGCGCCCCGGTTCGTGCACATGCCGCTGCTGCGCAACCCCGACAAGAGCAAGGTGAGCAAGCGCAAGCTCGACACCTCGGTGGCGTCGTACCGCGACCAGGGGATCCTGCCCGAGGCGCTCCTGAACTTCCTCGCGACCATGGGTTGGAGCATGCCGGACGGGCGCGAGTTCTTCACGCTCGACGAGATGATCGCCGCGTTCGACATCGGGCGGGTGTCGCTCGGCGGGCCCGTGTTCGACCTCAAGAAGCTGCGCTACTACAACGCCAAGTACCTCCGCGACCAGCTCTCGCTGGAGGAGGTCGCGCGGCGCGTGGCGCCGCTGCTGGAGGAGCGCGGCCACACCTGGGACGATCACGACTACCTGCTCGACGTCGTGGACGTCCTCAGGCCCCGTGCGGAGACCCTCGTCGACATCGCCGATGCCGCCGGCTACTTCTTCACCGAGGACGTCCGCTACGACGCCTCGGCCCGCAAACAGCTGGCCGCGGGCCAGAAGTACCTGGAGGACCTCGAGCGCGAGTTCTCCATCCTGGAGTTCTTCGATTACGACGGCGTCGACGACCTCCTGCACGACTACGTCCAGGCGCAGAGCGTCGGGATGGGCAAGGTGTTGCAGCCGCTGCGGGCGGCGCTCACCGGCACCACCAGCGCCCCGGGCGTGACCGACCTGGTCACCATCCTCGGGAAGCGGCGCGTGCTCGCGCGCATCGGCAAGGCGCTCGCCGCCATCAACCAGGGGCTGCCGGACGACAACCCGCAGCGCGAGGCCGAGCAGGAGAAGCAGGCTGCCAAGCTGCGCCAGAAGGGCGACGCCAAGGCCCAGGCGGCCGGGAGCAAGCGAGGCTCGCTGGGATGAGCTGGTTCGATCGCCTGCGTCAGGGGCTGTCGCGCACCCGTGACGTGCTCACGGCGGATGCCGGGGCGAACTGGGAGATGGACTGGGAGGATCTCGAGTTCGCGCTGATCGGCGCGGACGTCGGCGCCAAGCTGGCTGCCGAGGTCGTGCAGGAGGCCAAAGCGGAGCGCGATCGTGGGACGGCCTTCCGCGAGGCCCTCGAGAAGGCGCTCATGGACCAGCTCGAGCCGGACCGGCTGCGCCAGAAGCTGCGTCGCGTCGGCTTCGACCTCGACGTCAAGCGCAACGTGGTCGAGGTCCGCGGCTCGGTCGTGATGATGATCGGGGTCAACGGCGTCGGCAAGACGACCACCATCGCCAAGCTCGGTCAGTACTACCGCGATCACGGTCGTTCGGTCATGTTCGCCGCCGGCGACACCTTCCGCGCCGCGGGCAGCGCACAGCTCGCCGTGTGGGGCGAGCGCCTGGGGGTCCCCACCGTGACGGGCCCCGACGGCAGCGACCCCGGCGCGGTCGCCTTCGACGCGGCGCAGTCGCGTGCTGCGCGCGGCGTCGACCTCCTGTTCGTGGACACCGCGGGGCGCCTGCACACCCAGCACAACCTCATGGAGGAGCTGCGCAAGGTCAAGCGCGTCATCGGCAAGGCGGACCCCGGCGAGCCGCGCGAGGTGTGGCTGGTGCTCGACGCCGTCACCGGTCAGAACGGCCTCGAGCAGGCCCGCAAGTTCCACCAGGCCGTAGACGTCACGGGCGTGATCGTCACCAAGCTGGACGGCACCGGCAAGGGGGGCATCCTGCTCCCCATCGCCCGCGAGCTCGGCCTCCCCATCAAGTTCATCGGTGTCGGCGAGCGCGCCGAAGACCTCCAACCCTACGACGCCGCCGCCTTCGTTCGGGCGCTGCTCGACATGCCCGCGAAGGCTGCCTGAGGCCCGTCGCCGGCGCCCTCTGGAGGCTCCATGTCCGGTCCCTTGCTGCTCGTCAGCGCCACCGCCGAAGAGGCGCGTCCCCTGCGGGAGGCGCTCGACGGCGCGAGTCTCCCCGCCCGCTGGGGGCATGCCTGGGAGGGGCGGCTGGGGGATGTGGACGTGGTGCTGACCCATCTGGGCGTGGGCAAGGCGAACACCGCCGCCGGCCTGGCGCTGGCGCTGGAACGCTGGCGGCCGGAGGCGGTGGTGCAGTACGGCATCGGGGGCGCGTTCGTGGGCAGCTTCCTGAGCAGCGGCATGGTGGCGGTGGCCTCCACTGACGTCCACGTCGACACCGGCGCCGGCGAGGCCGACGCCTGGGAGGACATGGAGAGCGTGGGCTTCCCGCTGCTCGAGGGGCCTCCCCCCCGCTTCAACGAGATGCCCACCGACCGGCGCCTCAGCGAACGACTGGCGGCTCCTTCGGCGGCGCCGCTGCTGCGCTTCGCCACCTCCGAGCGGGTGACCGGGTCGTTGGAGGAGGCCGACCGGCTGCAGCGCCGCTTCGACGTGGCCATCGAGTCGATGGAGGGCGCGGCCGCCGCACAGGTGTGCCTGGCCCTGGGGGTCCCGTTCGCGGAGATCCGCGCTGTGAGCAACGTCGTCGGCGAGCGCGACCGGCGCACCTGGGACGTCCCCCGCGCCATCCGCGCCGTCCAGGGTGCGCTGGGGGCTGCGCTCCCGGATCTGGCGGCCTCCCGGTGAGCGTCCTCCAGGCCATCCCCCTGTGGGGGTACTTCATCGTCCTCGGCCTCGCCTTCATCACCGGCCACCTGCTGGCGTTCCGGCCCGACCCCTCGATGGGGCGCGGCCGCCGCATGGCCGGGCGCTGGGGCTCATCGCTGCTGCTGCTGGTAGGCCTGTTGCTGGTGTCCAACCGCAACGTGGCCACCATCCTCCCCGCCGTGCTGCTGGCGCTGATCGGTGGCATCGTCAGCGGCCGCTCCGCTCCGCCGCCACCGGACCGCGGTGATGGAGCTGCGGGGGAACCGCAGGAGGCAACGACCGACGAAGAAGCCCCGCCGCAGGGGTCGGTGGAGCACGACGCGGCCGACGAGGAGCGCCGCTAGCCGGGCCGGCGGCCCCACTCATCCGACGCCGTCCTGGACGGGCCCGACCGGAAGCCACGGTATACTCCGCCCATGCCACTGGTCACCGGACTCGAGATCCTCGCCGCCGCCCGCAAGCATGGCTACGGCGTCGGCGCCTTCAACACCAACGACATGGAGATCACCCAGGCCATCCTGGAGGCCGCCGAGGAGGCACGCAGCCCCGTGCTGGTGGCGCTGTCGGAGGGCGGGCTGACGTACGGCGGCAGCGCCCTGGTCGATCTGGTCAAGACGCTGGCCACCCAGGCGACGGTCCCCGTCGCCCTCCACCTCGACCACGGCTCCTCCTACGCGTCGTGCCTGCGGGCCATCCGCGCCGGATTCACCTCGGTCATGATCGACAAGTCGCACGAGGCCGAGGCGGACAACATCGCGGAGACCGCGCGCGTGGTCGAGGCTGCACACGCCGTCGGCGTCACCGTCGAGGCGGAGATCGGCCGGCTCGGCGGCGTCGAGGAGCACGTCGTGGTGAGCGCCGAGGAGGCGTTCCTGACGCGACCGGACGAGGCTGAGCGCTTCATCGACGCCACCGGCGCCGACTACCTCGCCATCGCCATCGGCACATCGCACGGCGCCAGCAAGGGCAAGGGACGACCCTACATCGACCACGAGCGGATCCGCGAGATCGCTCGACGGCTCCCGCAACCGCTGGTGATGCACGGCGCCAGCGGCGTACCGGCTCCGCTGGTCGAGCGCTTCCAGGCCGCCGGCGGCTCGCTCGCCGACGCCAGCGGGATCCATGCCGACGACATCCGCGAGGCGGTGACGGAGGGGATCGCGAAAGTCAACACCGACACCGACCTGCGGCTGGCGTTCACCACGCGGGTGCGGGAGGTGCTACGCGACCGGCCGGCCGAGTTCGACCCCCGCAAGATCCTCGGTCCGGCGCGCGACGAGATGCGCGCACTGGTGCGCGGGCGCATGGAGCTGTTCGGGTCCGTGGGGCGCGCCTGAACGAAGGCTTGTCCCTCAGGCGACGACCACCTCGCGCCCCTTGGCCAGCACCGCGAACACGAGAAGCGCCGCCGGCACCAGGCCCAGGAACGCGATGATCATGGCGGGCGTCAGACCCAGCATCTGCTGGAGCACGCCCTCGAGCATGTAGAGCACGCCCGCCGTGCCCCAGGTGAACCCCATCAGCATGCCCGTCGCTGCCCCCATCGAGCCTGGGGCCAGGTCCTGGGCGGCGACGATCAAGAGCGGCACCGAGGCGTTGGCGCTCGCGCCCCCTAGGACGACCAACAGGTAGTACAGCACGCTCGCCGGCGGCACCACCAGGACCGAGAGGAGCGCAGGAAGCGCCACCAGCATGGTGCCCACGATCAACCATCGCCTGGGCAGCCGCCGCGCGAGTGCACCCGCCACGATGCCGCCGAGGCCGCCCGAGAGTGCGAAGGCGGCCAGGGTCCAGGAGATGACCGGCGAGTCGGGCGCGAAACCCCGCACCTGGGCCAGCCACAGCGGCATCGCGTTGTTGAAGCTCACGAACGCCAGGCTGCGGAGGATGCCCGCCAGGCTGAGCACGCCCACGGCGCTCAGCACCAGCTTCGGGTCGAGGAAGGCGATGCGGCGCGCCTGCCGCACCCCGTCCACGCGTGGCAGCACCGTCAGCAGCAGCAGCCCCAGCACGAGACCGGGGATCATCAGCAGGGGTGAGAAGCGCAAGCCCACCGTGCGCGCCATCAGCAGGATGATCACGGGCCCGAACGCCATCCCGAGCGTGCCGCCGCTGCTGAACACGGCGACCGCCAGCTCCTTGAACCGCTCGCCCAGCACCCGCATCAGGCTGGTGCCGGCCGGGTGGAACGCCCCCGATCCCAGTCCTCCCAGCAACAGCAGGAGGAACAGGGCGTAGGGACTCGGCGCTACCGCCACCAGGCTGAGCAGCACCGTACTGGTGACGATCCCGAGCGCCGCCATCGTGCGACGGCCCACGCGATCGGCGATCGCGCCGAACAGTGGCTGCGTCATCGCCGAGCTGAACGAGAGGGTCGCCACGAACACCGCCAGCGTGGCCTCGCTGAGGTGGAAGCGCGCCTGCAGCGTGGGCAGCAGCGCAGCCAGCATGGCGGCGAAGGCATCGTTGGTGGCGTGGACCGAGATGAGCAGCAGCGGGATGCCGGCCGAGGCCAGCAGGGAGCGTCGTGCGGGCGCGCGCATGGCGGACAGTCTAACGGTCCGCTCCTCGCGCCGGACCGCGGCGCACGACCGGCGGTAGAACGGTGCCGCCCGCGGGGGTCGCGCCCAACGACCGGGCCCAGCGCTCGGGCCCAGCGACCGTTCTCCGAGATCGCCCGGAGAGATCGGGCTCAGAGATCGGGCTCGGCACCCGAGCCGGCTGCCGCGGTCGCGTCGCGTGCCGGCGTCACGTACACGGTCTTCTGCCGACTGAAGTGCACCGTCCCGGGAGGCTGGCCCTTCACCTTCCAGACGTTCTTGCGCTGGGTGTAGTCGACGGCCACGTTGTCCGACTGCCGGGCGGGCGAGAAGCCCGCCGCCAGGCGCGCGGCGAAGAGCACCGTGTCGAAGGGCACCTCCTTGCCCTCCGCGCGGACGATCACATGCGCGCCCGTGAACCCCTGCACGTGCAGCCACAGGTCACGGCTCCGTCCCACGTCGAAGGTCACGGCCTCGTTCTCGCGCGCGTTGCGCCCTACCACCACCTCGAAGCCGCGGGGATCCCGGAAGCGCACGCCCGGTCCGCGACGGCGTTGCTGGCGCCGGTCCTCACCCAGCGCCTGCGCCCGGCGCTCCAGCTCCTCGAGCCCGAGCTGCGCCAGCCCGGCCAGCTCGCGTTCGGCCTCCGCGCGCTCGCGCTCGACCCGTGGCCGTTCCCGCGCGGCCCGCGCGGCACGCTCCTCGAGGCGCCGCGCCCGCTGGTAGCGCTTGCGGGCGTTCGCGAAGGCGTCCAGGCTGGGGTCGAGCTCGAGCGTGCGGTCCTCGCCGTCGAAGCCCGGGAGGGTTGCGCGACGCGCCCCCTCCGGGACCTCGGAGGGGTACGCCATCAGCAGGTCGGCCTCCTGGCGGACCGACGCGGCCTCCTCCGCGCGACGCTCGGCTCGCTCGAAGTCCTCCAGCCGGCGCTCGGCCAGCTCGAGGCGTCGCCGCCAGGCGTCGCGCACCACGGCGGTGGCCCGCTCCCGACGATCGCGCTGGCGCTCCTCCGCCAGGCCCGCAGATCCGCCGGCGCGCTCGAGCCAGGCCGAGGGACGCGCCGCCAGCTCTCGCACGGCGGCGACCACCCGCTCCAGCGTCACCCCTTGCAGGCGCGTCCCGGCCTCCACGCCCGTGCCGGCGGCCAGCGCCTGCGTGAGCTGGGGGCCGATGCCGTCGAGACGCGCCCGTACGTCGCGCAAGCGAGCGCCCGCCAACGCACTCGCCAACGCCTCGGACGAGGCCGTGCGCGGATCGAGCTTCTCGTACGGGGGCGGGGGCCGGTACGGCAGGCCGGGGCGGAGCTCCCGGTAGCGGTTGCGCTCGGACAGCACCACACGCTCGACGCCCAGGATGACGCGCTGCTGGTCGAGGAGCACGAGGTTGGCGTTGCGGCCGGTCAGCTCCACCACCAGCGTGACCGGCGGCTGAGGCACGAAGCCCTCGCTCTCGCCGAAGCCGAGCTCGAGCACCCGGTCGAGCCGCTGCTGCCGGATCGCGATCAGCGGTCCGGCGGCCCTGGCGGCGAGTTGCTCCTGGAACGGGGTCCTCGGACTACCACCGGCGGGAACCTCGTCCCCTACGGCCAGACGCGGCGTCGGCGGGCGGCTGAGGATCCACAGGGCGCGGGGCTGCCCATCGGGCGTGAGCTGCAGCGGCAGCACGGCGGTGCGGGCGTCCGGGAAGCGCCAACTCCCTCGCCGGAGCGGGAGCCGTTCTTCGAGCGGGCCCACCGCCTCGGCCAGCAGGAGTCCTTCCACGGGCTCGCGCTGCCCGCCGCTTCAGTTGAGGAGGCGGTCGTTGCCACCCAGCGCTTGCTGCGCGGCCGCCAGGTGACGGCGCAGCGGCAGGAACCACTCGCTGCTGGGATCGGTGTGCTCCAGGGCCAGGCGCGCGTGCGTCAGCACCCGCTCCGCCATGCGCTCGCCGCGCCAGGCGCAGGCATCGGCGAGCAGCGGCTGCGCGCCGACCCAGCCCGGATCCCCGGGCTGGCTGGCACTCACGGCCTGCTCGAACCAGCTGATGGCGTCGTCGAGCCGGAAGTACTCGTAGGCGACGTTGCCGAGGCAGAGGCAAGCGGCCGCGGTCGCTCCCATCTCCAACGCCTGTTGCGCCAGCACCTCGGCGGCGTCGAACTCACCCATCTTCAGGCGCGTGTCGGCCAGGTCGGCGAGCGCCTCGGCTCGGTGCGGATAGGTGGGGTCGCTCACGACCTCGGCGAGCATCTCCTCGGCGGCCGTCAGTCGCTCGCTCTCGATGAGGGCGTATGCCGCCTCGTGCTGGACGTACGGACGGTCCTCGGCCGGGGCCACGTCGAGTGCCTGGGAGAACCACCGGCCGGCGTCCTGGGAGCGGTTCAGCGCGACGTAGGTCTGTGCCAGGGCAAGGGCGGTCTGGAAGGTCTGGATCGGGTCCGCTCCCGGCCCCCCTGCAGCCAGTGCCACCGCCTCGCGCAGCAGCCCCAGCGCCAGGTTGGGGTTGCCGTGCTCGAGTTGCGCGCGACCGGAGAGGTAGCGCAGCATCACGCGCTCGTCCGGGCGCAACGCCTCCTCGTCGACACGCTCCAACTCGCGCAGCGCCTCCTGGGGCTCTCCCAGCTCGAGGAGCGCACCCGCCAGGCTGAGCCGCTCCGGCTCGCACTCGGCTTCCGGAGCCAGCTCCACGGCACGCGCGAACGCCTGCGCCGCACCGCTCCAGTCACCCAGCCCCTCCCGGCACTGCCCCAGCAGCGACCAGCGGCGCCACACCAGGTAGGCGGGCAACGCCTCCTCGTCGCGGTGGGTCAGCCGCTTGGCCGCGCTCTTGGGGGCGCCCGCCGCGAGCAACGCGCTGGCCGCGTGGTAGCCGGCGGTCGGGTCGGCGCTGGCCGGCACCTGACGGACACCACGCTTGACGTCACCGACCGACCCGCCCCGATAGGCGGCGAACTCCCAGTAGAGGGCTCGGTAGAGGGGATGCTCGGCCAGGCCGGGATCGACCGCGACCGCCTGCTTGAGCGCCGGCAGCCCGTTCTCGACGCCGTCATCGGCGTACAGTGCGTAGACGGCGGCGAGGTGGAGCCAGTACTGCCCTTGCGCACCACGCCCGTACGGGCGCCGAGCGGCGTCTTCCAGCAGGGCGAAGGCCACATCGTACTGCCCCTGCGCGAGCGCCCGCTGCGCCGGCTCCAGGTCGACATTGCGCGACCGCCGGAACATCACGCTGTCACGCTACCACGCCCCTTCATGAGCGGCGATGCCAAACGTCCTACACTGGCCGACGCTACAGCCAGGCCACCGTGCGAGGCCCCTCCCCACGCTCCGGCTCCGGACGGGCGCGGTGGAAGGACTCCACCGACAGACGACGCGTGAAGTGGGCCATGAAGTTGAGCACCGAGAGCGCCTGGGTGCGGTGCTGCGCCATGGCACGCAACTTCGGCTCCAGGAAGGCGCCCGCCTCCACCACATGGGTCGGCGGGAGATGTCCGGCGCGGATCACGTCAGGCGCCAGGAAGCCCGGTCGGGCCGGCCCATCGTAGGGGTGGTCGTTGGAGAAGTAGTACACCCGCTCGACCTCGGCCGAGGCGGCTGCGATCGCCTTCCAGGCCAGCTCGTGGGCGGTGACGTGATCGGGGTGGCCGTTGCTGCCGTTGGGCGGGAAGGTGAGCACGGACCGCGGCCTTGCCCGGTCGATCACCTCGGCCATGCGCGGCACCAGCTCGTGGCTGGGCAGCGACTGGAGCCCGGGGTGGGGCGGGATGCCACGCTTGTCATCCGGCACGAAGTCCGGGTAGTCGAACACGGTGACGTCCTCGACGCCCAACGCGGCCAGCGAGGCGCGCAGCTCGGCCTCCCGCACGCCGGCGAGCTCCTCGCGGCTGCAGAGCTCCAAGGACCGCCCGGCCCGACCGCGCGTCAGGGTGAGCGTCGCGACGCTCCGCCCGTGTGCGGCCATCCGCGCGAACAGCGCGCCGCAGCCGAACACCTCGTCGTCCGGATGGGGAACGATCAGAAGCAGGTCGGTCATGGAGCCGATGATACCCAGCGCCCTCGCCTCGGCCCGCGCGGCCGCGCCATCCCGCGCCGTCGTCTAGGCGTCGACGCGGCCGCCATCGGCCGGCGGAAGCCAACGCCCGAGGTTGGGGATCATCGCTTCCGGCGCCTCGAACACCGACGCGAACACCTCGAGGTAGCGGGCCTCTTCCGCCGACCGCGGCCGGATCCCGAAGCGGCGCTCCGGGAGGGGCCCGTCGGCCGCGCGGCCGGCCAGCAGCTCGGCGGCGCCGGAGCCCTCGTCGAACTGCGCCTTGTCCCGCCACACGATGTCGGCGGGCAGAAGGTCCTCGACCGCCTTGCGCAGCACCCACTTCTCGATGCGTCGCCCTCCCCTGCCCGCGATCTTGAGCTCCGGAGCGATGCGCTGCGCCAGCTCGACCATCTCGCGGTCCAGGAAGGGCACCCGCGCCTCGAGGCCGTGCGCCATCGTGAGCCGGTCGACCCGTTGCAGGTTCAGGTTGTGCATGCCCTCGAGGCTCCGCCGCAGCTCGTTCGCGAGCGTCTCGCCCGCCAATCCGCGGACGTAGCGGTAGCCGGCGAACAACTCGTCGGCGCCCTCGCCGGTGAGGACGACCTTGACGTGCTCGGCGGCGAGGCGGGCGGTGAAGTGCGTGGGCATGGCGCTGCGGATCAGGTCGCGGTCGAAGGACTCCAGCGCATACACGAGCCGCTCCAGCTCGGCATCCACGTCGGACGCGCGGAAGACCCACTCGTGGTGGTGCGTGCCCAGGTGGCGGGCCACCGCGCGGGCGGCCTCGAGGTCGTCCGACCCCTCGACGCCCACCGAGAAGGTGTGGAGCTCCCCCATCGCCCGTGCGGCGAGGGCGGCGATGGCGCTGGAGTCGAGGCCTCCGGACAGGAAGGCACCCAACGGCACGTCGCTCATGAGGCGCCTCTCGACCGCGCGCTCGAGGGTGGCGCGCACGGCCTGCGCCGCCGACTCCGGGTCGCGGAGCTCCGCACGAGCGGGCGGTACGCGGTAGTAGCGGCGCAGACCGTCACGGCTGCTCCAGATGCTGCCAGGAGGCAGCTCACGGACGGTCGCGTCCACATCCTGGAGCGCCTTCATCTCGGAGGCGAAGCGCACCCCGTCCTCGCCTTCGGCGAGGTAGAGCGGCTTGATGCCGAGCGGATCGCGCGCCAGGAGGAGCTCGTCGCCGCCGTCGAACGCGAGCGCGAACATGCCGTCCAGACGCGGCACCGCGTCGCCAGCCAGGTCCTCGAGCAGGTGGAGGGCGACCTCGGTATCGCTGTGGCTCTGGAAGGTGTGGCCGTGCAACGCCGCGCGCAGCGCGCGGTGATTGTAGACCTCGCCGTTGGCGACGAGCGCCGCGGCGCCGTCCTCGGTCACGTGGGGCTGGGCACCGTGGGCAGGATCCATGATCGCCAGCCGGGCGTGTCCGAGGGTGGCCCGGCGCCCGTCGCGTACGCCCTCGCCGTCGGGGCCCCGGTGGCGGAGCCGGCGCACGCGGCTGCGCACCTCGCGCAGCCGCTCCGAGCGCACTCCGCCGTCCCAGCTCCCTGCGATCCCGCACATGGTGGCTCCTCCGGGTCCTGAACCGCCGCACGGACTGCCGCAGCCGGCGGTCGCTACCTTCCGACACGCCGACGCGGCCGCGCGGCCCGGGACAGGGTACCGCACGGCCGCGTCGGCGCAGGGTCGCGGCGCCTCGGAGCTCAGTTCGCGGGTACGGGCTCCGCCTTCTCGAAGCGGAAGCCGCCCGCGCCCGGCTCGACCGTCACGCGGTCGCCATCCTTCACCTCGCCCGCGATGATGAGCCGCGACAGCGGCGTCTCGATGTGGTGGCGTACGGCGCGCTTCAAGGGGCGAGCGCCGAAGACCGGATCGAAGCCCAACCGGGCCAGCTCGTCCATGGCCGCGGCGCTGAGCTCGAGCTCGATGTGGCGCTCGGCGAGCCGGGCGCGCACCTGCTCGAGCTGGATGGCCGCGATCGCCTCCACCTGCTCGCGCGTCAGGGCGTGGAACACGATGATGTCGTCGACGCGGTTGAGGAACTCGGGCCGGAAGCTCTCCTGCAGCAGCCCGAAGACGGTGCTCTTGAGCTCGTCGTACCCCGCACCGCTACGGCTGGCCTCGAGGATCTGCGGGCTCCCGATGTTGCTGGTCATGATGACCACCGTGTTCCTGAAGTCGACGGTACGGCCGTGGGAGTCGGTGAGCCGCCCGTCGTCGAGCATCTGGAGCAGCGCGTTGAAGACGTCGGGGTGGGCCTTCTCGATCTCGTCGAAGAGGATCACGCTGTAGGGGTGCCGGCGCACCGCCTCGGTGAGCTGACCGCCCTCGTCGTAGCCCACGTAGCCGGGAGGCGCCCCGATGAGCTTGGCGACGGTGTGCTTCTCCATGTACTCGCTCATGTCGAGCCGGATCATGTTGTCCTCGGTATCGAACAGCTGCTGGGCGAGCGCCTTGGCGGTCTCGGTCTTGCCGACGCCGGTCGGGCCCAGGAAGATGAACGAGCCGATGGGCCTTCGTGGGTCGGCCAGCCCGGCGCGCGAGCGGCGGATGGCGTCGGCGACCGCCGTGATGGCCTCGTCCTGGCCCACCACCCGCTCGTGCAGGGCGCCTTCGAGCTCCAAGAGCTTCTCCCGCTCCCCCTCCATCAACCTGGAGACGGGGATGCCGGTCGAGCGGCTCACCACCTCGGCCACCTCGTTCTCCCCCACCTCGAGCCGCACGTAGCGGGCGTCCTCGAGCCGCCCGGAGAGCCGGCGCAGGCTCTCCTCCAGCTTGGGGAGCTGGCCGTAGCGGAGCTGGGCCGCACGCTCCAGGTCGTACTCTCGCTCGGCCCGGTCGATCTCGGTGCGTACCCCATCGAGTTGCTCCTGGCTGGAGCGCAGCTCCTCCAGTACCGAGCGCTCCGCCTCCCAGTCGGACTGGGCGCGCTCGATCTGGTCCTCGACCGCGTGCAGCTCCTCCTCGATGCGCCCCAGCCGCTGCGCCGAGTCGGGATCGTCCTCGCGCCGCAAGGCCTCCTGCTCGATCTCGAGCTGCAGCTTGCGCCGACGCAGGTCGTCGATCTCCTCGGGCAGGCTGTCGAGCTGCACGCGGATGCGGCTGGCGGCCTCATCGATGAGGTCGATGGCGGAGTCGGGCAGGCGCCGATCGGCGATGTAGCGGTGCGCCATGCTCGCCGCGGCGATGATGGCCGGATCGCTGATGCGCACCCCGTGGTGGACCTCGTACTTCTCCTTGAGGCCGCGCAGGATGCTGATGGTCTCCTCGAGGCTGGGCTCGTCCACCAGGATCGGCTGGAAGCGGCGCTCGAGCGCGGCGTCCTTCTCGATGTTGCGGTACTCGTTCAGGGTGGTGGCGCCGATCATGCGGAGCTCGCCTCGCGCCAAGGGCGGCTTGAGCATGTTGCCCGCGTCGACGGCACCCTCGGCCTTGCCCGCCCCGACGATCGTGTGAAGCTCGTCGATGAACAGCAGGATCTCGCCCTTGGACTGGACGGTCTCCTGGATGACGCCCTTGAGCCGTTCCTCGAACTCCCCCCGGTACTTGGCACCGGCGAGCAGGCTGCCCATGTCGAGCTGGATGATGCGCTTGCCCTGGAGCCCTTCGGGGACGTCCTTGTGGACGATGCGCTGGGCCAGCCCCTCGGCGATCGCCGTCTTGCCGACGCCGGGCTCCCCGATGAGTACCGGGTTGTTCTTGGTGCGCCGCAGCAGGATCTGCACCGCCCGGCGGATCTCCTCGTCGCGACCGATGACGGGGTCCAGCTTGCCGTCGCGCGCCCGCTCCGTCAGGTCGATGCCGTAGCGCTCCAGCGCCTCGAAACTGGACTCCGCCGTGCGGCTCTCCACGGTGCGGCCACCACGGATGTCGCGGGCCGCCTGGTCGAGCGCCTGGGCCTCCGGCAGCGGGCGCACCGCTTGCCCGCCCTTCTCACGCAGGGCCACCAGCAGGGCGTCGGCGGCGACGAAGCGGTCACCCCACTCGTGCGCGACCTGCTCGGCGCGATCGAAGACCGCGCCCAGCTCCGGCGCCATGTACTGACCGTCGGCGCCCTCGACCTTGGGAAGCCGCTCGAGGGCAGCATCCAGCGCCGAGCGGACCTGCCCGGGCTCGCCCCCCGCGCGCTCCACCAGCCGCGAGGATGGACCCTCCGGGTCGGCCAGCAGGGCGGCCGCCAGGTGGGCGGCGGTCACCTGCTGGTGGTGGCGCGTCCTGGCGATCTGCTGGGCGCCGGCCACGCCCTGCAACGCCGTCTCGGTGAATCGTTCCGCGTCCATAGGCTTGATGATAGAAACTTGAGCGTGCTCGTGTCAAGTTTTCTCAGTGGCGCCTGCTGGTCAGACGTCGAGGGCGCGGCCTCGCCGCGCCCTCATCCTCCTCCGACCTGTCGGGCCATGCCGGGTGCCCGGCCCTAGCGACCGGCTCGCCAGACCTTCCGCCCCTCGTGGTCGAGGGCGCGCACGTC
>JARRMM010000008.1:43187-45157 GCA_037386005.1 Deinococcales bacterium | reverse complement strand
CGACGGCGATCAGCGTGCCGCTGCCGGCCAGCAGGAAGATGTCGCGGTCGCCGGCCACCACCCGGCTGAAGACGTCGCGCCCCAGGTGGTCGGTGCCGAAGAGGTGGCGCAGGGAGGGCGGCTGGCTCCGGTCGGTGAAGACCTGCTCGGTGGCGCCGTACGGCGTCGCCAGCGGTCCCAGCGCGGCCAGCACCAGGAAGACGGCGACGAGGGTCGTCCCCAACGCCGACGACGGTCGGGCGTAGAGGCTCCGCACGCCGCCCAGCCACCCGCGGCGCCGCGGCGTGGCCGTGGCCGCCGAGCTAGCCACGGCGGGCCGCCGGGCCGGGCGCTGTCGTGGGGTAACTCATGGGCGGTCCCCGGGCGCGACCGCAGACGCGCCCGGGGACGACGTCCCTACTTCGCGTGGACCGCCGCCAGATCGGTCCGGCCGGCGAAGGCCTTGAGTTGGAAGCCCGTGAAGCCGTCGCGGATGGCGCCGAGTTGCGGGAAGAAGTACGGGATGACGATGGGCCCGCTGCTCGCCAGCATCTGCTGGATCTTGTGGTAGTCCTCGATGCGCGTCTGCGCGTCCAGGGTGTTGCCGGCTTCCTTGGCGAGCTTGTCGAACGCCGGGTTGCAGTAGTGGCTCTCGTTCCACTTCGCGCCACACTCCAGCATCACGTTCAGGTAGAACTGCGGGTACGGGCGCGAGCCCCAGCCGGTGATCCCGAAGTCGACCTGCAGCCACTTGTTGTCGCCGTAGTAGACGCTCTCCGGCTCGACGACGACGTGGACGTCGAAGCCCGCCTTGGCGAGCTGCTGCTTGAGCACCACCGCCAGGTCGGGCCGATCGCCGGTGTTGGGCGTGTAGAGATCGAGCTTGAGGCCGTTGGGGTAGCCCGCCTCCTTCAGGAGCTGCTTCGCCTTGGCCGGGTCGGCCTTGGGCGGCGTGGCGCTGGCGTCGTAGTACTTCTTGTACAGCGGACCGATGGGTGTGTCGTTGCCGACCACGCCGAGCCCCTGGGTGACGGCCTGCGTCACCGCCTGGCGGTCGACGGCGAGCTTCAAGGCCTCGACCACCCGTGGGTCGCTGCCCGGCTTGCGGTCGCTACGCAGCCGGACCACGTTGAAGCCGTTGGTGGGCACATCGAGCCGCGTGATGCCCTTGACGTTCTTCAACGACTCGTACAGCGAGCTCGGCAGGCGCATGGCGACGTCGATCTGACCGCCGCGCAGGGCCGAGACCTCGGCCGCCTGGTCGCTGAAGAAGATCAGCTCGAGCTTCGCCACCCCCGGCTTGCCGGCCATGAAGTAGTGCGGGTTGGCCGTCAGCACCATGCGGTCGTCGGGGTGGTAGCTCTGCACCACGAACGGCCCGCTGCCGTCGAACGTCTTGCCGAAGTCGGTGGTGCCGTTCTTCACGATGACGGCGTGGTTGTCGCTGAGGTCGTAGAGGAAGAACGGGTTGGTGTGCTTGAGCGTGAAGGTGACCTCGTGGGTGCCGGTCGCCTTGATGGTGTCGATGTCGGCGTACAGGTCGGAGGTCGGGAGCTTCAGATCGGGGTTGCGCAGGCGGTCGAAGGTGTAGACCACGTCCTGGGCGGTGACCGGGCTGCCGTCGTGCCAGGTGGCGTTCTTGGCGAGCTCGAAGGTGTAGGTGAGACCGTCCTGCGAGACGTGCCACGAGGTCGCCAGCCGGGGCTGGATGTTGTTGTCGGCGTCGACGTCGACGAGATAGTCGTAGACGGCGTTGAGCACCGCGATCTCGGCATCGCTCGAGGCGTAGGCGGGGTCGAGCTTCGAGGGCGACTCCATCCCCACCTTGAGGGTGCCGCTCGGGTCCGACTGGGCCAGCGCGCCGCCGACGAGAAGCAGGCTCATCAGCGCCGCCACGACCAACCGCAAGCGCGCCCTCCGGATGGTGCTCGAGATGTTCGTGATCATGGTCTCCTCACAGGACTTCGTGCTACGCATCGAGCGCAGCCGGC
>JARRMM010000008.1:0-43134 GCA_037386005.1 Deinococcales bacterium | reverse complement strand
TGACCGTGTCGATCAGATACCGGCCGCCCCCGTAGGTGCGCTCGCCAGCGGTGCGGTCATGGAACGGCAGGAACAGACCTCCGCCGTACCCGAGCAGGCGGTACAGCGCCAGACGCAGCCGCTCGCCGTAGAGCTCGAACGACAGCCAGGCCAGCCGCGCCAGGCGCAGCACCCCGTCCTCCCGCAGAGCGACCTCGAGCGGCTCCCCGGGTGCGTCGTGTGCCGTCGCCAATACCCGGGCCGCCAAGTCGTACGGGAAGTACGGCACCCCCTCGGGGCGCTGCCGGTCGTCCTCGGCCAGAGGCGAGCAGGGATGCCGCGCGAACAGCTCGTCACGCTGGGCGCGGAAGCGCTCCCAGCGTTCCTGCGGGGACGCGTCGGACGCGCGCGCCAAGCGGTACATCCCGGCCACGCGTTGCCGGTAGTCGACGAGTTGCAGTGCGCGGGCGGTGGCGTCCAGGGTACGGCCTCCCATTGCCGAACGAGCCACAGGCCGGCGGCGGTGACCGACCGGCCCGTAGAATAAGCCTATGCAGCCCATCCTAACGGACCAGCAGGGGGGCGTCCGTATCCTCACCCTGAATCGCCCCGACGTCCGGAATGCGCTCAGCACGGAACTTCGTGGCGCTCTGGCGGAGGCGCTCGAGGAGGCCGCTGCGGACGACGGCACGCGCGCCGTGGTGGTGACGGGTGCAGGCGACGCGTTCTGCGCCGGCCTGGACCTCAGGGAGCTCGAGGGGATGGCCGGGCGCAGCCCCGAGGAGAACCGGGCCGACTCGCGCGGGCTCGCGGATCTGCTGCTCGAGCTCGCGACGCTACCCAAGCCGGTGGTCGCTGCCGTCAACGGTCCCGCGGTGGCGGGGGGTGCCGGGATCGTCACGGCCTGCGACCTCGCCGTCATGGAGCGCGACGCCCGGATCGGCTACAGCGAGGCGCGGATCGGCTTCGTGGCGGCGCTCGTGTCGGTGTTCCTGGTGCGCCAGGTGGGCGAGAAGCGGGCGCGCGACCTGCTCCTCAGCGCCCGCCTGATCAGCGCCGAGGAGGCGGCCGCGATCGGCCTGGTGAACGAGGTGGTGGCGCCGGGCCGGGCGCTGTCGGCAGCCATCGATCGGGCGCGCGGTCTGGCGCGGAACGCGCCGGGATCGCTGGCCATGACCAAGACGCTGCTGGCGGGTGTGTCGTCGATGAGCCTCGAGGACGGCTTGCGCTACGCGGTGGAGGTGAACGCGCTCGCGCGTGAACGCGACGAGCTGCGGGAGGGCGTGCGCGCCTTCCTGGAGAAGCGCGAGCCGAGCTGGCGAGCGTGACGTGTCTTGACCTGCCGTCGGCTCCGGCCTACGATGGTCACAATGTGTAACTTACACATCGCCTTGGAGCCGACATGACCCGCGCTCCGCGCGTGCCGCGCGTCCTGCTGCTGTGCGGGGGTCGCTCCGAGGAGCACGAGGTATCGCTGGCCTCGGCAGGGTCGGTGCTGGACGCGGTGGGCGCGGTGCTCGACGTGACCGCCCTGGTCATCGACCGGCAAGGCCGCCTCCTCTCCCCCGGTGCCTCGCAGCGCGCCCTTGCGGGTGGCCACGCGGCCGCGCCCCTCTCCGGCGACGCGGGCGACGACGAGGTCGCGGCGGCGCTGGCGCGCCTGAAGGGGGACGGCTTCGACGTGGTCTTCCCGCTGTTGCACGGGCCCTTCGGCGAGGACGGCAGCGTCCAGGGGCTGCTCAGGCTGCTGGGCCTCCCCTTCGTCGGGTCCGACGTGCTGGCCAGCGCGGTCGCCATGGACAAGCTCATGATGAAGGCGGTGTTCGCCGCGCACGGCTTCCCCCAGGTGCGCTTCCGGGGCCTCGATCGCAGCGCCTGGGCGAGCGACCGCTCATCCAGCCTGGCGGCGCTCGCCGACCTGCCCTGGCCGCGCTTCGTGAAACCGGCGAACCTGGGCTCGAGCATCGGCGTCCGCCGCGTCGACGGCGAGGACGGCCTCGAGGCCGCCGTCGACGATGCCTTCCGCTTCGACCGGCGCGTGATCGTGGAGGAGGGCGTCCACCCCACCCGGGAGCTCGAGGTCGGCGTGCTCGGCAACGACGCTCCCGCCGTCAGCCCGGTCGGCGAGATCCGCTACCAGGCCGACTTCTACGACTACCAGACCAAGTACACCGACGGCCGCGCCGAGCTGCTCATCCCTGCACCGGTGCCCGAGGCGGTGGCGCAGCGCGCCCAAGAGCTCGCCGAACGCGCCTTCCGCGCTCTGGACGTGGCGGGGCTCGCTCGCGTCGACTTCCTCTACCGCGAGCACGACGACGCCCTGTTCCTGAACGAGGTCAACACCATCCCCGGCTTCACGCGCCACAGCATGTACCCGAAGCTGTGGGAGGCTGCCGGGGTCCCCTACCCCGAGCTGGTCCGGCGGCTGGTCGCGCTGGCGCTGGAACCGCGCTGAGGCGCGCGAGCTGGCCCCGCCCTGACGAACCGGCTGCTATACTCCGGCCAAGTCCACCCTGGAGGTAACGGCCGCCGCCCGAGCTCCGCACAACCGGTTCCATGAGACCCTCGGCGATCGCAACGTCGCTGCCGCCCCGGCCGCCGCTCGGGACGGCGCGCGCACGCCCCTCCTCAACGTCAACGGCACCCGCGTCCTCATCCTGAACGCCAGCTTCGAACCGCTCCACGTCTGCTCGGTCAAGCGGGCGGTCGCGCTCTTGATGCACGAGGTCGCCGAACGCGTGGAGGACGGCGACAAGATCCTGCGCTCGGTCAACCACGCCTTCCCCGTCCCCAGCGTGATCCGGCTCAGGCGCTTCGTGAAGCGCCCCTACCGGCAGCGCGTCGCGTTCAACCGGCGCAACCTCTTCAAGCGCGACGACCACACCTGCCAGTACTGCGGTACCCGGAGCAACGACCTCACCCTCGACCACGTGCTCCCGCGCAGCCGAGGCGGCCCCACCAGCTGGACCAACGTGGTGGCGTGCTGCAAGCGCTGCAACGCGCGCAAGCGCGACCGCACGCCCGAAGAGGCCGGCATGGCGCTCAGGCGCCAACCCTACGCCCCGCGCTTCATCTTCTCCAGCGCCTACGGCGTGTTGCCCGACATCGATCCGATCTGGGAGAAGTACCTGCCCTGACCCCGGCGGACCCGCGCCGGCTCAGGCCGGCCGCACCGTCCGCTCGTCGCGGAGCAGGCGCGACAGCACGGCGCTGATCACGGTCAACACCAGCGCCCCGAACACGGCGCCCCAGAACCCGCTCACCGACAGCGGGGTGAGGGCCGCCACCACGCCGATGGCCAGCGCGTTGACCACCAGCAGGAACAGCCCGAAGCTCAGGATGGTCAGCGGCAGCGTGAGCAACACCATCACCGGCCGCACCACGGCGTTCACCAGCCCCAGCACCAAGGCGGCCACCAGGTAGGCGCCCAGCGTCGGCGGGACGATCGACAGACCCACGTGGAGCTCGACCGTCAGCCACAGGGCGAGCGCGTTCAGGGCCCATCGCAGGAGGAGGTTCATGGGGCGAGTATAGCCGAGCAGCGCACGGCGCCGGACCGGCGCGCCTCAGCTCGGCATGCGCACCAGCACCGCGTAGCGCTCCACGGTGGTGAACCCCAGCGACATCAGGATCTCGATCAGCTTGGGGTCCGAGGTGCTGAGCTCGGCCTCGACCGTCCCGAAGGGGCTGACGCCGGCCAGCTCCTGCAGCGTCGACACCACCAGGCGCCGGAGCATCTCGCTCGAGTCGCGGTGCTCCTGCAGGACACCGACGCCGTTCAACACGTAGTGGGCATCCAGGCCCCGGCGCTCGGCGCCGCAGAAGGCGTAGCCCACGGGCTCCTGGTCGAGCGTCTCGCGTGCGACGAACCACAGATCGGGCCGGAAGGAGCCGCCGCGCCGCTTGAGGTAGGCCCAGAACCGATCGCTCACGCGCTTGGCCTCGGCGCGCTGGTACAGCTCGCGGAACGCGCGATCGAGCTGCAACGACCACGACTCCAGCACCAACGGGAGTCCCAGCGGCGGGACGTCAGCGAGCTCGAAGCGGACGCGCCGCATCTCGTCCCGCACGAAGCCAAGCGGCGCCAGCACCTCCGCCAGCTCGGCGCCGCGCTCGCCCGGCACCGCGTGGAGCGGGGCGACGGCAGCCTCGTGCGGGAAGCGCTCGAGCAGGGTGGTCACCAGCCGCCGGAGCCCCTCCGGGTCGTGCTGGTGCCACGGGCTGACCAGCGTGAGCGTCTGGTCATCGTCTTCCGGGGTCGGCGCGCGCACGTACACGCCCGCCGTGGGCTCGTCGTCCACGGCGTGCACGAAGCAGTGGGCCGCGTCGGTGGCCGGGTCGCGCAAGCGCGGCGCGAGCCTCTGCGACAGGCCGCGCGGGTCGATGTGACCGAGGTACGCCACCGCCCGGCTCACGAACCAGGCGACCTCGTCGGGCTGGAGGCTCCGAATCACGGTCGACCAGTCTACCCGATGCCCGGCGGGTCTCCGCCGGGTCGCCGCCGCCGGACGCCCGTCCGTGTACTTGCGAGCGTCCGCCCTGCCTCCGGTCCGGAAGCGATATGGTGACATGAGTTCACGCTTTCGAGGCGGGACCTGTGTCCCGTCGAAAGGGGGAAGGTCGGATGCGAACCATCAAGTTCGTCGTCGCTGCCCTGGTGCTCGGTCTCGTCGGCCTGGGCGTCACGGCGTCGGCACAGACCATCACGTTCGGCGCGTCGCTGCAGCTCACCGGCAGCCTCGCCAACACCGGTCGCTACTACAAGGATGCCTTCCAGATGGCGATCGACACCATCAACCAGCAGGGCGGCGTGACGGTGGGCGGCAAGACCTACCAGCTCGCCCTCAAGGTGCTCGACAACCAGTCCGACAACAACCTGGCCGTGCGGCAGTACACCCAGCTCCTGACGCAGGACAAGGTCGACTTCCTGCTCGGGCCCTACGCGAGCGGCTTCGTGCTCGTCACCTCGGCCGTGGCCGAGAAGTACCAGGTGCCCATGATCGAGGGCGGCGGCGCCTCCGGGCAGATCTTCAGCCGCGGTTACAAGTACATCTTCGGCACCCTTCCGGCGGCTGGCTCCTACTTCAAGAGCACCATCGACATGATGGGCAAGCTCGACCCGCCCGCCCAGACCATCGGGCTGCTCTACGCCGACGACTCGTTCGACACCAGCGTGGCCGAGGGCACCACCAACCTTGCCAACCACGCCGGCATGAACGTCGTGCTGGACGAACGCTACAGCACCGACGCGTCGGATTTCAGCACCGTCATCTCGCAGCTCAAGAGCAAGAACCCCGACGCGGTTCTGGTCGCGGGCCACGAGACCGAGGTGCTCAACTTCATCCGACAGGCCAAGAGCCTCAACTTCAGCCCCAAGATGTACTCGTTCACCGTGGGCGTGCCGACCGCCGACTTCCGGCAGGCCCTCGGTAGCGACGCCAACTACGCCTTCGGGATGACGCCGTGGCTGCCGTCGCCCAACCTTCGGGACGACTACTTCGGCAATGCCCAGAAGTTCGCGGACGCCTATCAGCAGCGCTTCGGCTACGAGCCCGACTACCACGCGGCGTCGGGCGTCGCCGACGTCGAGGCGTTCGTCAAGGCGTTCGAGAATGCCGGCTCCCTCGACCCCAAGGCCGTCCGGGACGCGATCGCCAACGTCTCCTTCGACAGCCTCTACGGCCACGTGCAGTTCGGCGCGAACGGTCAGATCCACCTGCCGCAGACCGTCATCCAGGTCCAGGACGGCAAGCTGGCCACCGTGTTCAACGGCACCGACTTCATGCCGCCCACTCCCGCCGCGGCGGCCGACCGGCCGCGACGCGGTGGGCCCTCGCGGGCCTCCCGCGCCGGAGTCGACCGTGCTAGTTCTCCAAGTGCTCGCCAACGGGATCCTGCTCGGCGGGCTCTACGCCGTCGTCGCCCTCGGGCTCGCCCTGGTGTGGGGCGTGCTCGACATCATCAACCTCGCCCACGGGGCGTTCATCATGCTGGGCGGGTACATCGCCTACTACCTCTTCACGGGCCTCGGCCTCGACCCCTTCGCGGCCCTTCCGCTCGTGATGCTGGCGATGTTCGTGATCGGCTATCTGATCCAATGGGGGATCCTCAACTTCCTGGTTCGGGCCCCTATGTTCAACATGCTCCTCGTCACCTTCGGGATCGACGTGGTGCTGACCTATCTAGCGCAGATCCTGTTCTCCGCCGACCTCCGCGCCATCCGCCCGAGCTACGCCGGCAGCAACTTCGCGGTCCTGGGCGTGACCATCCCTTGGGCCAACCTGATGGCCTTCGTCGTGGCCCTGCTGCTCACCGGGCTGCTGGCCCTGTTCCTCCAGCGCCATCGCTGGGGACGGGCCATCCGGGCCACCGCCCAGAACCTGGACGCGGCCCGGCTCCACGGTGTCCCTCCCCGCTTCGCCTACGCCCTCACCTTCGGCATCGGCGCGGCCATCGCGGGCGGAGCCGGCACGCTGTACGGCGTGGTCGCACAGCTCACGCCCTACGTGGGTGTGCCGCTCACGGCCAAGTCGTTCGCCATCGCCATCATCGGTGGCCTCGACAATCCGCTCGGCGTCATCGTCGGCGGGCTGGTGCTGGGACTGGCTGAAGCGTTCGGCAGCCTTTGGCTCGGACCGACCTATCGGGACGCGGTCAGCCTGGGGCTGCTGGTGCTGGTGCTGATCGTCCGGCCCACAGGCATTCTGGGGAGGACGGTATGAAGGCGCTCGTGTGGGTGCTGGCACTGCTGGCGGTCGCCGCGCTCGCGGCCGTTCCCTTCACGCTCTCTCCGGTCCTGGTCCAGTTCGGGATCAGCACGCTGCTCCTGGCGGTGCTGGCTCAGGGGTGGAACATCATCGGTGGCTTCACTGGCTACGCCTCGTTCGGCAACTCCGTCTTCTACGGCCTCGGCACCTACGGCACGGCCGTGGCGATGGTGCAGTTCAAGCTCCCCTTCGCGGTCGGCCTCGCCGTAGGCGCCGCCGTGTCCGTGCTCTTCGCGCTGGTGCTAGGTCTTCCGGTGCTGCGACTGAGGGGCCACTACTTCGCCATCACCACGCTGGCGCTCTCGGAGGCGGTGGCTGCGATCATCTCCAACCTCGACATCGCCGGCCGCAACACGGGTTTGATCCTGCCACTGATCCGCGGCGACACCATGTTCTACGAGCTGAGCCTGGGGCTGATGGTGCTGGCGACCCTGACGGTGCTGTGGCTCTCCAGGAGCCGCTTCGGCTTCGGCCTCATCGCCATCCGCGAGCGCGAGGATGCCGCCGAGGTGATGGGCATCCCCACCACGCTCTACAAGGTCCTCGCCTTCGGCCTGGCCGCACTGTTCAGCGCGCTGGCGGGTGGCATCCACGCCTACTGGATCACCTTCATCGACCCCGCGAGCGCCTTCGACATCTCCCTGAACGTGCGCATGATCATCATGGCCGTCTTCGGGGGCGCCGGTACGGTGATCGGGCCGGTGATCGGCGCGTTCCTACTTTCCGGGATCTCCGAGGTTCTTGCCTCGTACGTGACCGGTGTGGCTAGCCTCTTCTTCGGCCTGGTCATCGTCGCGGCGGTGCTGTTCACGCCGCGCGGCGTCATCGACGCGGTCCGGCGTCTGCCCCGCCGCGGCCTAGCGTACTTCCTCGACGCGGTACGGGAGACGCGGCTGTGAGCGGAGGTACCGTGCTCTTCGAGGCCCGCCACGTCACCAAGCGCTACGGCGGCCTGGTCGCCGTGTCGGACGTGTCGTTCCAGCATCGCGAGGGGGAGATCCTCGGCCTCATCGGCCCCAACGGCGCTGGCAAGACCACCCTGATCAACCTGATCAGCGGCACCCAGGAGCCCACCAGCGGCGCGCTGCTCTTCGAGGGCAAGCCGCTCCGCGGCCTGGCCCCGTACCGGCGCGCTCACCTCGGCATCGGCCGCACCTTCCAGATCATGAAGCCCTTCCCCGGGCTCAGCGTCCTCGACAACGTCACCGCAGGCGCCCTGTTCGGCCGCGAGCCGGAGCGGGCCATGCCTCCGGCGCGTGACGCGGCCGCGCGTTGGCTCGCGTTCGTGGGGCTGGCGGACAAGGCCCAGCAGCCGGCCGAGGCGTTGGGCGGCCCCGACCGCAAGCGCCTCGAGCTGGCCAAGGCGCTCGCCCTGCAACCGCGCCTGCTGCTCCTCGACGAGGTCATGGCCGGCCTCAACGCGGTCGAGATCGGCGAGGTGGTCGACCTCATCCGACGCATCCGCGACAGCGGCACGACCATCCTGGTGATCGAACATGTGGTGAAGGCGATCCGCGAGCTCTCCGACCGTCTGCTGGTGCTCCAGTACGGGCAGCTCATCGCGGAGGGGACCGCGGACGAGGTGCTCGACGACCCCAGGGTCATCGAGGCGTACCTGGGTCGGAGGCGGCACTGATGGCGCTGCTCACGGTCTCGGGCCTACGCGCCGGCTACGGCGACGCCGAGGTCCTGCGCGACCTGGAGCTGCACGTCGAGGAGGGCGAGATCGTCGCCGTGGTCGGAAGCAACGGCGCCGGCAAGACGACCCTGCTGCGCGCCCTCTCGGGGGTGATCGCGAGTCGCGGCCAGGTGCGGTTCGCGGGCAGGTCCGCGTCCGGCATCAGCCCCGACGAGGCGTTCGGCCGGGGCCTGGTGCAGGTGCCCGAGGGGCGCCAGCTGTTCGACCGCATGACGGTGGAGGACAACCTCCGCATGGGCGCGTTCCGCCGGCGCGACACGGCGGCCGTGCGCCGCGACTTCGAGCGCATGTACGAGCTCTTCCCCGTGCTGGCCGAGCGTCGCCACCAGCTGGCGGGCAGCATGTCGGGCGGGGAGCAACAGATGTGCGCCATGGCGCGCGGGTTGATGGCGGCGCCGCGGCTGCTGATGGTCGACGAGATGAGCCTGGGGCTGGCCCCCGTGATCGTGGAGCGGCTGCTCGAGGTGCTGTCGGACATCCACGAGCAGGGGGTCACCGTGCTGCTGGTCGAGCAGGACGTGAACAGCGCGCTATCGATCGCGAACCGGGGCTACGTCCTGGAGCGCGGCGAGGTGGTGCTGTCCGGCTCCGCCCAGGAGCTTCTCGAAGACCCGCGCGTCAAGGAGGCGTACCTCGGCCTGTGAGCCGTCCGGCCGGGCGGGGCGCTGGTAGCATGGCGCCCGTGAACCAGGCCGAGGCCCACGCCCCGTGAGTCGCCCCCGGATCCTCGGGGGCAGCGCCAAGGGCCGCGAACTCGACACGCCCCGCCGCGGGACGCGGCCCAGCCCTTCTCGCCTGCGCGAGGCGCTCTTCGACATCCTCGCCTTCGAGGAGGACGGCGCCTTCCTGGACCTGTACAGCGGCTCGGGCGCGATCGGCCTGGAGGCCGCCAGCCGCGGCTGGAGCGCGACCTGCGTGGACCTCTCGCGCGAGGCCGCCCGCATCATCCGGGGCAACGCCTCCCGCGCCGGGCTGGAGGTGGAGGTCGTCCAGGGCGACGCGTTGCGTTTCGCGCGCGAGCACCCCGGCGCCTTCGCGGTGGTGTTCGCCGCGCCGCCGTACGACCTGGCGTTGGCACCCATCTTCCAAGCCATCCTCGAGGCCGGGCCCGCCCGCTCGGGCGGGCTGTACGTATTCCAACACCCCACCCGGGAGCCGCCGGCGCTGACGCCTCCCAGCGACCTGGAACCCGCGCGCGAGAAGCGCTACGGCAGCAACGCCCTGACCCTGCTCCGGCGCCGCACCTGAGCCCTCGGCAGACGCCCGGACGGGGCCGGTCCGAGTCGTTCACCGCCTACCGGCAAGCCCGTGGGGGCGTGCTAAAGTAGCATGTTACGGACGCGCCGGGAGCCGATCGAGCCATGCCCTGCATCGGCCCGCGGGCGCTGGAAGGTCTTGAATGCTGGGATTCGTCCAGAAGCTCTTCGACAACAACGATCGTGAGGTCCGGAAGCTCGAGAACGACGTCATCGGTCGGGTGAACGACCTCGAGCCCGAGGTACAGAAGATCGACGATCTGGCGGCTGCCTTCGCCGCCCTGAAAAGGCGCCACCTCGAAGGCGAGGAGTCGCTCGAAACGCTGCTGCCGGAAGCGTTCGCGCTGACGCGTGAGTCGGCGGTGCGGTTCCTCGGCCTGCGTCACTACGACGTCCAGCTCATCGGTGGGGCCGCCCTGCACTACGGCAGGATCGCCGAGATGAAGACGGGCGAAGGCAAGACGCTGGTCGCCACCCTGGCGCTGGCGCTCAACGCCCTCAGCGGCCAGGGCTCCCACCTGGTGACGCCCAACGACTACCTGGCCCGCACCGGCGCCGAGTGGATGGGGCCCGTCTACCGCGGCCTGGGCATCACCGTCGGCGTCATCGAACACGACAGCCTCCCGGAGGACCGGCGCGAGGCCTACCGGCGCGACATCACCTACGTGACCAACTCGGAGCTGGGCTTCGACTACCTGCGCGACAACATGGCGTTCCGCACCGACCAGCTGGTGCTGCGCGAGGACAACCCGCTCCACTACGCCATCATCGACGAGGTCGACTCGATCCTCATCGACGAGGCGCGCACGCCGCTGATCATCTCGGGGCCGGCCGAGGTCGCCACCGACAAGTACTACACCATGGCGAAGATCGTCCAGCAGCTCGAGCGCGGCGAGCCGGGCGAGGGCGAGGAGCCCCCCACCGGCGACTACACCGCCGACGAGAAGTCCAAGGACATCCACCTCACCGAGCCCGGCATCGACAAGGCCGAGGGGCTCATCGGCGTCTCCGACATCTTCAGCCCGCAGAACATGGAGATCGGCCACATGCTGCGGCAGGCGCTCCGGGCCAAGGAGCACTACCACCTCGACCAGCAGTACGTGAAGGACGACAACGGCCAGATCGTCATCGTCGACGAGTTCACCGGCCGCCTGATGCCCGGGCGGCGCTTCGGCGAGGGGCTACACCAGGCCATCGAGGCCAAGGAGGGCGTGAAGATCGAGCGCGAGAACCAGACGCTCGCCACCATCACGTACCAGAACTTCTTCAAGCTCTACGACAAGATCGCCGGCATGACGGGCACGGCCAAGACCGAGGAGAAGGAGTTCCAGGAGATCTACAACTCCGACGTCCTGGTCATCCCCACCAACAAGCCGGTGGTGCGCAAGGACTACGAGGACGTCATCTATCGCACCGTCGAGGGCAAGTTCAACTCGGTGGTCGACGAGATCGTCGAGATCAACGAGACGGGGCAGCCGATCCTGGTCGGCACCGTCACCATCGAGGCGAGCGAACGGCTGTCGCGCATGCTCAAGCGCAAGGGCATCCAGCACCAGGTGCTGAACGCCAAGTACCACGCGCGCGAAGCCGAGATCGTGGCACAGGCGGGGCGCAGCAGCGCCGTCACCATCTCCACCAACATGGCCGGCCGCGGCACCGACATCGTCCTCGGCGGCAACCCCGAGGCGCTCGCGCGCCAGCTGCTGGAACGTGAGGGCTTCGAGCGCTACGACACCGACACCGAGCTGTTCATCAAGGCCGTCATGATGAAGAAGCCCGACGAGGCCAGCGAGCACGCCCAGAAGCTCGAGGGCCTTCCCGAGGACATCATCCCGCGGCTCGAGGCCATCCGGGACGAGGCCGCCAAGGACCACGTCAAGGTGGTCGAGGCGGGGGGCCTCCACATCATCGGCACCGAGCGCCACGAGTCGCGCCGGATCGACAACAGCTTCGAGGACGACCTGATGCGCCTGTTCGCCAGCGAGCGAGTGCTCGGCATGATGGACCGGCTGGGCATGGACGACAGTCAGCCCATCGAAGCGCGCATGGTCACCGGCGCCATCGAGCGCGCCCAGAAGCGCGTCGAGGACCGTAACTTCGGCATCCGCAAGCAGCTCCTGGACTACGACAACGTCATGAGCAAGCAGCGCGAGGTGGTGTACGCCCAGCGCCGCGACATCCTGCTCGGCCACGACATCAGCGAGGACGTCCAGGACATGATCGCCGAGTACGTCGACTCGCAGGTGCAGCGCTACGTCAACGCCGCGCTGGAGCCCGAGGAGCAGGACATCGGCGCGCTGCGCACGGCGGTGCTGGAGGCGGCCCCGCAGCTCGAGGGCTTCGACTTCGAGAAGCTCCGCGGCCAGGATCCCGACGACGCCACCCAGACGCTCGTGCCGGAGCTCGAGACTGCCTACCACGCGCGCGAGGAGGAGCTCGGCGCCGAGCTCCTGCGCGAGCTCGAGCGCTTCATCGTCCTGCAGGTGGTCGACCAGCACTGGAAGGAGCACCTCCACAACATGGACGTGCTGCGCCAGGGCATCGGCCTGCGCGGCTACGGGCAGCGCAACCCGATCCAGGAGTACGCTCTCGAGGGCTTCAACCTCTTCGAGGAGATGAAGGCGGACATCCGCTTCAACGTGGCGAAGCTGCTCTTCCGCGTCCAGGTCGAGACCGACCAGCGCCTCGAACACCGGCAGCAGCGCCCCTCGTCGGTCGAGTACAGCACCGACCGGCCGCAGCCCGGTGTGGGCCAGGGCGGCGAGGGTGGGCCCACCCGGCCCATCCACGTCGACAAGAAGGTCGGCCGCAACGACCCCTGCCCCTGCGGCAGCGGCAAGAAGTACAAGCATTGCCACGGCCGGGCGGCTGCCTAGGCCACCGAAGCGCCACCCTCCGCGATCTGTCCGACCCCGACGGAGCTTCTCCGTCGGGGTCGTTCCGTGCGTGCGCAGCAGCGCCCCTATTCCGCCCCGAGCCGCAGCCGCATGAGCGGGCGCCGCGCCGTACGCCGCGCGACCTCCTCGAACCTCTCCGCACGAAGCAGCGTCACCAGACCGTGGTAGGCGTGGTCGGCCGACACCGGCCCCAGCGTGTCGTCGACCGGGTAGGCCTCGACGATCTCGGCACCGCGTTGGCGCGCGTACGCCACGGCCCCCCGGACCAGGGCACGCGCCACACCCGCGCCCCGGAAGGGCCGCGGCACGTAGAGGCAGACCAGCGCCCATACCGGCTGCGCGTCGAAGCGCGGGCTGATCGGCGACCGGTCGAGCCGCGGGAACTGCTCCCGCGGCGCCACCGACACCCAGCCGACGGGTACGCCGTCCCGATAGGCCAGGAGACCGGGAGCCGCCCCCTTCTCCACGAGACGGCCCAACGCCAGGCGGTTCTCCTCACCGCTGTGGCTTCGCCATGCCTGCGGCTCCGAGCGGAAGAACATGCACCAGCAGCCCTTCACCGCGCCGCGCTGGTCGAGCACGCGCTCGACGTCGGGCCACCGCGCCTGCGTGGCCGGTCGAACCGCGATCTGCGCCATGCGGGACCTCCTTGGGCCTTGCCCGAGTCTAGCGTGGGCGTGCGCGGCGGGAGCGGGCGGTCGCCCACGGCGCGAACCTCGGGCACGGCGCCTCGCGGCCGGCGCCGCTCTGGTAGAGTCAGGCGCTCCATGACCTTCACCGACCGCCTGCACCAGCGCATCCGCGCCACCGACTCCCGGGTCTGCCTGGGGATCGATCCGCGCCCGGACCTCAGCCCGCTCACCCGTCCCGACCGGCTCGGTCACGATGCCGCCCGCGTCGCCGCGGCGGTGGAGGCGAGCTTCGCCGCCATCCTGCGGGCAAGCCACGGGTCGCTGGCCTGCTGCAAGCTTCAGTCGGCGTTCTTCGAGGCCATGGGCCTGCCTGGGCTCGGCGCCATGGCGGGCCTGCTGCGCGTGGCGCGCGAGTTGGAGCTACCGGCCATCGTCGACGCGAAGCGCGGCGACATCGGCAGCACCGCCGAGGCGTACGCCAGCGCCTACCTGACCGATGGCGACCTGACGGGCGATGCTCTCACCGTCAATCCCTACCTGGGACTCGACACCCTCGAGCCCTTCCTGGAGGCCGCCTCCGTCTCCGGCCGTGGGATCTTCGTGGTGCTGAAGACCTCCAACCCGGGCAGTGCCGACCTCCAGGACCTGCCCCTCGCAGGCGGCGGCGTGCTGTACGAGGCGCTGGCCGATCGACTGAAGGAACGCGCGGAACGTCTGCCGCGTGACGGGCACGGCTACACCGCCCTCGGGGTCGTGGTCGGGGCCACCTACCCCGAGGCGCTCGCCGCCCTGCGCCGACGTCTCCCCACCTCCGTGCTGCTCGTTCCCGGCTACGGCGCTCAGGGGGCGGGTGCCGAGGATGTGGCCGCCGCCTTCGACGGCGATGGCCTGGGAGCCGTGGTGAGTGCGAGCCGCTCCCTCACCTACATGCCGGCCGAGAGCGAGCGCGAGCTGGCGGAGGCCGCCGCTGCCGCTGCCACCACCATGCGCGACGCCATCAACCGCGCCCTCGACGCACGGAGCTGAAGCCTGCCCTGGCTAGGGCGTCTTCATGTAGCTGAGGAAGCGCGTCGGGGACATGTTCGTCCGCAACTTCGGGAGCAGACTGAGCACCGTGCGGAAGCCGACCTCGGGGCCGTCGAAGACCGCGGCATAGGTGTCGAGCTTCTCCACGAGGGGGTTGTGGAAGGCGAAGGTGTCGATCTCCTGCCCGGTCGGCACCTCCTTCGGCCAGTTCACGCCGCTATCGGGGCCGCCGGGAACGCTGCCGACCACGTACATGCGTGACTGGTTGGTGGCGAGGAAGAGCCGCGCCGCGTCCTGCGCCGGCGCCAGGACGTAGCTGGTGATGTGCACGGCGCAGTTCCCCATGTGCGGCAGCACCGCCTTCGGGCCGTTCGCGAGCGTGACGTCGTTGCGCGGATGGAGCACGATCAAGCGCGGGTAGATGGTCCAGTTCCAGATGATGGCCCAGAAGGCGATGCGCTTGGGGTCGGTCGGGTCGGAGGCCAGCAGCGCGGCCGGCCGGATCGCCTTCGACACGCGCTCGAGCATGGTGGCGCCGTCGAGCAGCAGGTCGCTCACCCGCTGTGGGTCGTGCACCGTGAACGCCCCGACCTTGTACCAGCTCTGGAAGCGGTCGAGCATCGTCTGCCAGGTCTTGGCGTCGATGCTGTCCGGCTGCCAGCTCGCCGGCAGCAGCCGCCGCTCGGCCAGGTAGAGCACGTCGTCGTAGTGGAGCGAGGACTTCGGCAGCGGCACCTGGTGCACCACCACCATCTTCGGCAGCGCCGGCTCGACCAGCTTGACGGCCCGCTCCAGGACCAGGGCGGCGTCGATCCCGGTCGCCGGGCGGTCGGTGCTCAGGTCGGTGAGCGCCCCCCGAAGCTCGGAGACGCAGATCTGGGCCGCGGCGCCGGAGCCGGCCAGGAGGAGCAGGAGGACCAGCACGAAACGCCGCATGGCCCGAGTCTATCGGGCCATGCGGTGAGGGACAAGCGAGCGAGATCCTTCTCGCCAAGCGCCGAAGGAACCCAGCCTAGGGGTTCGCTCCGAAGTTGTCGAACGTATACAGGCTCTGATCAGCGGCGCCGGCCCGGCCGTTCGTGGCCCACACCTTCACGTTGCTGCCACCGAGCACGCGGACCCGGCCACCGTCGTACGTGGGCGAGAAGACACACTGGTCGCTATTGTCCACCGTGCAGGCGGCGATGTCGATGTTGGTCGACCCGGCCGTGAAGCTCCAGTAACCAGTCTGGTTGGCGTACCAGTAATCCTTGTCCCCGAGCGTCTCCAGGTCGCCTTGGTAGCTGGTTGCCGAGCCCAGGGTCGCTGGCGTCGTCGAGGGGCTGTCGTTCTGCGGCTCGAAGCTGTCGGTGTAGGCGGAGCCGTAGGCGAAGACGTTGATCGGGTTTTGGTTCCCCGTGTTGTTGGTGATCGCGGCATAGTAGACCGACGCCGAGTTCGGCACGATCACGCACGATCCCTGGCAGCTCAGCTGAGCGAGGATGGCCGCAGGAGTGAGCGAAGCCGTCCCGAGCGACTGCAGGCCGGCCGTGCCGGAGGTGAAGTAGAAGTAGTTGTGAGATGACGCGATCGGTTTGCCGCCAGCGTCCTCGAGCTCGAGATTGACGTTCTGCGAGAGCTCGACGTACAGAAGCGGGTACCCACTGCGGATGCTGGACGGGACGTTGATCTGATAGTAGACCGTCTGGCCCTGGCCTATGGTGACCGTGTCCAAAGCATTGGGATGCGTCTGGAAGGTGGAACCGGACGCGGTCACGGATGTGTAGTTCGTGGGAGGACTGTAGGTGATGGTGATCGTGCATGCCCCCAGCGCTGCCACGATCACGACGAGCGCTGCGACCAATCCGAGTCGTCTCATGATGAAGCCTCCTGCGCAAAGTCTAGCCGCACCACGCGCTTCGTGGTTGCCAACACCTTCATAGTTCGTTGATGCCGTGCCCAGCAGAGCCGACGGGCCCGTGCGAGCCGCCCTGGCCCGCGGCATCTCACTCCAAGGACATCAAATAGGGGTAGAGGTCCGGTGCGCCGGGGAGCACCTCCAGCTCGAGGTCGGGGAAGCGCTCGCGGATGCGCTCGGCCACGGCCTCCGCCCGCTCCTTGCCGAGCGACGCGCTGTAGAACAGCGAGCCGATCTCGTAGTCGCCCGCTCGCTCCTCCAGGAGCGCCAGCAGACAGGCGTCGGCGTCCTCGTCGGCGACCTTCAACTGCCCGTCGGCCAGCCCGATGAAATCGCCCTTGGCGACCGCCACGTCCTCGATGGTGGCGCTGCGGCTGGCCTTGGTGATCTCGAGCGTGAGCGAGGCGTCGGCCGCCTCCTTCATCGCCTCGATCAGGGGCGCGATCTCCTCGCCTTCCTGGAACAACACGGCGGCAGCCAGGCCCTGGCCGAGCGTCCGCGTCGGCAGCACCTCCACGTGCTTGTCGGTCACCACCTCACGCACACGCTCCGCGGCCATCACGATGTTCTTGTTGTTGGGCATGACGATCACGTTGGGAGCGCCCACCGACCGGACCGCGTCGGCGATGTCCTCGACGCTGGGGTTGTCGCTCTGCCCGCCGCCCACCACGCGCGCGCCGAGGCTACGGAACACGCGTGTCACGCCGTATCCGTTCGACACCGTCACCAGCGCCGTACGGGGCGGCTCCGCCTGCTCGGGGTCCACGTCCGCGAGGATCTCGTGGTGCTGCTCGCTCATGTCCTCGACCTTGGAACGCACCATCTTGCCGTAGTGCGACACCTCGGCCAGCAGCTTCTCCGGCTCCTCGGTGTGGATGTGGCCCTTCACGTACCCTTCGGCTCCGACCACCAGCAGGGAATCACCGTAGGGCTGGACCAGCTCCTGGATCTGGCGCGTAGGGACGGACACGTCGGACAGGAGGAACTCCGTGCAGAAGCCGAACTCCTCCTCCTCGAACTGCTGCTGCGCGCGCACCGTCACCTTCGGTGGCGGCGGCAGGTCGACGCCGTCGAAGTAGGCGATGAGGCCTTCGAGCACCCGGACGAAACCCTTGCCACCGGCGTCCACCACGCCCGCCTGCTTGAGGATGGCGAGCTGGTCCGGGGTACGCTCCAGCGCGACCTGGGCCGCGTCGAACGCAGCGCGGAGCACCTCGAGCGGCGGCCGGCTCTTGACCTTCGCCGCGGCCTCCGCGGCACTCTTGACGACGCTGAGGATGGTGCCCTCGACCGGCGTCATCACCGCCTTGTAGGCGCTCTTGGTCCCCGCGGCAAGCCCGGCAGCCAGCTCGGGGCCTCCGAGCTGCGCGTGGAGCCTGGCCGTCTCGCCGAAGCCCTTCAACACCTGCGAGAGGATCACGCCCGAGTTGCCCCTGGCGCCCAGCAGCGAGCCGTAGGACAGGGCGTGGGCGAAGGCCTTCATGGTGCCGGGGTTCTCGTCGCCGAGCTGACGGCGGACCGACTGCATGGTCAAGTGCATGTTCGTTCCGGTGTCGCCGTCGGGTACCGGATAGACGTTCAGCGCGTTGACCTCGTCGACGTACACGCCCAGCCACTCGGTGGCGTAGCTGAAGGCATGGCTGAGCTGGCGGGCACCCAGGGTCTCGGGTTCCTTGGTGGCCACATCAGCCACGGCTCACACCGTCCACATGGACCCGCACCTCGTCGAGCTCGATCCCGGCATAGCGCTTGGCTGCGTAGCGCGCACGTTCCCGAACCGACTCCGCCACGACCGGGATGTTGACGCCGTACGCCACCACGACGTGGATATCGACGTCGGCGCGCAGCTCCCCCTTGGGGTGCTCGATGACCACGCCCTCGTCCACCTGGGACAGGCCCAGGACGCGACGCAGACCCTCGCCGATGTTGGCAGGCGCCATACCGACGACGCCCGGGACCTCGTGGGCGGCGAGCCCCAGGATCGACGACAGCGCGTCGTCGGACACGTGGACGCGGTCGATCTCCCGGTCCTTGGGCTTGCGCTTGGTCGGGCGGGGCGCGCTCTCCCCTGCCTTGCCTTCCTCCATCCGACGTCCCTCCCGTTCACGCGCCGGCGCGCTTCGCCGACGGCCCGCCGGCCGTTCGCTCACCTCGGTCCGCCGAGGGCTCCGGTGCGCTGTCAGAGCATTCTAGCCCGTGGGGAGGCGCTTTCTGGTGGTCTCCCCGCCACTCGGGGCCACCGGAGCCTCACGCCTCGTCCCACACGTCCACGTCGAGGGTCGAGCTACGCACGCTCAGGCCACGCCCCTGCACGAACGCGAGTGCCGACGCCAGCGTGCGCTCGAGCCAGACGGGATCCGCGCTGATGGCGCTGATGCCGATCCGCTCCCAGGCGTGGGCGTCGAGGCCGTCGAGCCGCGCCACCGATACCGGGAAACGGGCCTTCAGCCGCTCGGTCACCGGGAGGATGAGCGAGCGCTTCTCCTTGAGGCTCCGGACGCCGGGCAGCTCGAGGGTCACGAGGAGCACCCCCACGTACACCGCGCCGCCGGCCACGACCGCTACTCCATGCCGGCGAGGAACCCGATGCGGCGCAGGGCCCGGATGAGGTCCATCACCGTCACCTCGCCCGCGTCGTACTCCACCGCCACCTGCAGATCGCTGCTGGCCTGCACCTTGCGCACGCCCCGCAGAGCGCGCAGCGCCTCCTCGACGCGGCCCCGGCTCGCCTCCGTGTCCATGCCGCGGACCCCGAGCAGGACCCGGGCGGCACCCTCGTCAGCCATGGTCGTCCCCCTCCACCGGCTCCGCGCCGGCGCCGTCGGCCGCCGCCGCCACCGCAGCGGCACGCGACCCGAGATGGCGGCTGTAGACGGCGGTGGGCGCCACGCCGAAGCGCTCCGCCTGCAGGGCTTCCGCTCCGGCGGCGTCACCCGCCGGCAGCTCGACCCGAAGATCGTAGACGCCGGCATCGTAGGCGCTCTTGGTCAGGGCGCGCAGCAGCGCTCGCAGCGCTTCGTCGTCACCGGGCGGCGCGCTGGCCAGGCGCCCGGCGAACAGCGTCGGGCGTTCCCCGTCGAACAGCGCCTGGGCCAGCACGAAGCCGCGAACGCCCCCCTCGCCCTCCGCCACGAAGGCGTGGCCGGTGCGGGCGAAGAAGCGCAGGCTGGCCGCACCCGTGCGCGGCTCGAGCCCGTAGGCCCTGGCGTAGGCGGCGTCGATGCCGGCGATCGCCGGAGCGTCCTCCGGCTCTAGCGGCCTTGCGTGCGTGTCCATGAGCCGGACCGGCCCCCCTCCTTGTGAAGAAGCCTGACGCTCTCGATCACGATGTCCTTGCTGGCGCCCTTGAGCATGTCGTACAGCGTCAGTGCCGCCACGCTGGCGGCCGTCAACGCCTCCATCTCGACGCCGGTAGGCGCCGTCGTGCCGCAGGAGGCCTCGAAGCGCACCCCGCCCGGCTGCCGCTCGCCGTGCACGCTCACCGAGGTGAGCGGCAGGGGGTGCGCCAACGGGATCAGGTCGGGCGTGCGCTTGGCCGCCATGATGCCGGCCAGCTCCGCCACCTGCAGCGCATCGCCCTTCGGCGCGCCCTCCTCCAGCCACGCCATCGCTTCCGCCGGGAGCGACACGATCGCCTCGGCGACCGCTCGCCGCGCTGTGGGGGGCTTGGCTCCGACGTCCACCATGGTCGGGTGCCCGTCCTCGAAATGCTTCGATGGCATGCGCCCATTGTACGGCCGCACTACAGCACGAGGCCGTCCACCGCGTTCTCCGACGCCTCGGGCTGCCAGGGCCGGTAGCCGGCCTCGACGAAGTACAGGCCGTGGGGCGCCACGTTGTGTCCCGCACGCGTGCGGTCGCGCGCCGCCAACAGCCTGGGCATGTCGCCCGGCCTTAGCTTGCCTTTGCCGACCCACAGCAACGTGCCCACGATGGTGCGCACCATCCCACGGAGGAAGCCGTCGGCCGCCACGTGCAGGCGCAACTCGCCGGCCTCGGCGCGCAGATCGCACAGCAGCAGGGTGCGTTCGCGGCTGCGGGTCTCGCGCGTGGCGAAGGTGCTGAAGTCGTGCGTCCCGAGGAGGGCCTGGCACGCCGCCTGCATCGCCTCCACGTCCAGGTGGCGGAACACCGGCAGCACCCGGTGGCGCTGGAGGGCCTGGCCGCGGGGGTCATCGCGCAGCACCCGGAGGCGGTACAGGTAGCGCCGGTAGAGGCAGTCGAACTGGGCGTGGAAGTCGTCGGCGCAGGTCTCGAGCCGGAGGACCGCCACATCCCGCGGCAGGTGGGCGTTGAGGGCCAGCCGCAGCTTCTCGTCGGGGATGGCGACGTCGGTGTCGACGTGCGCCGTCATCGCCAGGGCGTGCACGCCGGCGTCGGTCCGGCCGGCCGCGACCACGCTGCCGTGCTCGCCCGGGAGGCGGGCGAGCGCCTCCTCCAGGGCGGCCTGCACCGTTCGTTCGCCTGCGGCCTGGCGCTGCCAGCCGAAGAAGGCCGTGCCGTCGTACTCGAGCGTGAGGCGGACGCGGCGCACGGCGCTCAGGCGTCGACCGGCGCGGCCACCAGCCGCAGGCCGCGGCCGAGTGCCGGCACGGCCACGGTGCCGGTCAGGCCCACCAGCAGGTAGCGGGCGAAGGCGACGAGCGGTGCGTGCCGCACGTCATCGGCGAGCAGCAGGCCGCTGCCGAGCTGGACGCCGAAGACCAGCACGATGCCGATCAGGGTCAGCGCGGCGCGGCCCTGCCAGGGCCCGTCGGTGGCGTGCCGGACCAGCTCGGGTCCGACGAGGAACGCCGCCAGCGCGCCCATCAGGACGCCCGAGTCGGGCGTGGGAAACAGCAGGTGGACGGCCAAGGGCACCCCCAGGCCGAGCAGCACCACGGCGGCCCGCCCCGGCTCGAACCGCACCGTCTCGACCGCGGCGCCGACGCCGACGAGGGCGAGCCCCACCACGATGCCGCCCACCACATCGACCGGCAGGTGGACGCCGAGGTAGAGGCGGGAGAACGACACCAGCGCCACGATCACCACGGCGAGCGCGGACAGCCAGGCGCGCCGGCCGTAGAACGCCGCCAGCCCCCAGAAGGTGGTGCTCGACTGGGCGTGCCCCGACGGGAAACCGTTCCCCTGCGCGGTGGCCAGCGCACCGGGCGAGCGCACGATGCCGGGCTCGAGGGTGAACGGACGGGGGGTGTGGAACAGCGCCTTGAGCTGCTCGTTCAGGTAGAAGCCGGCCAGGAAGAGGACGGCCAGGCGCCGGCCGATGCGGGCGTCGACGCCCAGGTAGGCGATCAGCAAGAGCACGATGTACGCCTGTTCGGACCCGAGCTGGGTCACGAGCAGCATCAGCCGGTCGAGCGTAGGGCTCGCGACCGACTGCAGGACGTGGATGACCTCCATACGCTCCTCCCGCCGCGCTCGCCTCGCGGCCGCGGCGCCCGCAAGGGCCACCCGGGATCATAGCAGCCGCCTCCAGGGGGACGGAGGCGGCCCGCCGGGCGTTGCCCCCGCTCCGGAGGCGTGCGATTCTACCTTCATGGACACGGCTCGATCCGACCGCCTCTTCGAACGCGCGCGCAGGGTCACGCCCGGCGGCGTCAACTCCCCGGTCCGCGCCTTCGGCTCGGTGGGTGGCAATCCGCGCTTCATCGCGCGCGGCGAGGGCTGCCGCCTCGAGGACGTCGACGGCAACCGCTACCTCGACCTGGTGGGCTCCTGGGGGCCGCTGCTGATGGGCCATGCGCACCCTGCAGTGGTGGCGGCGCTGGCGCAGGCGCTCCAGCGGGGCACCTCCTTCGGCGCGCCTGTCGAGGACGAGGTGCGGCTGGCAGAGGACGTCCTGCAGCGCGTTCCCGGCATGGACCGGGTGCGCTTCGTGAACTCCGGCACCGAGGCCACGATGAGCGCGATCCGGCTGGCGCGGGGGGTGACCGGCCGCGACCGCCTCGTGAAGTTCGAGGGGAACTACCACGGCCACGCCGACAGCCTCCTGGTGGCCGCCGGCTCGGGCGCCCTCACCACCGGCGTTCCCTCGAGCGGGGGCGTGCCCCGGGGCACGGCCGCCGACACGCTGGTCGCCGGCTACAACGATCTCGACTCGCTACGCGCGCTCTTCGAGACCGAGGGCGACACCATCGCCGCGGTGATCCTGGAACCGGTCGCCGGCAACATGGGCGTGGTGCCCCCGGCTCCCGGCTTCCTGGAGGGGGTGCGTGAGCTGACCCGTGCGCACGGCGCCGCCATGATCGTCGACGAGGTGATGACCGGCTTCCGAGTGGCCCGCGGCGGCGCGGTCGAGCGCTACGGCCTCGAGCCCGACCTCGTCACCTGGGGCAAGGTGATCGGCGGCGGGCTCCCCGTCGGCGCCTTCGGCGGGAGCGCGCGCTTCATGGACGCGATCTCGCCGCTCGGCCCCGTCTACCAGGCGGGGACCCTGTCGGGCAATCCGCTGGCGATGGCGGCCGGCCTGGCCACGCTGCACGCCATCGACGAGGCAGGCGACGTCTACCAGGCGCTGGAGGAGCGCGGCCGACGGCTCGAGGAAGGGCTCGCGGCCGCCGCGGCCAGCGCCGGCGTCGACGTTCGCATCAACCGCGTGGGGTCGATGCTCACCGTCTTCTTCACGGCCACCATGGTGAAGGACTACGCAGGCGCCACGGCCACCGACCGCACGATCTTCGCCCGCTGGTTCCACGGTCTTCTGGAGCGCGGCGTCTACTGGCCGGCCAGCCCCTACGAGTCGGCCTTCCTCTCCTACGCTCACAGCCCCGCCGACGTCGACGCGATCGTCGAGGCGGCGGCCGGCGCCTTCGAGGACGCCGGGGCGGGGGCATGAGAGGCCGCCACCCATGACCGACTCAGCCACCGTCTTGGCCGGCGCATCGGACGGCGCGGGGTCCTGAGGTGCCGCTCCCGCCCACCAGCGACACCATCGCCGCCATCGCCACCGCCCCCGGCGCCGCGGCGATCGGCGTCGTGCGCGTCTCCGGGCCGGCGGCGTACCGGGTGGCGGACACGCTGTTCCGTCCGCGACGCGGCGCCCTCCCCAGCCGCAGGCCGGCGGGGCGCGTGATCTACGGCCGCATCGTCGACCCGCGCCCGGACGGAGCCGCCGACGTCGTCGACGAGGCGCTCCTGCTGACCTTCCGCGCCCCGCACTCCTACACGGGGCAGGACGTGATCGAGCTGCAGACCCACGGCGGGGCGGCGGTGCTGCGCACCGTCCTCGACCTCTGCGTGGCGGCCGGCGCCCGGCTGGCCGGCCCCGGCGAGTACACGCTGCGCGCCTTCCTGGGCGGGCGGCTCGACCTGGCGCAGGCGGAGAGCGTGATGGACCTGGTGCAGGCGCAGACCGACAGCGCCCGCCGCAACGCTGCGCTGGGGCTCTCGAAGGCGCTCAGCGGGCGGCTCGACGCGATCCAGACCGACATCACCCAGGCCTACGCGGCGCTCCAGGCCAGCCTCGACTACCCGGAGGAGGGGGTACCGGAGGCGGAGCTGGACAGGCCGCTTCAGCGGGCGCTGGCCCAGGTCGAGGCGCTGCTCGCCACCGCCGAGGCGGGACGCATCAGCCGCTCCGGCGCGCGGCTGGCACTGCTGGGCCGCCCGAACGCGGGGAAGTCGAGCCTGCTCAACGCGCTGCTCGGGTTCGAGCGCTCCATCGTCAGTGAAGCTCCCGGCACCACGCGCGACTACCTGGAAGCGCCGCTGGCGCTGGGGGGCATCCCTCTCACGGCCATCGACACCGCCGGCCTCCGTGCCGCCGAGGACGCCGTCGAAGCCTCCGGCGTGAAGATCGCCCGCGAGATCGCCGAGGCCGCCGACCTGTGTCTTCTGCTGCTCGACCGCTCGGCGCCGCTCGCTCCTGAGGACCTGGCGCTCCGTGGCGAGCTGCCCACGGACCGGACGCTGGTCGTCGCCAGCAAGGCCGACCTCCCCGCGGCCTGGGACGAGCACGAGCTACCGGGCGGGGCCGCGCTCGCCGTATCGGCCCGGACCGGCGCCGGCCTGGAGCGGCTCCGGGAGCGCCTCGAGGCGCAACTGCTCGGCGACGCCGCCGGCACCGAGCTATGGATCACCCACGAGCGCCACGCGCAGGCCCTCGGCGCGGTGCGCCGGCACCTGTCCGGAGCGCGGGGGGCCGCACCCGACATCGCATCGCTCGAGCTCCAGGACGCCCTCGACGCCCTGGGCCGTGTCACCGGTAGGACGGCCGTGGCCGAGGAGACCCTGGCGGCGATCTTCGCGAACTTCTGCGTCGGGAAGTGACCTGCGGGCCGGCTCAGGCCCAGGCTGCCTCCACCTCCCGCGCCGCTGAACGGACGGCAGCCGGGAAGCTCGCCATCACGCCCTGAAGGACGTTCCTGGCGGTGAACTCGATCATGCTCAGCAGGGCTCGACCGCCCCACTTCTCGGGCGCGGGCAGCGCCAGATGGATGGCGATACAGAAGCGATACTCGACGCGGCAGCCTCGGCGGCCCGGCTGCACGCTGGCGTCGCCCGACACTTCGGCCCAGCCGGGCCCGTCGGGGGCGAGCGGCAGGCCGGTCAAACGGGCCCCTGCGTCGGTGTAGGTCAGCTCCGAGCGGAAGGGCAGCTCCCGCTGTCCGAACAGCGCGGCGTTCACCGGCAGCGTGGCGGTCACCACCTTGGGCGCCCCCTCCACCACCTGCAGATCCGCCAGGAAGGTGGCCTGGGAGAGCGACCTCGGCACGTCACGCACGAAATCGCGCGCTGCCTCGGCGGGCAGCTCCAGGTCCAGAACGAAGCTCACCTCGTGCGTCAGATCCACGCGTTCACCTTTCGCCGGCGCCGCGCGGGCGCGGGCCCACCCACTCGACGCGCAAGGCGTTCTCCTCCACCGCGGCTTCGATCTCGCTGTCGCTCGCCGTTCGCAGGCGCGGCAGCTCGTGGAACAGGCCGGCGCTCGATGCCAATCCGACGCGAACGGTGACCGGTCCCTCGTCGCTCACCCGCCCGATGCGCCATAGAAGCTGGCCGGCGAGATCGTCGAGCTGCCCGAGGCTCACCCCGGTGCCCGAGAGCAACTCGCTCACCCGCTCCTGAACGTCGCCTTCACTCACCGCAACGCCCCTTCCTCGGCTCAGCCTACCGCATTCCTCCGCCCCTCGCGCCCGCGAGCGAACCTCGAGCGAGCGCCGCCAACGCGCCCGGCGGCGTGGTACCTTACGCGCGTGCTCGAGCCCGCGTCGACCCCTCCGGGGCCCGACCGTCACCCAGCACCTGCGCGCTCCACGGGGCTCTACCTGCGAGGCATCGCCATGGGCACCGCCGACCTCATCCCAGGCGTGTCCGGCGGCACGATGGCGCTCATCCTGGGGATCTACCAGGAGCTCATCGCGAGCCTGGGATCGCTGACCTCTCCCCCCTTCCTCGACGCGCTCGTCCACCTGCGCCTGAGGCGCGCCTTCCGACTCGCCAACGGTGGCTTCCTGACGGCGGTGCTGCTCGGCATCGCTACGGCGGTCCTCGCCCTGTCCCGCCTGATGCACTGGCTGCTGGCCCACCATCCGGGGGCCGTGCACGCCTTCTTCTTCGGCCTCATCTTGGCCTCGGCCGGGCTGGTCGCGCGCAGGGTAGGGCGCTGGACGCCCGGTGCGGTGGCGGGCGCGCTCCTCGCCACGGCGGGCGCCTTCGGGCTGGTGGGTCTAGCGCCGACGGCGACGCCGGATGCCGTCGCCTTCCTGGTGCTCAGCGGCGCCCTCGCCGTCTGCGCGCTGATGCTGCCGGGGATCTCGGGCGCCTTCGTGCTGGTGCTGCTCGGGAAGTACGACACGGCGCTGGCGGCGGTGACGCGTCTCGACCTGGCCGTGCTGCTCCCCCTGGCGGTGGGCGCGGTGCTGGGGCTGCTCACCTTCGCACGCCTGCTGGCGTGGCTGCTGCGCCGCGCCCACGACACCACGCTCGCGGTGCTGGCCGGCTTCATGCTGGGTAGCCTGCGCAAGGTGTGGCCCTTCGTCGCGGCGCAGGACCATGTCGTCTGGCCGTGGCAGGCGCCCGGGGCGCCCCTGCTACTGTTGTTGCTGGTGGCGGGCGCCATCACGGTCGCGTGGCTGGAGCGCGCGGGGGAGCGCCGAGACGCCTGAGCCGCCCGAAACCCTCAGGAAGTTCATTGTGGTCTTGGCTCACGTTCACCGGCCGCGCATACAGTAGCGATGGAAGAGCGGGTTGTGCGGGCCCGCTCCTACGACGCGTAACCATGCGTCCGACACGACCGCGACCGGAAGCCGGGGGACGGCTTTTCGGAAGGAGGAGTACCTTGCTTCGCAAACGCATCGGCTTCGGCTTGGCAACGCTGATGGTGGCCGTCGGGCTGGTTCTGGCCGGCGCCAACCTCTTCCCAGAGGTGAGCGCTCAATCGACGACCACGAGCAGCCAGGCGTCCGCGCTGCTGCAGAACGAGCAGAACACCGTCAACATCGTCGATACCTACGGCCCCAGTGTGGTGGCGGTCAACATCACCGTCAAGGGCCAGCGCGTCAACCCGTTCCAGCAGCAGAACGTCCCACCCCAGTTCCAGCCGTTCTTCCCGCAGCAGCAGCAGGTCATCCAGGCTGCCGGCTCGGGCTTCGTGATCGACTCGCAGGGCCAGATCATCACCAACTACCACGTGGTGAAGGACGCGCTGCAGCAGGGCACCGTGAAGATGCTGAGCGGCGCCAAGATGACGGTGACCTTCCCGGGCAGCCAGAAGGAGCTTCCCATCCACGTGGTGGGCGCGGACCCGGACTACGACCTGGCGCTCCTGCAGCTCGACAACCCGAGCGAGCTCCCGAGCAGCGCCAAGCCCATCCCGCTGGCCAACGTGGACCAGATCAAGGTGGGCCAGAAGGCGATCGCCATCGGCAACCCGTTCGGCCTGTCCTCGACCGTGACCGAGGGCATCGTCTCGGCCATGGGGCGTGAGCTGCCGTCGATCGGCCAGGTCAAGATCCCCATGATCCAGACCGACGCCGCCATCAACCCCGGCAACTCGGGCGGCCCGCTGCTCGACTCGGCCGGCCAGGTCATGGGCATCAACACGATGATCATCCCGGGCATGAGCGCCAACGGCCAGGCCGGCAACATCGGCATCGGCTTCTCGGTGCCCTCCAGCCTCATCCAGAAGGCGCTGCCCGACCTCAAGAAGGGCGGTCTGTCCGGCATCTACGCGCAGACCCTCGACATCCAGAACAAGCCGCGCATCGGCGTGTCGGTCATCGGCGTGGACAACTTCCCCTCCGACGTCCGCAAGACGCTGAACATGCCCGACTACGGCGCCGTGGTCATGCAGGTGGCGCCGGACGGCCCCGCCGCCAAGGCAGGCCTCGAAGGGCCTAGCTACCAGGCGAACGTCAACGGCCAGAACTACCCCGCCGGCGGCGACGTCATCATGAAGGCGGACGGCACCAAGATCAGCACCGTCACCGATCTGCAGCGCATCGTGCTCTCGAAGAAGGCCGGCGACAAGCTGGACCTCGAGGTGTGGCGCAACGGCAAGACGCGCAACGTCACCGTGACGCTCGAGGTCGTGCAGCAGAGCCCGAATTCGAACGGCTCGGGCGGAAGCGGCGGCTCCAACAACTCCGGTCAGTAAGCGCTCTCGGGCGCGAACCAGGCATGCGGGAGGGCGGCCCAACGGCCGCCCTCCCCTTTTCTCGCTGCGGAGCACCGGTCAGCCCTGCGGCGGCCAGGGGGGATCGGCGCCGCCGGCCCCCCGTGCCAGGCTCGCAGCGACGCCGGCCGCGGCCGCCAGGTCGCGGAGCAGTCCCGCACCGGACCCTGCCAGCAACCACCACCCCTGCCCCAGCGAGCGCGCCACCGGCCGCCCGTCGATCGGGGCGCTGACGTGCGCGCCGCGCACCGAGCGGACGCTCTTGCCCAGCTCCAACCGTCCCGAGGCAAGCAGCGATGCCAGCGCAGGCTCCTCGAGCAGGGATTCGAGAAGCTCGCGCCGCAGCCCCACCGGTACCCCGAGCAGACGGCCGCCCGTCGGCACGTAGCCGACCGGATCGGAGGGCAGCGCCGGCGGCACCAGCAGGGCACCCCCGGGCGCCGATCGGAAGCGCCACCCGGCCAGCGCCACCACCGGCAGCGCCGCAGGTTCCGGCGGGGTTTCCAGCCTCACGCGCGGGTACTGCCGGAAGGCGGCCGGCAACCCGACGGGTCGGTCGAGCCCGGCCTCGGCCACCTCGCCTCCGGCCGCGCCGCACGCCACCACCACCGCACCCGCTTCGATCGTGTGCCTGGCCCGCACCCCCAGCTCCATGCGCCGGTCGAGCGCGAGGCGCTCGAGCAGCAATCGTGACGGCCCCAGCGGCCGCACCCTGGCATTGAGCAGCAGGTCGGCCCCCTCCCGCACCGCCCGCCTGGCGAGCCGGAGCGCCAGGGCATCGGCCGGGACCCACCCGCCCTGCCTGGCCACGGCCGGGTGCTCGGCGTCGACGCCGGTGAGCGCGATCACCGCATCCACCACGGGGGGCGTCGCCAGAGCGCGCAACGGCCGCGCGTGATCGGCCTCCGCGTCGGAGGGATCCGTCACCAGCTCGAGCCAACCCGCCCGCGCCGAGGCCGCGTCGGGTAGGGTCTGCTCGACCAGCGCCCGCGCCCAGCGCAGCGACGCCTCCCGCTCGTCGCCCACCCCGCCGTGCGTGGGGGGAAGCAGGCCCGGCGCTGCGACCGACGCCCCGCCCTCGTTCGGCAGCCCGTCGGCCTCCACCAGCAGCAGCCTCAGCTCGGGGGCCCAGCACCGCAGCAGTGCGGCCGCCGCGGCCCCCATCAGCCCGGCGCCGACCACCACCACGTCGTAGGCGTCCCGCGCCGGCGCCCGGTCCGGGGTGGTCACGACCTGCCCGGGGCCGGCCGCGAGCATCGCGCCTGCGCTCCTGCTGCGCGTCATGCCGGAGTCTACCGCCCCCTCGCTGCAACGCCACGAACGTCGTCTACAGCGGTACAGAAGTGCCTAAGCCAGCGTGCTAGGCTGGCGGTCATGGAATCGCCCGCGGACCACGGTCGTGTCGGGCTCGTGCTCTCGGGGGGCGGCGCACGGGGCTTCGCGCACATCGGCGTGCTTCGGGTGCTCGAGCGTGCGGGTGCCCAGTTCGACGTGATCGCCGGCACCTCGATGGGCGCCATCCTGGGCGCGTTCTACGCCAGCGGGCGCCGCGCCGACGACCTCTTCCAGCTCGCCGACACCACCAGCTGGCGCGACGTCGTCGACCTCTCGCTGCAGACCGGCCTGTTCAAAGGGGACCGCCTCCAGGCCTTCCTGGCCGATCACCTTCCTGCCACCTTCGAGGAGCTGGAGGTCCCGCTGGCCGTCACCACCACCGACATCGAGACGGGCGAGGGCGTGGTCCACATGGAGGGTGACCTGATCCGCGCCGTGCGCGCCTCCAGTAGCTTCCCCGGCGCCTTCGAGCCGATCCAGCTCGCGGGCAGGACGCTGGCCGATGGGGGCATCGTCAACAACCTGCCGGTCTCCGCGGCGACCCTGCTCGGCGCCACCCGCTGCATCGCCTCGGACGTGACGGTCCCCCGCCGCTCGGTCTACGGGACTTCCGCCCTCAACGGCAACTGGTGGGAGCGCATGGTCCAGACGGTACGGCTCGAGCGCCGCACCCCCATGGCCCAGATGCTGTTCCGCACCAGCGACATCATGCAGTCCATCCTGGTCGACATCCAGTACAGCCTCCACCCCGCCGACCTGCGCATCCGCCTCGACATGCCGGAGGTGCGGGTGGAGTCGTTCCGTGAGTTCCGCACGATAGTCCGCTACGGCGAGGAGACCGCGGAGCGTGCCCTGGACGCCGTGGGCGGGCTGGACGCCCTCCTCACGCCGCCGCGCTCCGACACCCCCGAACGCACGGTGACCAAGCCGCGCCGCAGCGGCGCAGGCACGCGCTGACCGCACCTCCCGGACGGCGGAGGCCCCCTCGACGCCAGACTGCAGAGCCGCCTCAGGGACGGCGTTAGACTGCGCGCCATGAGCCACCCACAGGGAGACGACGCGGCGGGCTCCGGTGCCCGGGGAGGGCGCGCGCGGGCCGCGACCGGCTTGAACGCGCCGCGCTGGCTCGTGCTCGGCTTCGCCTCCGTTCTGGTGGGGCTGCTGGTGAGTCTGTTCCTGGCCGGCGTGGTGGTGGTGCACGGCCACTCCATGGAGCCCACCCTCCACAACGGCGAGCGCGTCCTGGTCCTGCGGACGGGCGCGTGGCTCCACCGCCTCGGGCTGGGATCGTACACGCCGGGCGACATCGTGTTCTTCCCCGACCCCAGCCGCCCGGAGACGCGTCTGGGCAGGGTCCTGGGGGAGCACCTGCTCATCAAGCGCATCGTGGCGGGCTCGGGCGCGACCGTCGCGATGCGCGCAGGCGTGCTCTACGTCGATGGTCGGGCCCGACCGGAACGCTACCTGGCCGGCGCCTTCCGTGGCCTGGCAAGCGTGCCGGTCACGCGGGTGCCAGCGGGTCGCGTCTACGTGATGGGCGACAACCGACGCCCGACCGCCTCGTTCGACTCGCGCGCCTTCGGACCGGTCCGCGCCGGCTCGATCGAAGGCCGTGCGGTCCTGGTGGTGTGGCCGCTCATCCGCCGCGGCCCGGACGGCTGGCGCTGGAACGTCCGGTTGCTCACCGGTTCGACGCCCCAGGCCGTGACAGGCGGTGTGGCGGCGGCGCACTGACCGGCCGCCGCGGCATCAGGACTCCTGCGCCAACCGGCCGTCGAGACCGAGCACGTCCGCGCGGTCCTGCATGGCCGAGAGCACGAAGGCGACGTGGTCCCACAGCTCCACCCCGAGCGCCTCGGCACCCTCCCGGACCTCGTCGCGGTTGACGCCCCGCGCGAAGGCCTTGTCCTTGAACTTCTTCTTCAGGCTCTTGACCGTCTGGTTGGCGATGTCGCGGTCCGGCCGGACCAGCACGGCCGCCGTGATGAGGCCGGTGATCTCGTCACACGCGTAGAGCGTCTTGGCGAGCAGGCTGCGGCGCTCCACCCCGGTGTAGTCGGCGTGGCCGAGGATCGCGTCGGTCACCTCCTCCGGGTAGCCGAGCTCCTGCAACTTCCGCACGCCCACCCAGGGATGGCCGCTCTCGTCGCGATCGGGGTTCGGGTAGCGCTCGTAGTCGAAGTCGTGGAGGATCGCCGCGACCGACCAGAGCGTCTCGTCCTCGCCGTAGTGGCGGGCGTAGGCGGCCACCGCGGCCTCCACCGCCAGCATGTGCTTGCGCAGGCTGTCCGACTCCGTCCAGGACTCCATCAGCGTGAGGGCATCGTCACGTGTCGGCGTCATGGGCCAGTCTAACCGAGCGTCCGGCGAGGCGCCCTTATACTCGCGCCATGAACGGTTCCGACATCCTCCGCGTGGACGACGTGGCGGAAGCCGCCCAGGAGCTCTTCGAGCGGAGCATGGTCGATGCCGTCGAACGCCGCGGCCACTTCGTCGTGACGCTGTCGGGCGGATCGACCCCGCTGCCGCTGTACCACGCCCTGTCCGAGCGCACCGATCTCCCCTGGCCCAGTACCTGGGTGTTGTGGGGCGACGAGCGCTACGTCCCGCCCGACCACCCCGAGAACAACGCGGGCGCCGCCCGCGACGCGCTGCTCGATGCGGTGCCCGTCCCTGAAGCACAGGTGCTCGCCTGGCCGTTCCTCGACACCCCGGAGGCGTCCGCAGCCGCCTACGCGAAGGCCCTCCAGGGCGCCCTGGGGAGCGACCCCACCTTCGACCTCACGCTGCTCGGCCTCGGCGCCGACGGGCACACCGCCAGCCTCTTCCCGGGGACCGGCGCGGCGCTGGAGACGGGCTTGACACTGGTGGTCCGGCCGCCGGACCAGGCGCGGGTGCGGCTCAGCCTGAGCGCGTCCGCGTTGAGCCGCAGTCGTCAGGTCGCCTTCCTGGTGAAGGGCGAGGGGAAGCGGGCCGCGCTGGAAGGCACGCTGATGGGCTCCGGGGAGCTCGACCGCTTCCCGGCCCGTGCCATCTCGGCGCTCGAGCGCCTGCTGGTGATCACCGACCTGGACGAGCGCTGGTGAGTTCCGGTTAGGCCCAGCGCACCGCGCCCGAGTCGAACGGCGTCGCCAGCGAAGGGTGGTGGGCGTAGGCGCGCACGCCGTAGGCGAGCCGCCCGCTCAGCTCCGGGCGGAAGCGCGCTCGGTACAGCGTCCCGCCATCGGGGTAACCATCGACCTTCTGCATGGGCACGACGTGGATGTTGCGTTGCAAGGCATCGTCCTCGGTGCTGTAGACGATTTCGACGCGGATCTCGTCGTCCGACAGGTCGCGAGGGTTGAGGACCGCGCTCACCTCGAGCTCCTCGCCGATGCGGCGCAGCTGGTCCTCGACCGGGTCGGCGCTGAAGTAGACGTCGGGCCACTGCTCGGCGACGTGCTGCCTCCAGGCGGCCAGCTCGGTGGCCCCGCGGTAGCCGTCGGCCGTCAGCGCCTCGCCGCGCCGTGCCGCCGGCGCGTAGTAGCCCGACACGTAGTCCTTCACCATGCGCTGGGCGTTGAAGCGCGGCGCCACCGTAGCGATCGCTTCCTTCACCCGGGCCAGCCACTCGTGCGGCACGCCGTCGCTGTCGCGGCGGTAGTAGAGGGGAACCACCTCGCGCTCGAGGATGGCGTACAGAGCGTCCGCGTCCTCCGCGTCCGCCCGTTCGTCGTCGTCGAAGCTCCGGGCGCCACCGATGGCCCAGCCATTGCTGCCGTCGAAGCCCTCGGGCCACCAACCGTCGAGGATGGACAGGTTGAGGATGCCGTTCATCGCCGCCTTCTGTCCGCTCGTGCCCGACGCCTCCAAAGGCCGACGCGGGTTGTTGAGCCACACGTCCACCCCGCGCGTCAGCGCCCTGCCGATGGCCATGTCGTAGTCCTCGACGAACAGGACGCGGCCGGCGAACCTCGGGTCCTTGGAGAGGTTGTGGATGTGGGCGATCAGTGCCTGACCGGGCTCGTCGGCCGGGTGGGCCTTGCCGGAGAACACCAGCTGCACCGGCCGCTGGGGGTCGGCGAGGATCTGCTCCAGGCGGTCCAGGTCGCGGAAGATCAGCGTCGCACGCTTGTAGGTGGCGAAGCGCCGGGCGAAGCCGATGGTCAGCGCGTTCGGATCGAAGAGCTGGCCGGTGTCCTTGAGCGCCGTGGGGCTGGCCTCCTGGCGGTCGAGCTGCCGCAGCACACGGCGCCGCAGGAAGCGGACGCTCTGGGCCTTGAGGTCCTGCCGCACGCTCCACAATCCGCCGTCGTCGAGCTCGCGTACCCCGTCCCACATCGCCAGGTCATCGAAGCGCAACGGCCAGTCCTTCGGCAGCACCGAGCCGAGCAGCTCCTGCATCTCGGGCGCCATCCAGCTCGACAGGTGCACGCCGTTGGTGACGTGCCCGATCGGCACCTCGTCGACCGGCACGTCCGGCCACAGGTCGCTCCAGATGCGACGACTGGTCTGACCGTGCAGGCGCGCCACGCCGTTGCGGCCCGAGGAGAACCGGAGGGCGAGGGCGGGCATGCTGAACACCGGGCCCCAGCCGTGGTCCGCCTTGCCGAGCTCGTGGAACTCGTGCTGCTTGAGGCCGAGGCTCCCCCAGAAGCCTGCGAACCCCTGGTTGACGAGATCGAACGGGAAGGCATCGTTGCCCGCGGCGACAGGCGTGTGCACGGTGAACAAGGTGTTGGAGGTCACGGCCTCGCGCGCCTGGGGGAACGACAGCCCGTCCGCGACCAGCTCGCGGCACCGCTCCAGCACCATGAACGCGCTGTGCCCCTCGTTCATGTGCCAGGCGCTGGGCGCAACGCCCAGGGCCCGAAGCAAGCGGACGCCGCCGATGCCCAGGATGATCTCCTGGGCCACCCGCGTGCGCTGGTCGCCGCCGTACAGGCGCCGGAGGAGCTGGCGATCGTCGGGGTGGTTCCCGGCGAAGTCCACGTCCAGCAGGTAGACGCGGGCGCGGCCGGCACGGACGGTCCAGGCGCGCAGGTTCACCTCCCGGCCGAAGACGTCGACGCGGGCCTGGACCGGCTCGCCGTCGTCGTCCAGAGCCAGGGTCAGCGGCAGGTCTGCCGGGCTGTGCCGCACGTACACGGCCTCCTGCCGTCCGTCGCTGGCCACTCTCTGGTGGAAGTAGCCCTCGGGGTAGAACAGGCCGACCGCCACCAACGGGACGCCCAGATCGGAGGCCGCCTTGGTGTGGTCACCTGCCAACACGCCGAGGCCGCCCGAGTAGAGCGCCACCGCCTCGTGCCAGCCGTACTCAGCGCAGAAGTAGGCGTAGAGGTCGTCGTCCTCGCCGATGTTGCGCTGGAACCAGCTCGGCGCCGAGTGGTAGGCGTCGAAGCGCTCGAGCACCGCGGCGTAGGCCTCGAGGTACTCCTCGTCCAACGCGGCGGCATCGAGCCGCTCCTGGCGGATGTCGCGCAGCAGGGTGATGGGGTTGTGGTTGCAGGCCTCCCAGAGCTCGCGATCGAGTTGCCGGAAGAGCTTCCGCGCCTCCGGCTCCCACGTCCAGTAGAGGTTGTGGGCCAGGTCTTCCAGTCGACGGATCGGCTCGGGGATGCGGGGAAGTACGGTGATGTGTCCGAGAATGTTCATGAGATTGGGACTCCCCCAGGCGCGGGAATCGCCGGACAGTGTAGCACCCACCCGTGCCCCGACCGGAAGGGGTAGCCCGACATCATCCCCACATCAAGCGCACAACGCGCCGCCAGGGCGCTTCGTCGCGGCCGTGGAGCGCGGCGCCGGCGGTGGCTCCCGCGGGGCTGGCTCACCTCCCGTTCCGCGAGGCACACTGGGAGCCATGGCACCCGCGCACGGCCGTCCCGCACGCTCCCTTCCCGTCCGCTCGCGTCCCGTCCGCTCCCTTCCCGTCCGCTCGCTTTCCGTCCAGCTGGCCGTCCTGCTGGCCGTCCTGCTCACGATCGGCGCCACGGGCGCCGCGCAGGCGCAGACCCTTCGGCTCGGCCTGGCCGGCGGACGGCCCGGCAGCGCGCCGGCCGGCGGCGGGCGCGTCTCGGTCCGCATCGAGAACGCCAGCGTCGGCGACACGCGCGTGGCGCTGGGACTCGCCTTCGACGGCGAGGCCCAGCTCGACTTCGGAGTACAGGCGAACGACACCTTCGGACCCCTGGGCAACATCGTCGGCGACGTGAATCTGTCGCTCCGCACCGATGGCCAGGCGCAGGGTGTGGTCACGGCTCGCGGCGTGCTCGGGCCGGTCGCGCTCGGCCTCAGCCTGTCGGGCTTCACCGCGGACCCCGCGCGTTTCGACCCGCTGGCCCTGGCCGGCACGACCCGGCCCGACCTCGGCGCCGCCGGCTGGGCCGTCGGGTTCGACGCCAGCGGTCGCCCCTCACGTACGCTGGTGGTGGAGGCCCGTCCGCAGCTCTTCCTGGTGCCGGCCGGGGCCGCCTGGCGCCTGACGTCGCGGCTGCGGTGGCTCCGCGCCATCGGGCCCCACGAGCTCTCGCTGCGTCTCCAGGGCTACCTCGAGCCGGCTGCGCAGGCCGGCGACGTGGCGCTCGGCCTGGGCTTCACCTACCGTCGGCGGCGGGCGCCCGACCTGGACGGAGCGATCTACCTGGGCGACTCGCCGCGGGGTCTGCGCCCCGGTGCCACCGCATCGCTGGCACAGCAGATCGGTCCGGTGGAGGCGTCGGTCCAGGTCGCGGCCGAGCCGTACCGCCTCGACGTACCCCCCTACCGGCTGCAGCTCGAGCTGTCGTTCGATGCCGGGCCCGGTCAGGCCCGCGTGGAGGGTGCAGGCGCCACCGGTCCGAACGGTCCTCGCGGGGTGCTGGCCGTCCGCTATCGTCTGCCGGTGGATCTACCCTCGCCGTGAGGCAGGCGGGGTGGGGCCGTCGCGGAGGGAGCGGTGCCCGTCTCGTCAGCGCTTGAGCGGCACCAGCTCGCCGCTGCCGAGATCGAGCCGGAACACCCCGTGGTCGGGGACCGCCCGCAGCACCTTGGTCACGGCGCCGCCGGGGCCACGCAGCTCGAAGTTGTGCAGGCCGGGCTCCAGGGCCGCAGCGAAGCCGCCGTTCTGGACCACGCCATCCACCAGCACGACCTGGGCGCGGTTCTCCGCCCAGAACACCAGCGGATCGTGCACCGGCTTGAGGTCGACGGCCACCCGCGTGACCCGGTAGTTCCGGACCAGCACGCCGAAACTCTCGGACTGGAAGCCGTCGCGCTCGAGCCGCACGGTGTGGTTGCCTGGGAGCGCCGGCAGCGTCAGCGGGGTCATGCCCTCCCGCGCGCCGTCCAGGTACACGCGCGCGGCGGGCGAGGCTGAGAGTTGGATGCTCCCGCCCGAGATGGCGGTGAGAATGACGTGGACGAAGCTGGTGTCGTCGGCGCGCAGCTCGACCGAGCGCGTTTCCGGCAAGAAGCCTTCCTTCCGGACCTCGAGGTCGTAGCGGCCCGGCTTGAGCATCAGCACGTCGAGCTTCGAGGTACGCCCCACCGCCACGCCGTCCAGGAACACCTCGGCCTCGCCGGGCTCGCTCGACACGAACAGCCCCGCACTCCCCTTCGGCAGGCTGACGGCGGCGCCGGTGAAGGCGGCGATCGCGTCGGCGAGCGCCTTGACGGTGTCCTGCAAGGCGCCCGGCTCGAGCGGTCGGCTGATGAGGTCGGTGTTGCGCTTGCGTTGCGCGTCGACCACGATCAGGTTGACCGTGTACGGCTCGCCGCCATGGGCTTGACTCCGGGCGATCTCGCCGGAGACGGCGTAGCGCGCGTTGTCGAGCTCCGCGATGAGCATCGCGAACTCCGGCTCGAGGCTGCCCGCGATGCCGGGGGTGATGAGGTCGCCGGTGCTGACCTTCAGGCCCGTCGCCTCCCCCACCGCTTGTCGGAGCGCCGGCATGAACGCGTCGACCACGTCCGCCGGGACCCCGCCACGGGTGCCGAAGGTCGGCACCGAGATCTGTGCCGTGGCCAGCGACAGCGCCGCGAGCACGGTCGCCAGCGCCGCAGCCCGTAGCACCCAACGCCCGCGGACCGCGCCCCCGCCTGCGGGAAGCAGCCACCGGAGAAGACGTCGCTCGACGGGAAGCCCGCGGTGCTGGGACGGGCTGGACATCGTCCCAGTATAGCCCTGAGCATCGGCGATTCCGGGGACGGAGCGGTGTGCGCGAGTGGTATCCTCGCGCTACATGCGCTACCTGGTCTTGAGCGACGTGCACGCCAACGCTCCCGCGCTCGAGGCGGTGTTGCGCCACGCCGACTACCGGGGTTACGACGAGGTGCTGTTCCTGGGCGACGCCGTGGGCTACTACCCGGATGCCGAGAAGGTCGTCGCGCTGCTGCGCTCGCTCGACCCCAAGGTCCGCATCCTCGGCAACCACGACGCCGCCCTGCTCGCCATCGCCGAGGGCCGGACCGAGGGGCACCGCGAGGAGGGCGTCGTCACCGAGGTCCTGACCAAGCAGCTCCCCGAGCTCAGCGACGACAGCCTGACCTTCCTGCACGAGCTCGAGGAACACGTGGTGGAGGACGGCTGGGAAGCGGCGCACGGAGCGCTGCGCAGCCCGTGGGAGTACCTCGCCACGGTGCAGAACGCCCAGGCCAACCTGCCGATGCTCGAGCAGCAGCTCTGCCTGGTCGGTCACACCCACGTGCCCAAGATCTTCGCGGCGGTCGAGACGGAGGGCGGCCCGCTGTGGCGGACGGTGCAGTTCCGGCAGGAGCGCGTTCTCTACCGGATCCCGCCCCGTGCCAGGCTGTTCGTCAACCCCGGCTCGGTGGGGCAGCCGCGCGACAGCATCCCTCTGGCCGCGTACGCGCTGTTCGACGACGAGGCGCGCACCCTCGAGCTGTTCCGGGTGGCGTTCGACGTGGCCGCGGTCCAGCAGTCCGTGCGCGCAGCCGGCTACCCGGAGGTGCTGGCAGCACGGCTGGCGGTGGGCCGCTGACCGCCGTGCAAGCCATCCTCGGCCACGAAGCCACCCAGCGGGCACTCCGGGACCTCTACCGCTCGGACGGGCCCCACACCCTGCTGCTGGCAGGCCCCGACGGCGTAGGACGTCGACCGGTGGCGTGGTGGTTGGCGGCCCTGCTCAACTGCGCCGCGCCCGACCCCGATGCACGACCCTGCGGGCGCTGCCCGAGCTGCCAGGCGGCGAGCGCGCACGAGCACCCCGACATCCGCGAGGTCGGTCCCTCGCAGACCACCCGGGCCGGTCGGCAACGGCGGCAGCTCGAGATCACCATCGACCAGCTGGTGACCCGGCCGAACGCCGATCCGGATCCGCTCGGACCCTGGCTCGAGCGCCGGCCGCGGCACCGCCGCCGGGTGGGCATCGTGGACCATGCCGAAGCCCTCAACGCCAACGCCGCCAACGCCTTCCTGAAGATGTTGGAGGAGCCGCCCTCCTGGGCGGTGATCGTGCTGATCGCCACCGGACCCGATGCACTGCTGCCGACCGTCGCCTCGCGCTGCACCCCGGTCAGGCTCGGCGCGGTCGACGTGGCTGCGTTCGACGAACTGGAGGGGCATCCCGCCCTGCGACTGGGCCTGCCCGGGCCGCTGATCCGCGCGCGCGCCGAGGAGAGCGACTACCGCGACTCGCAGGAGGTCGTCGACCGCTTCGTGGCATCCCTGGACGGCGATCTTCGCGATGCGCTGGACGCCGCCGAGACGCTCGCCCGCGGCATCGAGAAGGCCGAGCTCGTCGCCCCCACCGCGCTGCTGCGCGAGGCCCTGCGAGGCCTGTCGCCGGCACGCTACGCCGCCGCCCTGGACGCCGTCGAGCACTGTGAACGCGCCCTGGAGGCCTACGCCAATCCCTCGCTCGCTCTCACCACGCTGGCACTCGACCTGCGCGCGCTGCGTCGCGCCTGACCGGCGACCCGGGCTCAGGCCCGGGTGCGACTCACCTCGGAGGCGGGGTACTCCTCCACCGCCCCCTCCTCGGTGCGCAGGTCGACGGTGCCCTTGAGCGGGTTGAGCTTCACGATGCGCCCGCAGGTACCGCTCTCGTCGTGGCAGGCCCGCCCGCCCTTCTTCGGCATCCCCTTGAGCAGCTCCTTGTACATGTCGTGCTCGTACTGGAGGCAGCACATGAGCCGACCGCAGGGGCCGCTGATCTTCTCCGGGGTGAGGGGCAGCTGCTGGTCGCCGAGGGTGCCGAGCATGCGGGCCTGGTCGCGGGGCCCGACGTTGCTGAACTCGATGCGCGCCCTGGTGTGCTGGATGAGCTCCTGTGCCAGCACGCGCAGCGGCGGGTGGTCCTCGGCCGAGTAGCTCACCACCATCAACTCCTCGTCCATGGTGAACTCCACCGCCACGATCTTCACGTCCGCACCGCTCTGGCGGGCACGGGCCCGTAGCAGCCACTTGAGGTCGTCCGCGCGCGACAGGAGCTCCTGGTGGCGCTGGAGGTCATCGTCGAGCGCGTCGCGAACGTAGTGCCCGTGCGGTTTGGCCACGTCGCGCGGCTCGGTCCGGACACGCCCCAGCTCCAGCCCCCGCCGGGTGCTCACCACGCAGCGGGTGCCGACGGCCGGGGCCGAGGGCGGCGCCTCCATGTAGTGGATCTTCGGACCGTTGTCGAACTTCACACCGATGCACTCGGGCATGGTCGTCGCTCCCTAGCGTCCCGTCGGCTCCGTGCGAGGGCGGAGCCGCAGACCGCGGTGGCGCGGCCGCCCGGGGTGCCGCGTCACAGGCACCTCCCACCGACGGGAACGCCCCATTCTACGTTGCGAAGAGGCGGCCCTGCGCCACCGGCGCGAACGTGCGTCGGTGCTCCGGGCAGGGGCCGAGTCGCGCCAGCGCGTCGAGGTGGGCGGGCGAGCCGTAGCCCTTGTGGCCGTCGAAGCCGTAGCCGGGGTAGGTGATGGCCAGCGCTCGCATGCGGTCGTCCCGCACCGTCTTGGCGAGGATGCTGGCGGCCGCGACCTGCAGGCTGAGGCCATCGGCCTTCGCCACCGCCAACTCGGGGATGCCCGCGCCGAGCCGCAGGTAGTCGGTGACCAGCGCCGCCGGCGTTGGCCGTGAGCCCAGGCCGGCGACCGCTCTGCGCGCGGCCAGCCGCGTCGCCTCCAGGATGTTGAGCCGGTCGATCTCAGCCGGGCTGGCCTCGGCCACGCACCAGGCCAGCGCACGCTCGCGCACCAGCCGGGCGAGCTCCTCGCGGCGGCGCGGCGTCAGCACCTTCGAGTCCCGGAACGGGTGCTCCCCCGGGGGCAGCACGACCGCGGCCGCCACCACCGGCCCGGCGAGCGCACCCCGGCCCGCCTCGTCGACGCCCGCCACGGGCGTGTAGCCACGACTCCAGAGGGCGGCTTCTAGCGCCCAGGACGGGGCGGGCGCGGACGACGCTCCCGTGGACGCGCCCTTGGGCGCTCCCGACGCGCCCGCGCCCGCGCCCGCCAGGCTCGCCCGCGCCACCGTCGTCACACGCTGCCGACGGTCACGCCGTCGCCGGCGGGGGCCGGCACGTTGGCGGGGATGGTGAAGAAGAAGGTACTGCCGCGACCCACCTTCGACTCGACCCAGATACGGCCGCCGTGCTTCTCGACCGCGAGCTTGCAGAAGGTGAGCCCCATGCCGGTGTCGTAGCGGTCGTGGACGGTGTGGCGCGACTGCTCGAAGGCGTTGAACACGCGTTTCTGATCGGCCTCGGGGATGCCCTCGCCGTCGTCACGCACGCTGAGCACGAAGTCGGCGTCCTGGCGCCACGCGCGGAAGTCGATGTAGCCGCCTCGGCGGGTGTGCTTGATGGCGTTGGCCATCAGGTTGGCGAGCACCCGGCGCAACAGCTTCGGATCGGCCTGGAGGCTCTCGGCCTCGGGACGGACCAGGAAACCGAAGTTCCGGTCACGCGGTCCGCCACTCACGTCGCCGAGCGCTTCCTTGGCCAGCTCCGTGAGGCTCGAGATGGGCTGCGGCTCGTAGGGCATGTGCCCTTCCTTCATACGCCGCACGTCGAGGATGTTGGCGGCCAGGTTCAGCAGGTGCTGCGACTCGCTCCGGGCGAGGCCCAGCAGCTCCTCGACGCCCGAGGCGTCCGGATCGGCCTTGATCATCTCCAGGGTGTGGTCCAGCAGTCCCATCACGCTGGCGATGGGGCTCTTGAGGTCGTGCACGAGCATGTGGATGAGGTCGTCCTTGACGCGCTCGCTCTCCTTGTAGGCCTGCTCGAAGCTGCGGGAGTGCTCGAGCGCCTGGCGCAGCGTCCTCTCCGTCTCATGACGCCCCAGCAGTTGCTCCAGGTGCGCCTTCACCACCTGCGGGCGGGTCGGAAGGGCGAGGTAGGCGTCGGCCCCCGACTGCACCACTGCGGCGTGCGTCTGCGGGTCGGGCGGCCCGAGGTACACGAACGGCACGTCGGCGAGCGCCTTGCGGCGCCTGAGCAGCGCGACCAGATCGAGCTGGGGCACCTTCGCCGCGAGGCCGTGCTCGAGCACAAGCGCGGCCGGCACCGACACACGCGTGTGGTAGAGCAGGTCCTCGACATCGCTGAACATGGTCGCGTCGTAGCCGATCTCCGACACCACACCCCGAAGACCCTCACCACGCTCCTGGGTGGTCATGGCGACGAGTACGTAGGGCTGCTCGGAGGCGGCCATCGCCCGAATCATAGCAAGGCGACGGGGCGTCCCCAGGGCGAAAACTTCGCGTCTGGGGGCGGCCACGCCGGGGTCGCCGGGCGCGCCGGGCGCGCCGGGGCACGGCCGGCGGCTGCTACCATGGGGCGTGCTCCCCGCGGGCCTTCAGCTGGGGTTCCCCTGGGCGCTCCTGGCGCTGCCGCTCCTGCTCCTGTTGCCCAGACGCCCATGGTGGTGGCTGCGCGCGCTGGGTCTGGGCCTGCTCGTCGTGGCGCTGGCGCAGCCGTCGCTGCCGCGGGCGGGAGGCCGCGTCGCCGTTCTGGTGGACGTCTCGGACAGCGTCGGGTCGGGCGCCCTCCAGGCCGCTCGAGCGCTGGACCGGCGCGGCGCTGCCGTCCGGCCGGAAGTCTTCTACTTCGCCGGTGACACGGCGCGCGTGCCGTCCCTGGCGGCGGACGTCCCCTCGGTGCTGAACACGGGCTCGACCGACCTGGCCCGCGCCCTGCAGGTGGCCGCCGCCTCCGGCGCCCGCCGAGCCCTGCTCGTCAGCGACGGCGTGGAGTCGCGCGGACACGCTCTGGACGCGCTACCGAGCATCCCGGTCGACACGCTGGCCGTGGGCAGGCGCCCGAACGTCCGGCTCTCACAGCTGCTGGCCCCGGATCAGGCCGCACCCGGTCAGAAGGTCCAGGTCGTCGCCGTCATCGACAGCGACCGCAACGCGCGCGTCACCCTGCAGCCCAGCGTCGATGGGCGGCTGCTCGACGCGGTCACCGAGGACATCCCCAAGGGGCGCCACGCCATCCCCTTCAGCTTCCAGGTCGGCAGCCAGGCGTCGTCGGTGACGGTCGACGCCGCCATCTCGGCCGACTTCCCGCAGCCCGCCGGCGATGATCGCCAGCAGACCGAGATCACGGTGCGCTCGCGGCCGCCGGTGCTCGTCCTGGGCGACCCGGCCCTCTCGAAGCTCCTGCAGGCTCAGGGGATCGACGTGCAGGACGGGACCGTCGCGGATGTGAAGGCACCGATGGACGCCAGCGCCGTGGTCGTGCGGGGGAGCGCGGCACAGTTCACGCCCGGCCAGCTCGAGCTGCTCAAGCAGTACGTCGAGAACGGCGGCGGGCTGTGGATGACGGGCGGGCCCCACAGCTTCGGCCTCGGTGGCTGGTACCGCACCCCGATCGAGGACGTGCTCCCGGTCACCACGGACGTGCGCACCAAGGTGAGCCTTCCCCAGGTCGCCATGGTGATCGTGCTGGACCACTCCCAATCGATGAGCGCGGGCTCTCCGTCGAAGCTCGAGCTGGCCAAGCATAAGCAAAAGGATTTCCTTGTCGGTGCCTGGTATGGGCCATTTGCAAGTGACACTGAAGTTCAATTGTATAAGGATGCAGGATTTAATATTATCATGACAGGGCGGTATATGAACAATGAT
>JARRMM010000007.1:0-28416 GCA_037386005.1 Deinococcales bacterium | reverse complement strand
CCACCCGATCTTGCACCGGATATCTTCTGATGGCCAGATCCCTCCCCGCGACCCCCTACCGGAAGCCCGGCTTCTGGCGCCGACTGCGGACGGGCAACCTGTCCGACGCTCAGCTCGGTGTGCTGCTGTTGCTGCCCGCCCTGCTGACACTGGCCGCCGTCATGCTCTATCCCATGCTGACGGTGCTGTGGCAGTCGCTGCACTTCAACCGCCTCAACCAGCCCTTCCGCGGCACGCCCTTCATCGGTCTGGAGAACTTCCGCCGCATGTTGTGGGGTGAAGGCCTCACCTGGAACGCCTCCCACCTGCTCTGGCTGCGGCTCGTGGGCCTGGCGGCGCTGGCGCCCCTGGCCTGGGTCGTGCGCCGGCGCTGGCTGAGCCGCGTGACCGGGGTGATCCTCGGCCTCGTGCTGGTGGTCGTCTTCGCCTACCTGCTGGGCCTGCATCCCGGCGCGAGCGGGCGCTGGACCGACGGCCGCTTCTGGAACTCCTTCTCCATCACCATGGTGATCATCGTCGTCAGCGTGGCGGGTTCGTTCCTCGTCGGTCTCCCCCTGGCGCTGCTCGCCAACGTCGAGTCGCGCTTGCGCTGGCTCGGCCGGGTCTCGCTGCTGCTGCCCTGGGCGATGCCCCGCGTGTTCGCAGGCCTCACCTTCGCCTGGCTGTTCCAGAGCCAGTACGGCGTCATCAACGACGTGCTGGGCCGCCTCGGGGTGAGCGGTCCGTTGTGGCTGGCACGGGTGGCGCCCGCCATCGCGGCGGTCAACATCACCATCGTGTGGAAGACCTCGTCGTTCGTCGGCCTCATCCTCCTGGCCGGCCTGCAGTCGATCGACGCGAGCCTCTACGAGGCCGCGGTGGTGGACGGGGCCAACGCCTGGCAGCGCTTCTGGCGCATCACCCTGCCGCTGCTGCGCCCGTCGATCGCGGTCGCGCTGATCTTCCGCACCCTCACCGCCATCCAGACCTTCGACATCCCCTTCGCCATGACCCGCGGCGGCCCCGGCCGTAGCCTGGAGACGCTCGGCGTGTACATCTACAACTCCACGCTCGCCCTCAACATCGGGTACGCGGCGGCCCTGTCGGTGGTGTTGTTCGTGATCAGCCTGGCGATCACGATCCTCTACCTCCGCTGGATCTACACCGAATGACGGCCAGCGCACGAACGCCCCGCCGACGGCTCCGCTACGTGGCGGTGCGTCTCGGCCTGCTGTTGATGATCGTCAACGGTCTGTTCCCGGCGGTGTGGCTGTTCCTCACCTCGCTCAAGACCGAGAACGAGCTGACCCGCATCCCCATCACCTACCTCCCGCAGCACGCCACCCTGCAGAACTACGTGCACGTCTTCACGCAGAACCCCTTCGGGCGCTTCCTGTTGAACTCCGCGGTGGTCTCGCTGGCGGCCACGCTGGTGTGCGTGCTCTTCGCCAGCCTAGCGGGGTACGCGCTGGCGCGGCTGCGGTTGCGCGGTCGCCGCGCCATCCTCACCGCCATCGTCATGACCAGCATGTTCCCTGCGCTGGTGATGCTCGTGCCGCTGTACCGCCTGTTCGTGGGCGTGGAGGTGCCGCTCCTCAGCCCGCTGTTCGCCTACCTCCACCAGCTCGGCTGGGGCTTCCTGCCGTCCTCCGTGAGCACCCCCAACCTGCTCAACACCTACTGGGCGCTGATCATCCCGTACGTGGCGTTGAGCCTGCCCATCACCACGCTGATCCTCACGAGCTTCTTCCAGCTCATCCCCGAGGACCTGGAGGCCGCGGCCACCGTCGACGGGACCAGCCGTGTGGGGGCGCTGTTCCGCGTGGTGGCGCCGCTGTCGGCACCCGGTGTGGTCACCGCCGGCATCATCGCCTTCGTCAACTCGTGGAACGAGTTCCTGCTCGCGCTGACGTTCAACACGGCCACCACCATGCGGACCGTGCCGGTGGGCATCACCCTGTACCAGGGGGAGTTCGCCTTCCCGTGGGCGCTCATCTCCGCCGCGGTCACGCTCGGCATCGTCCCTCTCGTCCTGCTGATCCTGTTCTTCCAGCAACGCATCATCAGCGGCCTTACCGCCGGAGGAGTGAAGGGATGACCCACCCACGGATGCGTCAGCCATGATCCGCCCCCGCATCGGCTTCGTCTCCGTCACGCGCCCCGCCTTCAAGGGGGACAGCGCTGCGGCTGCCGGCGCCAGTCTCGAGGCGCTGGGCGCGCTCGCCGAGCGCTACGGCTTCGAACTGGTCCCCGCCGGACAGCGTGTCCGCGACGCCGACGAGGCCCGGCGCGCCGCCGGCGCGCTGGCGGACGAAGACCTCGACTACCTGCTCGTCCAGCTCACCACCTTCGCCACGGGCGAGGTGGTGGCCCCGCTGGTGCAGGCCGTCCGCAGGGTCGGTCTGTGGGGACTCCCCGAGCGTGCCGGAGGGCACGGTCGCGAGGGCCCCCTTCCGCTCAACTCGCTGTGCGGGCTGAACATGAGCCTGTCGCTGCTCGACACGCCGCAGGTCGGCAAGGAGGAGCCGGTCAAGTGGTTCTACGGTGAGGCGGACGCCCCCGACTTCGAGCGCCGACTGGCGACCACGGTGGATGCGCTCCGCGGGCTCGCCGCGGTGGAGGCCGCCCGCATCCTGGCGATCGGAGGCACCGCCCCTGGCTTCTACGCTCTCGAGGAGGTGCCGGAGTTGGCCGGCGTGCAGCTGGTGCGCAGGGAGCTGGCCGATCTGTTCGAGCGCGTCGCGGCGGTGCCGGAGGCCGAGGCGGAGCGCCGCGCCCGTGCCTGGGCCGAGCGCGAGCGCGCCGACGTCACGTTCGCACAGCTCGTGCGCGGAGCCCGCATCGATGCCGCGCTCGAGGCGATGGCGTCCGAGGTGGACGCCACGGCGCTGGCCGTCCGGTGCTGGCCCGAGGTGCCCGAGACGTGCGGGTCGATGGCATGTGCGGCCATGGGCGACGCCAGCGGCCGCGAGGTGCCGGCCGCGTGCGAGGGCGACGTCATGGGCGCGCTGTCGATGCTGGCGCTGCAGGGGGTCAGCGGCTCGAGCGCGATCCTGATGGACCTCTCCGACGTCGACGAGGAGGACGACACCCTCCAGGCCTGGCACTGCGGCAACGCCCCGCTGGCGTGGGCGGCCGCCGGGCCGTCCGGCGCCCCCGACACGCGACTGACCACCCACTTCAACCGCGACGGGACCGGCGTGGTGAGGGATATGCGGCTCAAGGCCGGCCCGGTGAGCGGGTTCCGGTTGCTGGCCTCCGGCCGGCGCGCGGTCGTCGTCGGCGGGGAGGTCCGCCGGGAGGAGAAGGCGGGCTTCGACGGGGTGCGCGGCTGGATCGGCGACCTCCGCTGGGCGGACACGCCGGTCGCTGTCCGGGGCTTCGTCTCCAACCTGCTCGACCGGCGCCTGCCCCACCACCTCGCGTTCGGGCGGGGGGACCGCGTCGACGCCCTGGTGGAGCTGTGCGCGTTGCTGGGGACCGAGGTCGTGCCGGCACTCCCGACCACGCCGCGGCTCCGCCCGTGAGCGCGCCCCGCGTGGTGTGTGTCGGGCTCTCCTGCCTCGACCATGTGTGGCGCGTGGAACGCTTCCCTCCACGCGGCTCGCGGACAGACGCCAGCAGCTACCACCTGCAAGGGGGCGGCCCCGCCGCCACCGCCGCGGTCGCCGCCGCCCATCTCGGCGCGCACGCGGCGTTGATCGCGCTGCACGGCGACGACCCGGCCGGCGAGACGGTCCTCGCCGACCTGGCGCAGCACGGCGTCGACGTGAGCGGTGTGCACCGTCTTCCGGGCGCCCGTACCTTCGTCAGCGCGGTGCTGGTCGCGCCGGACGGAGAACGATGGATCTTCCCCTACCGCGGCGCCGGGCTCGACGACGACCCCGCCTTGCTCCCCCATGGCGTCGTCGAAGGAGCCGGCGCCGTGCTGGTCGACATGCGGCATCCGCGGCTGTGCCGAGCTGCCGCGAGCGCCGCACGCGCGGCGGGAGTGCCGGTGGTGGCCGACTACGGCAACCTGAAGGCCTGGGAGGACGCGCACCTGGCCGACCACCTGCTGGTCTCGCGCGAGTGCGCCGAGGAGCTGCTCGGTCGCGACGACCCCGAGACCGCGTTGCCGGCGCTACCGCGGCGCCCCGACCAGGTGGTCGGCATCACCCTCGGTGCCGACGGCGTGCTGCTCCTCGACGGTGACCGCCGGGTGTCGGTGCCGGCTCCGCGCGTGGAGGCCGTGGACACCACCGGGGCCGGCGATGTCTTCCACGGCGCCTACGCCACGGCGGTAGCGCGCGGCCTGGGCGCCGAACCCGCCGCGGGCTACGCCGCTACCGTCGCCGCGATGGCGTGCCGGACCTTGGGAGCGCGCGCGGGCCTTCCCAGCGATGCCGAGGTGGCCGCTTTCCGGCAGCAGGGCGTGCCCGGCGCCGATCCGGCCCGGCGCTGAGGGTGGGCACGACACCCGGGAGCGAGATGGCAAGGTGATCTTCATGACGAACAGGCTGGAGGCAGACGCATGAGCGAAGCCGTGAGCGCGGGCAAGCTGCGCGGGTTGATGACGCTCGCCGACGACGACGGGGTGTTCCGCATGGTGGCGGTCGATCAGCGTCCGCCGCTGTTCGCGGCGTTGACGCGCCACGACGGACGCGACCCGGGCAAGCTCGACTTCGAGGAGGTGGCGCGGGCCAAGGGCCTGCTGACCCGCGTGCTGGCCCCCGAGGCGGGCGCCATCCTCATCGATCCGGTGTGGACGCACGCGACGGCGCTGCAGCACGTGCCGGGGACGACGGGGCTGATCAGTACGCTCGAGGACTACGGGTTCGACGAGGCGGGTGGCGAGCGACGCTCTCGACGCATCGAGGGGTGGGACGTCGCCGCGGTCAAGCGCAGCGGGGCCTCCGGAGTGAAGCTGCTGGCCTGGTACCGCCCGGATGCGTCCGACGCGACGTGCGCGCACCAGGAGGCGCTGGTGCAAGCCGTCGGCGAGGCCTGCCGCGCCAGCGACATCCCGTTCGTGCTGGAGCTGCTCGTGTATCCGCTGCCCGGTGAGGACGCCACCTCGACGGCCTACCAGGAGGCGCGCCCGGAGCGGGTGATCGAATCGGTACGGCGCTTCGCCGACCCGCGCTTCGGGGTGGACGTCTACAAGCTCGAGTTCCCGGCCGACCTGAAGTACTGCCGCGGCTACCACGGTGGTGCGTTCGATGGACGCGAGCGGCCTCCGCTCTTTACGCTGGACGACGTGCGCGCGATCCTCACGCGACTTGACGAGGCCACCCCTGCGCCCTGGGTGCTGCTCAGCGCCGGGGTGGGGCCGGCCGAGTTCGAGGTCGACCTCGAGCTGGCGTTCGAGGCAGGGGCGAGCGGCTTCCTGGCGGGGCGGGCGGTGTGGTTGCGGGCGTTCGACGCCTACCCGGACGTCGCGGAGGTCGAACGCCGGCTGCGCACGGCCGCCCTGCCCTACCTGCGGGCCATCTCGGCCCGGGCGAGCGCCGCGCTGCCGTGGACGGCGCACCGACGCTTCGCGGGAGCCCCTCGGATGGACGCAGGAGGCGACGGCTGGCACCGGAGGTACGGATCGTGACGGGAGCGGCGGACGCACGGGCGGAGCAGCTCGGCGTGATGGTGATCGGGGCCGGGGACATGGGCGAGCGGCACGCGCGCTGGTGGCAGGCGGCGGGCGCAAGGGTGGTCGCGGTGGTCGACCCCGACAGGGCGCGGGCCGAACGCGCGGCCGCACAGTTCGGGGCGCTGGCGCTGGACGAGCCGGGCGCGGCGCTGGACAGGTCGGACGTCGACGCGGTGTCCGTCTGCACCCCCACCTACCTCCACGCCCGCTTCACGGTGGCGGCGCTGCGTGCCGGCAAGCACGTGCTGTGCGAGAAGCCCGCCGCGCTCCGGCTGAGCGAGGCCGAGGCCATGCGGCGCGCGGCGGAGGACAGCGGCAAGCTCCTGCGCATCGGCTTCATGCGCCGCTTCGACCCTGCCAGCCAGCAGATCCTGGCCTTCGGCGAGCGGCTCGGAGCACCCGTGCTGGCCCAGGCCACCCTCGCCGCCGGGATCCGGCCCAAGCTTCTCATGCACGACGCCGCCGCCAACGGCGGTCCCATCATCGACATGTGCTGCCACATCTTCGACCAGTGGGAGGCCTTCTTCGGGGAGGCGCCGGTCGCCGTGCGCGCCTACGGCTACACCTTCGGCGACGGCAAGCCGGAGCTCGCCAGCATCCGCCACAAGGCGGTGGACAGCGCGCACATCACGCTGCGCTACCCGAGCGGCGGGGTGGGGCAGATCCAGGTGTCCTGGGGCCTCCCCTCGGGCATCCCCGCTACCGAGCACCACAGCTACATGGGGCCCGACGGCTTGCTCACCGTGTCGTGGCCGCAGCGCGTCAGCCTGCTCCGGTCCGGCGGCACGTTCCACTGGGAGCCGCCGGCCATCGACCCCTGGCGCGAGGAGATCACCAGCTTCCACCGCGAGCTGATGGGCCTCGAGCACCGGCCGCTGGCCACTATCGACGATGGCGTGCGCGCGCTGCGCACCTCGCTGGCGGTGCTCACGTCGATCGCCGAGGACCGCGAGGTGGCGCCGGCCGAGATCCGTGGCGACCTCCCGCCGCTGGAGGGGGAGGCGGCGTGAACGGTAGCGGTGCGATGGCCGGGATGCAGCCATGACCCTTCCGGTCCGGGTCGGTATCGTCGGCGGCGGCCGCTGGGCGGCGATGCACCGGGCGGCGCTCGAGGCCGCCGGAGCGCCGTTGGCCGGGGTCCTGGTGCGTACCGAGGAGAGCGCTCGCAGGCTTCGGGAAGGGTGGCACGTTCCGGTCACGATCGATCTACAGGCCTTCCTGGACCTCGATCTCGACGCCGTCGTCGTCGCCAGCCCCAACCACCTCCATGCCGACCATGCGGTGGCCGCCTTGGAGGCCGGGAAGCACGTGCTGGTGGAGAAGCCGATGGCCACCACGGTGGAGGATTGCGACCGCATCCTCGACGCGGCGGAGCGCGCGCAGCGGGTGCTCGCGGTCGGCCACGAGATGCGTGTGTTCCGGTTGTTCGAGGGCGTGCGCCAGGAGGCGGCCCGCCTCGGTCGGGTCCAACACCTCGACCTACGCCTGTTCCGGCGTCCGTACCGCTCGGGCGCCTCCGGGTGGAAGCAGGACCCGGCCAAGCTGGGCAGTAGCATCCTGGAGGAGCCGATCCACTACCTCGACCTGGCGCGCTGGTACCTGGGAGAGGTCGAGGCGGTGCAGGCCTGGGCGACGAGCCGCCCGGGCCGTGAGGGGCTGTACGAGAACCTCGACGTCCGGCTCGCCTTCGAGGGGGGCGCCCAGGCGATGGTCACGCGGACCATCGCGGGGTTCGAGCACCACGTACGCTGCGACCTCAACGCCGAGCGCGGCGCCGTGCGGGCGCGCTGGGACGGGCGCCAGGACACCGACGAGGATCCCGCGGTACTCCTCGCGGTGCAGGACGAGGACGGCATCCGGAGCGTGCCTGTCCCCCAACGGACCGGGCACGCCATCGACCTGCCGCGGCAGACGGAGGCCTTCCTGAGGGCCGTCACCGAGGGCACGGCCGTGCCGGCCGACGGCCGGGACGGGCGGGTGGCGGTGGCGCTGTGCCTGGCGGTGGAGCGGTCGCTGCAAGAGGGCTCGCGGCCGGTCCTACTTCCCGGGTGAGGTGTCCGCAGATGGCCCGGCCGAGGTGTCCACGGCCGAGACCCAAGCCGAGGGGGTCCTGTCCATCTCCGGAACGATGGACGCCGGTTCGCTGCGCTGGCGCGTCGGTGGGATACCGATGCCGTGGTACTCGATGGCGGAGCGGGCGGCCTGCGGGAGCGCGTTGCGTCCGTCGAGAAGCAGCGGCCGGCGCATGAGCGCGTGGAACAGCTCGGGCGGGAGCGCCATGTATTCCGGCCACTCGGTTAGAAGCAGGGCTGCGTCGGCATCCGTCAGGACTTCTTCGACGTCCTTGCAGAGTCGCACGCCCGCGGGTACGATGCGTCGCGCCCGGTCGAGCGCGATCGGATCGTGGGCGCGGACGTCGGCGCCGCGCTGCAGCAGTTCGATCGCCAGGGGCACGCTAGGAGCCTCACGCAGGTCGTCGGTACCAGGCTTGAAGGACAGGCCCAGGAGTGCGATGGTCTTTCCCTCGAAGCCGCCGAGGGCCTCTTCCGCCTTTTCCAGGATGCGGTACTTCTGGGCCTGGTTGATGCGAATGGCGGCGGCGAGGATCTCGAACTCGTAGCCGTGCGTGGCCGCGATGTGGTGCAAGGCGACCGTGTCCTTCGGGAAGCAACTGCCGCCGAAGCCGATGCCGGGGTGCAGGAAGTGGGATCCGATACGGGGATCGGCCCCTAGGATCGAGGCCACGTGGCCCACGTCGGCGCCGAGTCGGTCGCAGAGATTGGCGATCTCGTTGATGAAGCTGATACGCGTGGCCAGGTACGAATTGGCGGCGTACTTCGCCAGCTCGGCACTCCTCAAGTCGACGTCGAAGACGGGAACGCGCGTCATCCCCTCGGGTCGCGGTGCGGCTGGGGGTTCCGGAAAGTCCTGGACGATGATGGCGTGGAACACCTCCTTGAGCACGTCGATGGCGGCTTGCGCCCCGCCGAGCACCATCCTGTCCGGATAGAGGGCATCGTGTACGGCACGGCCCTGGCGGAGGAACTCTGGGTTCGAGGCCACGTGAACCGAGCCTGAGAGCCCGGCTAGCTTGGCACGGTTCGTCAGGTCCTCCCCCGTGCCGACCGGCACCGTGCTCTTGTCCACGATGACGAAGTCGTACGTCCTGGCCGGGAGACCGTCAAGGATCTGTGCGAACGCCGTGTGGACCTGCCCGAGGTCCGCGGCGCCCGACGCATCCGGCGGGGTACCGACCGCTATGAACGCGACGTCCGCGATCGCGCCGACCTCTTCGACGGTCGGAACGAAGTGGATGCGGTCCCGACGTGCGTTCAGCAGCATGTCGAGACCCGGCTCGTAGAACGGCGTGGCACCGTTCTCGAGGGTCGCCAGCTTCTCGGTGTCGCTTTCGATGACCCAGACGTCATGGCCGATCCAAGCCAACGCTGCGGCCGTTGTCAAGCCAACGTATCCTGCGCCCACCACGACGATCGTCATTCAAGAACCCCCTCTTGGCTCCGCTCGACTCACGAGCGATGGCACGACGCGTGCCTCGAAGCGTTACGCACTCCTACGAATCGCTGGCCATGCCGTCGTCGAGCTGATCAGAGACGACGAGACCCTCTGCGGTCAGACCTCGTGCGCCGGCGCGATGCTCGATCGCACCTCCGCTGGCTCACGTGTCGTCCGCAATCCGCGTTGCTCACCGCGTGCCGTGACCCTGTCGAGTGGGGCAATGGCCGGCAGCCCGAGGAGTGGGGCAGGTCCGATGCTACGGGCTGGGGGTCGCTTCGGTCAGTGACAGGCGTGGGCTTGGGCTCCCAGGCCGGGTGCCTGAGGTGTCCAGAAGAGGTGTCGGGCCGCCCTCGCGACAGCCACGGTCCACCACGGCGCGCAGGCAGCCGGCTCGAGTGGCCCGAGCTCCGCAATCGTATTCATCGCCGAGCGCGTTCGTGCTCCTCGAGGTAGGCGTGGTACGTCTTTTCGATGCCTTGGCGTAGTCCGATCTTCGCTTCCCAGCCGAGGTCCTTGAGGTGGGTCACGTCGAGGAGTGTGCGGGGGGTGCCGTCGGGCTTGGTGGTGTCGTGATGGAAGGTGCCGTGGTAGCCGATGACGTCGGCGATGAGGGTGGCGAGGTCGTTGATGGTGAGGTCTTGGCCGGTGCCGACGTTGATGGGGCCGGGTTGGCTGACGTTCTCGAGGAGGTGGAGGGTGGCGTCGGCGAGGTCGTCGACGTGGAGGAATTCGCGTTTGACGGTGCCGGTGCCCCAGATGGTGACGGTGGGGCTGCCTGCTTGTTTGGCTTGGTGGATCTTGCGGAGCAGGGCGGCGAGGACGTGGCTGGTCTCTAGGTCGTAGTTGTCGCCGGGTCCGTAGAGGTTGGTGGGCATGGCGCTGATGTAGTCGTTGCCGTGTTGTTTTCGGTAGCTGTCGCAGAGTTCGATGGCGGCGATCTTGGCGATGGCGTAGGCGCGGTTGGTGGGCTCCAGCGGGCCCGTCAACAATGAGTCTTCGGGGATGGGTTGGGGGGCGTGTTTGGGGTAGATGCAGGAGCTGCCGAGGTTGAGGAGTTTCTTGACGTGGTGTTGGTGGGCGGCGTGGATGATGTTGGTGGCGATCTGGAGGTTGTCGTAGAGGAAGTCGGCGGGGTGGGTGTTGTTGGCGTGGATGCCGCCGACGCGGGCGGCGGCGAGGATGACGACGTCGGGCTTCTCGGTGTGGAAGAAGGCGTTCGTGGCGGCCTGGTCGAGGAGGTCGAGTTCGTGGTGGGTGCGGGTGAGGATGGTGGTGAAGCCTTCGGCGGTGAGTTTGCGGTGGATGGCGCTGCCGGCGAGGCCGGTGTGGCCGGCGAGGTAGATGCGGGTGTCGCGGGGGAGCTTGGGCATGGTCTGCGTGCCTCGGGGGTTAGTCGTTGGCGATGCCGCGGGGGGTGATGTGGTGGCCGGCGTCGCGGAGGGTTTTTTCTTGTTGGGCGAGTTCGAGGTCGGTGGTGATCATGCGGTCGATGAGCTGGTCGAGGTCGATGGTGGGTTGCCAGCCGAGCTTCTCCCTAGCCTTCGAAGCATCCCCCTGCAAGGCGTCGACTTCGGTGGGGCGGAGGTAGCGGGGGTCTTGTTGGACGTGGTCGTGCCAGTCGAGGCCTAGGCGGGCGAAGACCTTGTGGACGAAGTTGCGGACGGTGTGCGTGTGGCCGGTGGCGATGACGTAGTCGTCGGGGGTGTCTTGTTGGAGCATGAGCCACATGGCGTGGACGTAGTCGCTTGCGTGGCCCCAGTCGCGTTTGGCGTCGAGGTTGCCGAGGTAGAGCTTGTCCTGTAACCCCAACTTGATTCTGGTGGCGGCGCGGGTGACTTTGCGGGTGAGGAAGGTTTCGCCGCGGCGTTCGGATTCGTGGTTGAAGAGGATGCCGTTGCTGGCGTGGAGGTCGTAGGCTTCGCGGTAGTTGACGACCAGGTGGTGGGCCATGACTTTGGCGGCGGCGTAGGGGCTGCGGGGGTGGAAGGGGGTGGTTTCGTGTTGGGGTGGGGGGCTGGCGCCGAACATTTCGCTGGTGCCGGCCTGGTAGTAGCGGACCTGCTCTCCCGTGCGGTGTTGGTAGTCGCGGATGGCTTCGAGGAGGCGGAGGGTGCCGAGGCCGTCGATGTCGGCGGTGTATTCGGGTTGGTGGAAGCTGACGGCGACATGCGACTGGGCGCCGAGGTTGTAGATCTCGTGGGGTTGGACTTCCTCCAACACCCTTCGCAACCCTGGACCGTCCGATAGGTCGCCGTAGTGGAGGATCATGGTGGCGTCGGAGTGGTGGGGGTCTACATACAGGTGGTCGATGCGGTCGGTGTTGAAGGTGCTGGCGCGGCGGATGATGCCGTGGACTTCGTAGCCCTTCGAGAGCAGGAGCTCGGTGAGGTAGGAGCCGTCCTGGCCGGTGATGCCGGAGATCAGCGCGCGTTCCATATGAAAGGCACCCCACTTCGTGCGAGAGCGAGAGGTCGCTGCGAATCGCGGTCGGTCAAGTGTACGGATCGCCGGCTGCGTTGCGGGGCCCGACGATCACAGCAGGTCTCGCGCGAGGCGAAGCGGGGGCAGAGAGGGGTGTGCGCGTGACCGGGACCCTGCGCAGGCTTTCGGCTACGCTCGGTGCATGGCGAGCACGCAGCGCGAGGGAGCCTCAGTGCTCGGGGTCCGGGTGGATCGGACGTCGTACGCCGAGGCGTCGCAGCTCGTGGCATCGTGGGCAGGCGATGGCGCCGCTCGTTACGTCTGCGTCGCGAATGTGCACACGACGATCGTCGCCCGGAGCGACACGGACTTCCGAGGTGTCGTCAATGCGGCGGACCTGGTGACGTCCGACGGCATGCCCCTCGTCTGGATGCTCCGGTTGCTGGGCGCGCGAAGGGCCGGTCGGGTCTACGGGCCGACTCTGATGCTTCACATCTGCGAGGAGGCGGCTCGGCAGGGACTCGAGGTGGGTTTCTACGGGGGCACGCCGGTTGCCGTCCGGGCCATGGTCACGAGGCTGACGCAACAGTTCCCGTCGCTGCGAGTCTCGTACGCGTTCGCGCCCCCGTTCCGCGAACTGACCGAAGCCGAGGACGCCGCCGTCGTGGAAGATGTCCTGGCCTCGGGTACACGTATCCTCTTCGTGGGCCTCGGCTGTCCCAAGCAGGAGCGTTGGATGGCGCGTCACCGGGAGCGGTTGCCGCTCGTCCAGGTCGGTGTGGGTGCCGCCTTCGCGTTCCACTCGGGCTCCGTGCGACAGGCGCCTGGCTGGCTCCAGAGCCTGGGGCTCGAGTGGTTGTTCCGCCTGGCCATGGAGCCACGCCGTCTCTGGCGGCGATACCTGAGCACGAACCCGCGCTTCGTCATGCTCGCCCTGATGCAACTCCTTCGACTCCGCAGGTTCGACTGACGGAGACCCCCGTCGCTCACGGTCGAACGCTTCGCGCGGCCTCCGAGTAGAGGCCTTGCAGCAGCTCTCTGCGCTTGGGCCACGAGAACTCGCCTTGGACCCGTTCCTGAGCCTTCCGGCCCATCTCCACGATCCTGGCCCGATCCGACGCGCAACGCCGCATGGCCCTCGCCATGCCGGCGATGGCATCGTGGCTGCTGGTGGCGGGTACCGCGAATCCGGTCATGGGGGTGACTTGGAGGCCGGGACCTCCCAGGCCGAGGCAGATGACCGGCAGGCCGATGGCCATGGCTTCCAGGATGACGGTCCCGAAGGTCTCGTGGAAGGCGGGATGAACGAAGACGTCGCACTCGGCCACCAAGCGATGGACGTCCTCGTGCGATTCCAGCGGGTCCAGGAACCGTGTGCGGTCCGCAATGCCCAGCCGTGCGGCGAGCCGTTCCAAGCGGGCCCGTTCGGGACCGTTGACGAGCAACCAGTACTCGGTTCCCGCCGTGTCGGCTGCAGCGTAGGCCGCGAGCGCCAGGTGGAACCCCTTCCAACCGACGGCCCGCCCGACGCTGAGGAAGCGCAGGCCGTCATGAGCCGGACGGGGCAGGGTGCCGAGCGATCGCAGCTGCTCGTGCCGGAACGCTACTTGCGGCACGACGGTGGCCCTCGCCTTGCCACGGAGCAGGAGCGTTTCGGCGGTCTCCGGGGTGGCGGGCAACACCACCGAGGCCCTCCGGGCGGTCATGTGCACGAAGGGGTCGATCGCCGCCATGGAACGTGCGAGGGTCCTCGCCCATTCGCGGATGAGCTCGCGAAGTGGTAGGCCGGACCAGAAGGCGACCGGACTCGGTTCGCCGCCACCGATCGGACCCCACACGAAGGGCACATCGAGAAGCGCCAAGAACGAAGGACTCCAGTAGCGTCCGAACGTCACATGGTGGATCACGTCGAACGAGCCCTGGGCGACGAGACGACGCGCATGGAACACGGCGCCCACCTGCCAGAGGTAGTAGAAGGCCTGGACCCCTCGCTGCCGGTGCTTCCAGAAGGCGAGCCATCGGGGCGGGTCGTAGTAACTGAAATGGAGACTTCGAGCTCGTCCGATGTCCGGGTGCGCCTCCAGGTAGGCGTCGATGATGGGCTTGCTGGACGTTCGTGTCAAGACCGTCACGTCGCAGCACGTGGACATCTCCAGAGCCAGGTCCCAGCCGACGCCGGGTTCCGACCCGCGACCCGGTTCGCAGGCATAGGCGGAGACCAGCACACGGAATGGCGGTTCCGCTTGGGAGCCGCCCTCCCCGCCCACTGCGGGGCGGGGACCCGGCCGAGCGCGGTCGTCCATCGTGCCTGCCACCATCCTGCGGCTCCTCTCCCGACGACGACGCAGGATCGAAGGACTCACGCTGCCGCTCCCTTCGACGCCCTCGGGCTGGCGGCCAGCCTCAGGAACGCCTCGACGATGCGCTGCGCCACTCGGTCGGCAGTCTCGGCCACATCGTCTGTGACGGCAACCTGGACCACGCGAGGGTCGCGTTGCATCAGGAGCTCCCACAGGTAGGACTGATGTTCCACCTCCTGCAGGGTCAACTCGCCTTTGCGTGCGAGGACGTGCTCCGGCGCATCGTGCAGGACGATCACGAGGTCCGGCTTCGGCAGGAATCGCCAGAGCCGATGGGCCGTGCGACCGTGGGCCAGGCCGTACCGTAGGGGATCGACCACCATGTCGAGGTAACAACGGTCGAAGATGGTCAGCACCAGGCGTGACGAGGCGTGCCTCTGGCGGAGCCAGTACCCGAGCCAGACGTCGAGCCCGTAGTACAGCGCTCGAAGGGTGGCGAACCTCCCTGCGCTCCGTCGAGGCGGTCCCGCGGTGCCTCGAGAAACGTCGCCCGAGCCGGCGAGGTAGGTGGACAGGTCGGGAAGGAGCCTGGGTCGCCAATGGAGCACCTCGACCCCCGTGATCGGCAGGAGAGCGTGGAGCCGGCCCCGCACCTCTGCGATGACGGTCGACTTCCCGACCCCATCGGGACCCACCACAGCGACGATCGGCGCCAGGCGGCGATCGAGGAGGTGGGACAGCCTGTTGCGGAGGAAGAAGGGAAGGGCAAGAGCTGCGATCCGCCGTGGATCGCGCGCCGTCCGCAGCAGGAGCCTTCGTCGAGCGGCTGTCCCGGCGCGACGGAACGCCTCGCCCGATCCGTGGACGAGTTGCTCGATCGCCACGTCGGGAAAGCGTTCGCCGAGCAGGCGTGCCAGCTCGTTCCGGATGACGAGCTCGGCTGCGTCCGCACCTTCTCGGGTCGGCGACGTCGTACGTGCTGCCGGGCTTCGCCCCGCGAGTGCCGGAACGAGGCGCTTCTTCGCGAAGTGCGCCCAGGGGTCGACCGCGAGTGGGCACCCGTCGGAGTCGCTTCGTCGCGGGAACGCCAGAGGGAATACGAACCAGGAGTAGAACGGCACCAGATCGATCTCGAGAAGGCGCGACGAGGCGTCGTCGGCCAGGATCATCCAGACATGACCGTTGGTGCGGCGGTTCGCCGTGATCACGCTCCAGCCCAGTGCACGACTCGTGTGCCGGACTGCGCTCACCGCGGCCGTGATCGAGCGCCTGGCCACGAGCAGGTCCACGTCCCGGCCGAGCGCTTCGGGCAGCGCTTCCGTTCCGCTCGCGATCGAATAGGTGATCCCGTGTTCCTCGAGCGCCCGTAGTGAAGCGTCGAGCACGCGGATGGCGGGGTCAGGGCTCACGTTGCGCGCCGGCCGTGCCCGCCAGTGTCTGGTACGCACGGACCACCGTTTCACTGGTGGACCGCCAAGAGAACCGCTCCGAGGCCAACCGGAGGGCCCTGCGCCTGCGCCGTTCGGCCTCCTGGGGAGGCATCGTCAGGGCCTGGCGCAACGCCAGCGCGACCGCCTCGGGCCCGCTTCCGCAAACGATTCCCGCCCCCGTCTCACCGACCAACCCCAGCGGATCGGCAGCCGGGCTAAGGACTACCAGCATCGAGCGGGACAGCGCTTCCAGCACGCCGAGGGAGAGGCCCTCCCAGCGTGAGACGTGGACGAAGACCGAGGACGGATCGAGCAGATCGGCCTTCTCTGGTCCGAAGACCGGGCCGACGAACCGGACGGAGTCGCCGAGATGCAGGGTCCGTGCGAGCTCCGCCAGGCGGGCCGCGCCGCCCTTCCAGTCCGGCCCCGCCACGATGAGGCGGGCCTCCGGGACCTCGGTCCGTGTGAGCGCGAAGCCTCTCAGCAACGTGTCGAGGCCCTTCTGTTCGATGTGGAGCCGCCCGATGTAGACCAAGGTGGGCGGGTGCGCGCGGGTGACGTTGCGTGAGTGCTGCAGCTCGGACCCGGTCGGGACCTCGACGCCGTTGGGCGCTTCGATGACAGGGCCACGAAAGCCGAACGCGCGGATGGCATCCGTGTCGCCCACCGAGTGAACGAAGGCCGCCCGACGCGCCACCGGTAGGTCGAAAAAGTGCCTGAAAGCTTGCTTGACCAGGCGGTTCGTGGCCAGGACCTTCGGGCTGTAGTTGCCGTTGGGGGTGACGACGAAGGGGATCGATCGCCGACCACAGATCCTGGCGACGCTCCAGTTCTCCGGCACCATCGCCGAGTGGAGGTGAACGACGTCGGGGGCAAAGGCGTCGAGTTCGGCCGGCAGTTCGGCGGGAAGGGCGAACCGACGTCGCGCCGGCGGGATGCTGCGGACGTGCACGCCGGGGATCGGCAGCGGAGGCTTGGGCGTGAGCTGCAGCAGCGCCACCTCGTGGCCGCTCCGGGCTTGCCAGAGACACAGATTGTAGACGGTTTTCTCGACGCCGTTGGCGCTGTCGGGATTACAGCGGCCGAACAGGAAGTGCGCGATCCTCATGGCGACCCCCACAGCTCAGGGAAGGCGTCCGTCGCGGTCTCCGCGCCGAGTTCCCAATTCGATGCCGAACGCACCCTCATGCGATCCTCTCACGACCTCCGCCTGCTTTGGGCTCGGATCAGGGACGCGCGCGGCTTGCCGCGGCCACGTTCCGATTCCCTCGCGCCTGCGCTCACGATGCCACCCGAGGCGTTCCGTGGAACGGCATCTGTCACAGCGCCGACAGCGCGTTCGCGTCGTGGCGGCTTCTTCCGCGCGGCCCCATGTTGTGACGGCTGACCGGCGTCAGGTTCGGTGGGGCTCTCATAATGTGCGCGACGCTAGATCAATAGCGAGTGGAACAGGTCGCGAGGAGGCCGATGATGGGGATGTCTTTGGCTCGTGCGAGCTTCGATGTGCATAGCGGCCGGGCGCGGTTGGGCCAGCCCGCCCGTGCTCTGGCCGCGAGGACCCGCGGGGGAGGGGCGCTCGCATGAAGGTCGTCCTCTTCTGCGGCGGTCTGGGACTTCGCTTGCGGGAGTATTCGCACGAGCTCCCGAAGCCCATGGTCCCCATCGGCGGTGTGCCGGTCCTCCTCCACGTCATGCAGTACTACGCGCACTTCGGTCATACCGATTTCGTGCTCGCGCTGGGATACAAGGGCGACGTCATCGAGCGTTACTTCTTCGAGCGAGGCGCGGAGCCCCTGAGCTCGCAGCCGCAGCGAGGTGAGGACGGGCTGGAGTGGAGTCGTGCCGCGTTCGGCGATTGGACGGTGACGTTCGCGCACACCGGTTCGGACGTCAACATCGGCGGCCGGCTGCTGCGAGTCCGTTCCCTCGTCGACCAAGAGGAGATCTTCCTCGCGAACTACAGCGACGACCTTACGGACGCACCCCTCAACGATCTCATCGCCGAGTTCCGCCAGCAGGAGGGCGTGGTGGGCAGCTTCCTGTCGGTGAAGCCGAACCTCAGCCTGCATGCCGTTAGCACGGATGGAGCGGGTCGGGTGACCGACATCGTATCCGTCAGGGACGCGGGAATCCGGGTGAACGGCGGATACTTCATCTTCCGCCGTAGCATCTTCGACGTCCTGTTTCCGGGCGAAGAGCTGGTCGAGGAGCCGTTCGCGCGACTCATGGAGAACGGCGCGCTCATGGCTCATGACCATCAAGGCTTCTGGGGGCCCCTCGATACCCTGAAGGACCACCAGGTGCTCGAGGACCTCGAACTGGACGGCAGGTCGCCGTGGAAGCTGTGGCTGACAACGGGGAATCGGCCAGCGACGGAGGATATCGCGTTCGTTCCGGGCCGGGCCGAGTAGCCCGAGCCAGCCGAGTCGCACGCTTGCCCGATGCCGATACGACCGGTGCCCGCTTGGGGCGCTCACGGAGGACTCGCACCATGAACTCCAGCCTTCGCGCACGTCGAGCCCACCCGGGAGCCATGCCTCCCAGGCCGTCGGCCACGGGGTTCGCCCTGTTGGTCAGCGACGTCGCGGCCCTCTCGCTCGCTTCGTTCCTGGCCGTCGGTCTGGTCGCCCTGTTCCACGGCCCCATGCCGGGGATCGAGCAAGGTCGGGGTCTATGGCTCGAGGCCCTGGGACTCGTGGGCTATGCGTCGCTCGGCCTCTATCCCGCGACGGGGTTGGGCCCCGTCGACGAGATGCGTCGGTTGGTCCTGGCGACGACGGCCCTGTTCCTCGCGATGCTGTCGTTCGTGTGGGTCGGTCCCTTCGGCGCCGGGTCCATGCGGGACGTGGTGGTGGTCGCGTGGCCGCTCTCGGTGGTACTTGTTCCCGGCCTCCGGGCCGTCGTTCGCCACGTCTGCGCCCGAAGGTCCTGGTGGGGCACGCCGGCCGTCGTTGTCGGAAGTGGGGCTACCGCGGACGGGATCGTCTCGAGACTCGACACCAACCCCGGTCTGGGGCTCAAGGTGGTGGCCAGGCTGGACGACGCCTCCGACGTTCCGCTCCCGGACGTGCGGAGCGCCATCGTACGGCTGAGGCACGAGAAGGCCGTGAGCTACGCCATCGTTGCGATGCCCGGGATGAGTCCGGCCCGCCTGGACGGCATGGTGAGGGAGCTAGGCACGGTCCTCAGCAACATCGTCGTCATCCCGGCGGCCTTCGGTCACACCAGCGTGGGGATCAGCACCCGCGACTCCGGCGGGATCGTGGGTCTCCATGTCCGGGGCCACGCAAGCCTGCGGCGCAACCGCATCCTGAAACGCCTTCTGGACCTGGGGCTGCTGACGCTCCTGGGTCCGCCGGCACTCGTGATCGTCCTCATCGCCGCCGTGGCCGTGATGATCGTGAGTCCGGGACACCCGTTCTACAGTCAGGTACGAGAGGGTTACAAGGGACGGCCGATCCGGGTCTGGAAGCTGCGGACCATGCGGCGTGACGCGGACGCCGTCCTGAACGCATACCTGGCTGCGAACTCGGAAGCGCGGGACGAGTGGAGCACCCATTTCAAGCTCACGCACGATCCGCGCGTCATCCCTGGGATCGGCCGCTTCCTACGGCGATCGAGTCTCGACGAGTTGCCTCAGATCGCGAACGTCCTGACGGGGAGCATGAGCTTCGTGGGCCCGAGGCCGTTCCCTTACTACCACCTGGACCAGTTCGATCCGTCGTTCCGGGACCTTCGAAGCTCCGTCGTACCCGGCGTCACCGGATGGTGGCAGGTGATGTCACGGAGTACGGCGGATCTCGTGCAACAGGTCGAGCTCGACTCGTTCTACATCCACAACTGGTCGCTCTGGCTCGACCTCTACATCCTGGCGAGGACGCCCTGGGCCGTCCTCCTGGGATCCGGTGCGCACTGAGCGGTCGCCACGGCGACGCCCGACGCTCCGCGCCCGCTGACTCTACGGTTCCTGTTCCCGTGAACCGCGAACACGCAACGGTGCCATCCGGTACCCCGACCGAGCACGGTCGCGTGCGGGTGACGCTTCAGGATCGCCAGTCGACCGCTACAGACCGTGCCGAACGTCGTGAGCCCGACCATGCGAGCACACGTTGGAAGTGCCAAGGACCGCGTGACGGGTCCGCCACGGCGACCCCGAGGACGGCGGCAGGCGTCCGGCCGAGGGTCGTTGCTGCGTCACGTAGAGCCGGTGCGTGGGTCCGGTGCAGGGCCGCGACCAGCACGGTGGCCGTGCCACTTTGCGCTACGGCAAGCGCATTGACGGACTGGAGGAGCGGCGGAGTATCGACCACGATCACGTCGTAGCGCTCCCGCGCGCCGAGCAGAACGCTCGGAAGCGACTCGTCGATGAGGCGTCGCGGCGTCGACCCCGCGCCGAAGTTCGGGATGACGTCGATGCTCGCCCCTGTCGGCCCCTCGATCCTGGCGGGCCTGACCGTTGCGTCGGGCGCTCTGAGCACCTGCGTGAACGTCGTGGTGCCCGCAGGATCCAGCCGGAAGACCTCGGTGAGTGTCGGCGCCTGATCGTTCGCGTCGATGAGGAGCGTGCGCCTACCGTTCCTCGCGAACGCGAAGGCAAGGTGTGTGGCGCTCAGCGGCCGCGTACGGCCTCCCTCGAGGCCGGCGACCAGCACCACCGGCGGCGATGTCCGCTGTGGCAGTTCCAGGAGCAGCCGGGCGGCCATCAACCCCATCGCGCTTCGGTAATCCTTGGAGCGACTCGCCTTTCTCGGCAACTTCGTCAGGACGCGGAGCCCCGTGATCCGGTTGACCTGATCCACGTGGTGGATGCGGGGGTCGATACTCCGCCGGAGCAGGAAGACGCCGTAGCCCAGGAAGAAACCCAGCAGGAATCCGCCTACCGCGATCCAGGGAGCGGACGGGCCCGACGGTGTCGCCGGCGCAGCTGCTCGTTCCAGGACCTGGAGCGAACCCGTCGTCGAGCTCTGCATGGCCTGGACAGCATAGAGATCGTCCTCGCGTTGGGCGAGGAGGCTCACCAGCGCCGCGCGCTGAGGGCTGCCCTCCTGGCCGCTCGCCGACGAGGCCGTGATGCGGCCGTCCAGGGAAGCCACTTGCCGCGACAGAATGGTGGCCACGTTCTTCAGGCTCTCCTGTACGCGGTTCCTGTCCCACATGACGAGCGAGTCGGCGACGGCGTTGGCCGCGGCGCTTGCCGCGGCCGGGGAGCGCGCCTCGGCGGACACGCGCAGGACGCCGGACGACGCCGCGTTGCTGGTGTCCACCTTGATCCGCACCCGCTGCAGCGCGTCGCTGGATCCCAGTGCGATGGCGGCGTCGGCGAGGACCGGTCCACTGGTCGCGACCCTGCGGTAGACCTCGAGGTCGAGGGGGGCCGGTGGCCCTACGGTCAGGCCGGTTCGAGACAGGTCGGCGCCTGGTTGGGCCACGAGCACCGTTGTCGTGGCTGTGTACTCCGCTGGGACCGCCTTGTCGACCAGGACCCCGACCACGCCTGCGATGGCCCCCGCCAAGAGCGCGAGGACGAGGCCGGCGCGGAGCGCATCCAGTACCTGGGAAAGGCTGGGACCATCGACGTACTCCGACGGGTTCTCCATGTCGGTTCATCCTAGTCGACCGGGTTCGCCCCCGGTGCGCACCGCGCACAGCATCGGGGAAAACCATCGAACTCAGGGGGTGTGTGACGGTTGCACGGATCGTTCGCTCGCGATGGGCGTTCCATGGACGATGTCGCGGCACCGCTCCGCCGCGAGGGCGCGAAGCTGCCGGTGCGCCGAGCGGGATGCGCGGACAGCGGGCGGCCGCACGGGAGGGATCGGATCGGCTATGGCGTGGGTGCGGGTGGGAAGGACGCAGCTTGGGCCGGCGCACGTCGTTGTGGTGTGGTTTCAGCGGGACGGGCAAGGCGTGGGCCCGTTCGGGCAAAGCTCCGAGCGGCGGTCGAATCCGTGACCGCATGGATCGGGCGCCTTCGGGCGCGCCTGCCCGCAACGGTCGATCTCAGGCGGACGGCCGGCCTGGGGAGCTGGGCGGTGCTCGATCAAGCTCTGTTCGCCGCCGCGAACTTCGTGCTCAACGTATTGCTCGCTCGCTGGTTGAGCCCCTCGGCCTACGGCGCGTTTGCCGTCGCCTATACGTTGTTCCTGCTGCTAGGTACCGCGCACAACGCGTTGCTCATCGAGCCGATGCTCGTGTTCGGGCCCGGCAAGTTCTTGAACCGTTCCAGGGCGTACCTCGCTGCCGTGGTCCGCATGCACTGGGGTTTGACCGTGGCGCTGGCCGGGGCGACTGCCTTTGTCGTGTTCGTGTTGGACGCACTGACACCCACCCCGCTCACGCTGCTTCTGTACGTGATGGCCGCCGCTAGCCCCTTCATCTTGTTCCAGTGGCTCATGCGGCGATCCTGCTACATGAGGCTGGATCCGCGGCTCTCGGCACAGGCGGGGGCGCTGTACTTCCCTTTGGTCGTGGCTGGGACCTTCGTCCTGGACCGCACGGCACACCTCTCGGCCATTGCCGCCTTCATCGTGCTGGCCTGCGCCAGTCTGGCGACGGCGACGTGGCTGGCCGTGCGGCTGGGCCTGGGCCGCCCTGGCCAAGGCACGAGCCTGGTACGCGAGTCGACCATCGAACATTGGAGCTACGGCCGCTGGGCTCTGGCGTCCTCGGTCCTTTCGTGGGTCCCGGGCAACATCTTCTACCTCGTGCTCCCTGCCTGGGGCGGACTCGAGTCCACGGCCACCCTCCGTGCGCTCTACAACCTCGTACTGCCGATCCTTCACTTCAACGCTGCCGTAGGGGGCATCCTCTTGCCCACGCTGGTACGAGCTCGGGAACGGGGACAGCTTCGAACGTACAGTTTCCTGTTCGCCACGCTGTTCGCCGTTGCTTCGATCGCGTACTACGTGCTCATCGTGGCCCTGAAGGACCCCGCGATCAGGTTGCTCTACGGAGACAAGTACGTGGCCGACGCATCGCTCGTGTGGATTCTGGGGATCCTGCCGGTGACCGCGGGCGTTGTGGCCGTGGCAGGCGCAGTGCTCCGGGCGTTGGAGCGACCGGACCGCGTGTTCGTCGCCTACATCGCTTCCACGGCCGCCGTGCTCAGCGTCGGACTGGGTTTGGTGGCGCTCTTCGGCGCCGCGGGTGCCGCGCTCGGCATGGTGGTCGGATCGGTGGCCACGGGGCTCACCATGATGTGGTTCCTGGCCCGTCGACCTGGAGGTGCGTCGACATGAGCGCCTGGCGCGATGCCGAACAGCAGGATGGGGCCGGCTCGATCGGACGCCCGGATGGCGGCGGGAGGCGGGCATGAGAGCGTCCGGGCCCCCGGTCCTCGACGTGTCCAGAGCACGTGGCGGCGTTCCCTATCGGAGCCATGGTAGCCGCCGCGGCGCGCGCTGGATCCTGCCGGCAGGGGGCCCCCTCGCATCCTCGGCGCGCCGTCTCTACCAACCGACCGCGCTCCGCGGGCACCTTCGTCGCCTCTTGATGGAGTGGCGTTTCGGCGGCGAGTCCCTGCTCCTGGACGGCGGCATCCTGGCGTCGTGGGAGAGCGCTCTCGCTCAGGCCGTCGGAGCGCCGGAGGTGCACCTCGCCTTCTACGTGGGGAATGCGACCGTCCTGGGGAAGACGGCGGTGCTTGCGATGGACTCCCGCGGCCGCCCACTCGGCATCGCCAAGGCAACGATGGAACCGCACGCCGCCGACGCGCTTCGCAACGAGTGGCGAGTGCTGCAGCAGCTGAGTCATGAGCCTGTGCTGGAGGGCCGCGTGCCGGCTCCGTTGGCCCTCATGGACCACCGCAACCACACGGTGTTGGTGACGTCGGTCGGACCCGTCCGACGGGGCCCGACCCGCTTCGAACCCGCCCACACCGCCTGGTTGGAGGCCCTGGGGCGCCCGTACCGGCGTGAGACTTCGCTCCAGAACAGCGAGTTCTGGATGCATGTGACGAGGGGGTTCGACGATCTGCGAGGCGGACTCAATGCGACGTGGCAGGCTCGGTACGAGACCGCTCTCGCGAGTCTCCAAGACGTTCTCGACGGCGTCCCCATGCAGGTCTCGCTGGTCCACCGGGATTTCACGCCTTGGAATACGCGCTGCAGCTCGCACGGTCTGTACGTGTTCGACTTCGAGCTCGCGCGCTGGGGGTTCCCGGTGGCGATCGACTGGTACCATTTCCACTTCATGACGTCGCTCCTGCTGGATGGGGGTGCGAACGCGGCGGTGGCACGAAGCTGGGTCGCCGGCTGGGCCAGCCACGGGACGGGCGCGCGAGGTGCCGGTCCGGGCCACGGTCCGGTCGCCGGTGCACGTACGCCCGCGGCGATGTTGCTGGCCTATCTCGTGGACGTGGGGCTCGAGTATCACCGTTTCCAGGCGATCCTCGGCGAGACCGACGACGATCCGGTGCTGACGCAGACCGGCCACCTGCTGGACACCGCGGCGGAGTGGTGGGGGTAGCGATGGTCTCGGCCTCCAGCTGGTGGCGGCGAGCCCAGCGCCCGTCGGCCGCGCTCGGGGCTCGGGCGGCCGCTGACGGCGGCCCGCCGACGAGGGGGTGGATCGATGCCTGACGCGACCACAGCCCGCCCCGGGTCACCGTCGTCGCGCGCGCCGCGCGTGTGCGTGACGCTGCCCGTGTACAACGGCGCGCGCTTCCTACGGGAGGCGCTGGACAGCGTGTTCACGCAGGACTACCCGAATGTCGTCGCCAGGGTCCTGGACAATGCATCGACGGACGGAACCCGGACGTTGCTGAACGCGATCCGGCACCCGAGGCTCGAGGTCGTGCTCTACGACGAGCACGTCCCGGTGGCGGCGAGTTACGCCCGTGCAGCGGAGCAGGACTGCGGAGACTACCTGGTGTTCCTAGCGGCCGACGATCGCCTGGTGCCCGGCGCACTCAGCGCGTTGGTCGGCGTGGCCGAGGACCATCCAGACGTCGGCTTCGTCTACGGGCAGGCCGTCGTGGTGCAGGAAGGCCCTGGGCCCCGCCCCTTCGGCATGGCCGTACGGCCGCCCAGGATCGGCCCGATCGAGGACCTGGAGCGGTACATCTTGCGCAACGGATACAACGTGCCGCTCAGCACCATCCTGTTCCGCCGTCAGACACCGGGATTCGGGATCGATCCGAGCACGCGCAACGCGTGCGACCTGGACCTGCTCCTGCAGCTCGGTCGCCGGGGCGTCCGCGGCATCGGGATCGCGCACCCCGTGCTCTACCTGCGAGAGCACGAAGGCGCGCTCTCGGACAACCGCCGCATGCTCGCCGAGGCGACGCTGGATACGCTCCTCCGACACGAGCGTACCTCCGATATGCCGCAGCTCTACCGCCGACGCGCCCGGCGAGTCCTGCTCTGGGCGATCATCCAGCGACTCGCTGCAGGGGACCAGGTGGACGCACGAGACCTCCTCGGCAAGTACCAGGAACAACTCGGCGTGAACCGCGCATCCCTGGCGGCTGCGCTGGTCCGGGTGCCGTGGCTGCGGATGCCTCTGGAGCTGGCACGCCGCGTTCGGCGCCTTGCCGCCCACGAGAGGCTCGTCCGGCGCCGGAGCGGGCAGGGGACGGGATGACCACGGGCCCTAGCCAAAGCGGTCGGAGCGCGAGGGGACCGAGGCCACGCGGTCCGGTGTGGAGCCTTCCCCTGCTCTGGCTGTTCCTGGGGCCGCCGATCCTTCGTCTCGGGTACCGCTCCGCCGAGGCTTCGCTCCAGGGCAGCGTGGATCTGACCAACCTGGTGCGGGTGGCCTGGTGGGTGGCCTGTGGAGCCTGGGCGGCGTTCGGGATCTACCGGCATCGGCGATGGATCCCCGCCCTCGTGCGCGAGGCGACCCTGCTGCATCTCGCCATGGGCCTCTACGTCATCACGATGTACACCTCCATCATGGCCTCGCCGGCGCGCATGTACTCCCTCGTGAGCGCCGTGATGATGACGATCCTCGTTGTCGCGGCCGGGGATGTTGCGCTCCGACGGAGGGCCGGCGTACTTCGGACGGTCGACCTGTTCCGCAGTCTGTTTCTCCTCGCCCTGGTCCTCTCGCTGGCGATCGTGGCCGGCTTGGTCGTTGCGCCCGGTGTCGTGAGCAAGGCGGCGTCGGACGGGCTCCGTTTGACGGGTGGAGGTATCGGCGATCCGGCACTTCTTGGCATCGTCCTCGTGCTGCTCGGGCTGCACCTCGCACGCGGCGCCAGCGGCGCGCTGCGGGTCGGGTACGGCCTCTCGACAGCGCTCGGGTTGGCGCTGCTCGTGTTGGCGCGCGGCAGGACCGACTACGCCGCGTTCGTAGCTGCGATGGTCCTGATGCTGCTCCAGCGGCTCGTCACGGCGCGTCCGCGCGCCGCGGTGCGGGCCCTGGGTGCGACCTCGTTGCTTCTGGCGGTCCTCGCGCTCACGCTCGTGGCGACCGCGGTTTCGCACCGGACCGCCGTTCTGGACCGGGTCGCTGCATACGTTGTGCGTGACGCCGGAACGCTGTCGACGTTCTCGGGACGAACGGCCATCGCCGGGGTGCTCGTGCCGGCCGCCGCTCGCGCGCCGTTCGGTCTCGGCTTCGCGGCGGGCCCTCGCCAACGCATCATGGAGTCCGGGCCGGAGCTCATCCGTGAAGGCGTCGTCGCCCAGAGGATCGGAAACGCGCATGACGCCTACGTCGAGGTGTTCTCGGGGCTGGGCATCGTGGGCGCAGTAGGGTTCCTGGGCTTGTTGCTTGCCGTGGGCGTCCGAATCGGTCGGCTCGCCGACCCGGATCTGGTGCCCCTTCGGGCCCTCCTCGTGGCGCTACTCGTTCACTCGATCACCGGCTCCGGTGCGGTGCTGCCGTTCGAGTCGGCCTCCGCCCTGCTCTGGATCGTCGTCGCCGTCACGGTTGGAACGGGACGGGGTGGGCGCGCCGACGCCGCGCGGGGACGACCGGTCCGGGCCAGCGGACGATAGCGCTCGTCCCCGCCCCGCACGCCGTCAGGGTGATCGGCCGACGGCCCGACCTCGGGCGGTCGGCACGGAAGGGATTACGAGCCGGACGTACAATTCGCTCTAGACACGGCGCGGCCGTAGAGAGCGGGGAACGGGGTAGCCAGCGATGGGACTGCAGGTGGGGGACACGGTCGAGGTGCTGCGCAAGGAGCTGATCCTTGCGACGCTGGATGCCGGCGGCCGACTCGAAGCACTGCCGTTCATGCCCGAGATGCTGCAGTACTGCGGACGGCGGTTCACGGTGACGGCATCGGCCCACAAGACGTGCGACACCGCCTCGATGGCCGCGATCGGGATGCGCCAGATGGAGGATGCCGTACACCTCGGGGACCTTCGTTGCGACGGCTCGGCCCACGGAGGCTGCCAGGCGGGCTGCCTGTTGTTCTGGAAGACCGACTGGCTCAGGAAGGTGGAGGACCCTGGATCGGCGCACGCCACGGGTTCCGAGGACGCCGCCGGCGGCCGATCGGACGCGTCGGTGGCTTCGGCCGCACCGTGCACCGATGCGGACCTCGTCGCGGCGACGACACGGGGAGACGTGGAGGCCGTGGCCGGAGGGGAGGCCGAGCGCCTGTACGTCTGCCAAGCGACGGAGCTCGTCAAGGCGACCCGGCATCTTCCGTGGTGGTCGGTGCGGCAGTACGTACAGGACGTGAGATCCGGCAACGTCACGCTGCCTGCGCTCCTCCGAGGCCTGGCGGTGATGCTGTTCAACAAGGCCCAGGGGGCGAACCGGAAGCTCCTTCCACGCTTCAAGGTGTTCCTCGGCGCGCGCAAGTACCCGTTCATCCAGGGCAGAGCCGTCGGGCGCACACCCAAGCTCCGGCTCGACTTGATGGAAGGGACGGAGGTGCGGGTGCGTCCGCTCGACGAGATCGAGCGGACACTGGGAGCGGATAAACGCAACCGTGGCCTCTCGTTCGACCGCGAGATGGTTCCTTACTGTGGGCAGCGGACGAGGGTGGCCAGGCGGGTCGAACGGGTCATCGACGAGCACACAGGCAGGATGCTGGAGATCCGAGGCGACTGCCTGGTGTTGGAGGACGTCGTCTGCAAGGGTCTCTATCACCACTTCTGTCCGCGCAAGGCCTACCCATTCTGGCGCGAGATCTGGCTCGAGCCCGAGCCATGAGCGGTCGTTGGAGGAGCCCCGTCGCACGAGCGGTCGGGCCGATGCGTCCGGGTGCCACGCCGTGACGGCCCTCGCCCGTTTCCGGCTGGTGGGACTGGCGATCGCACTGATGCTGTCGTTCCAGGCTGCCTCTACCTCGGAAACTCCGTCGGTGGCCGTGCTCTACGTGGCCGCCTCCAGCGGGGCGTCCGATGGGAACCCCGGCACCGCTGCCCAGCCGCTGGCGTCCCTCGAAGAAGCGCTCCGCCGCGCGGTGGCCAACCGCGCGAACGGCCTGTCGACACACGTGTGGATCCTGCCCGGCATCTACCGGCAGAGCCTCACCGGGACCTTCGACGACAACACGGGTCCCGCCATCATCTTCCAGTCCAGCGAGCCGCATGGTGCTGTGGTGTCGGGGGCGGATCGGTGGACGGGGTGGTCGTGTGGTGGGGGGGTGTGTGTGCATGCGTGGCCGTTTCGGTGGGGGGCGGCGCCGAATCCTTGGTCGGGGATTCAGGTGGGGGAGTTGGCGCGGCGGCGTGAGTTGGTGTCGGTGGATGGTGTGAATCTGGGGCAGGTGTTGTCGAGGGGTGCGTTGACGGCGGGGACGTTCTTCGTGGATGAGGGTGCGGGTGAGCTGGTGGTGATGCCGCCGGTGGGGGTGGATCTGAATGCGGTGGATGTGGAGGTGGGTACGCGGGGGACGTTGGTGCGGTTGCAGGGGATGGGGAATGTGGTGTTGAAGGGGTTGGTGTTCACGCATGCTGCTTCGGTGTTCCGGGAGGCGGCGGTGAGCATCGCGGAGGATTCGGATGTGTTGTTGGATGGTGTGGCGGTGGAGTGGAATGGTCAGAACGGCCTGGACTTGATGGGTCGTGGGTTGACGGTGCGGGATTCGACGTTCAATCACAATGGCTCGAGCGGGTTGCAGGCGTACAAGGTGGCGGGTGTTCAGGTGGTGGATAGCGAGGCGTCGTACAACAACTGGCGGGGTGTGCGGGGTGGGTATACGAGTTGGGAGGTGGGGCAGAAGTTCTCCGCGGCCCAC
>JARRMM010000006.1:4978-35463 GCA_037386005.1 Deinococcales bacterium | reverse complement strand
AGGCGGGGGCGCTCGAGCGGCTGCGCCGCGCGGTGGTGACCGATCCCCACACCGGTCTCGGCCATCGCGAGGGGTTCCACCGGCAGCTGGAACAGGAGCTGGCGCGTGCACGACGCTACGATCACCCCCTCAGCATCGTCATGCTCGACCTTGACCACTTCAAGCAGGTCAACGACCGCTTCGGCCACCATCGCGGGGACGAGGCACTGGTGCGGGTGGCGAAGGTGCTCGCGGCCGCCGGGAGGGGCTCCGATGCCGCCTTCCGGTGGGGCGGGGACGAGTTCGTGCTACTCCTCCCCGAGGCGTCCCCCGACGAGGCGCGGGCCGCCGCCGAGCGCTACGCGCGAGCGGTCGCCACGGTCGAGGTGGACGGCATCGTGCTGGGGGCCAGCGTCGGCATCGCCCGCTACCCGGACGACGGCGAGGACCGCGATGCGCTCATGCGCCGCGCCGACGACCTCATGTACCACGGCAAGCAGCAGCTGCGCCCGCTGGGCGCGCCCCGGCGCGGCGCCGGGACCTAGGCGTCGTCCGCGGGCGCCTCGTCGCCGCCCGACTCGCCGAGCGGTGGCGGCACGGTGGCGTAGGCGGGGCGCGTCAGCAGGTACTCCTCCAGCACCACCTTGATCAAGGCGACCAGCGGCACCGCGAGCAACGCACCCACCAGCCCGAACAACCCCAGCCCCGCCATGATGGCCAGCAGCACGGTGACCGGGTGCAAGTTGGTGGAGCGGGACAGGATCAACGGGGAGAGCACGTGCCCCTCGAGCTGGTTGGCCAGCAGGAAGACGCCGATGGCGAGGATGCTGGTCAGCGGGCTCACGGTCAGGCCCAGCAGCACCGCCGGCAGCACCCCGATGATGGGGCCCAGGTAGGGCACCAGGTTGAAGATCGCGGCCAGGAAGCTGATGGCGGTGGCGAGCGGCACGCCGATGATGGTCAGCCCCACCCAGATGAGGATGCCGAGCGTCAGCGTGATGAGGAGCTGCCCGCGCAGGTAACCGCCCACCGCGCGGTCCGCCTTGTCGGTCAGGTCCTCGTACAGCGGGCGCCAGCGCACGGGCACGAAGCGCCGGAAGTTGGCCGTGAAGCGCGGGTAGTCGTAGAGGAAGTAGGCGCTGGCGATGAAGATGAGCACGACCTGGAAGGTGGTCGAGATGACCGCCGTGGCACCGCTGAGCAGCAGGCTGGGCCCGCCGGTGATGATGTGCTGCAGCAGGCGATTGAGGCTCTGCGCGAGCTGGGTGGTGAACTTCACCAGCTCCTGACGGATCTGCTCGCTGAGCTGGGTCTGGTTGGACGGCAGCCCGAGCCGGCTCGACAGGAAGTCCGGCAGGTTGGTGATCACGCCCGAGAACCAGGCCTGCACGTGGCTCGAGATCGAGGTCAGGTTGTCGATGGCCTGCGGCACCAGGTTCACGAACCGCCCCATCTCGGTGACCACCTGACTGACCAGCACCGAGCCGAGCACCAGCAGGTTGAGCAGCAGGAAGTAGACGATGACGACGGCCACCGGCCGGCGGATGCGCAGGCGCTCGAGGGCGACCACCACCGGGTTCAGGATGTAGGCGATGACGAAGCCGATGACGCCGACCTGGAGCGCGAAGGCGTAGCCTCCGCGGAGGCGCCACAGCGCGTAGACGATGAAGGCGACCAGGGCGACGTAGCTGCACGCCCGCACCCAGACGTTGCGCCACACCACCTCGATGGCGGTGATGCTGCGGTCCTCGGGCGGAGGGGCGCCCGCCTCGCCGGCCACGTCAGGGCCCCACGAACAGCGAAGCGGCCTTCATGCGTACCTCGTCGGGCTTGAGGCCCTCCCCGAAGAAATGGTCACCCTGCCAGATCTCGAAGTGCAGCCGCGGGTGCAGGGTGGTCTGCGCCACGCCGTCGCCGGTGCCCGAGTTCCCGACGTAGCCGATGACCTCGCCGCGGTAGACCTGGATCCCCTTCTGGATGCCGTCGCGGACCCCGGACAGGAACCCGTAACGCAGCACGCGGCCGTCGGGCAGGCGCTCCCACACCTGCCGGCCACGCAGCTGGTCGAGCTGGCTGGCGTCCGCCCCGCCGGCGCCGACCTGCGACAGGAGCTGGTCCCACTGGTCCTTGCTCATCTCGACGTAGTTCGTGTCGGCCCGCACGATCTCGCCCGCGGCCGAAGCGATCACGGGCTGTCCGTAGGTCACGGGGATGCCGGCATCGCCGTCGACGAAGTCGAAGCCCTGGCTCACGCCGTGGCGGTAGGGGCGGGCGGCGCCGGGCAGGTCGTTGGCGTCCTTGGGGACGCTGGCGCCGGGCAGCGGGAACCACAGGCCCGCCGGCGCGGTGGCGCCGCTGGCGGCCTTCGACGTTCCGGAGGGGGCGAGCACGGGGGCCGCCTGCGTGGCCGTGGCCTGCGCGCTCGGCGTCCCGCCGGAGGCGTTCGCCGCCTGCTGCGCTTGGAGGCGGTGCACGTCCCCCTGACTGCCCCGCCACAGTGCCGTCACGATCACGGCGTACAACACCAGCGCCAGGAGCAGATACCAGCCGGGGCGGATGCGAGGCCCCCGACTCACGGCCGGCCCGTCCGGGGGCGCGGCTGGGGTCGGCGTGCGCTGCGGCCGCTGTTCACGCGGCGAGTCTATCACGCGGCCCGTCCGCCCCTCAGCGGCGTGTGGGCCGGGCCTCCCGCGCCTCGCGCCGCTCTCCGGCGGGACCTCAGGCTCGGCGCAGCAGGTACAGGTGGGGGAAGTGCCCGCCGTGCTCGACCCGGCGCTCGAACTCGAGCCGCCAGCGGTCCTGCTCCGCGAGCACGCGACCGAACAGCCGCAGCTCGTGGGTGAGCAGCACCACCCGCGCATCCGCCGTCGCCAGCCGGTCGGCGGCCGCGAGCAGCGCAGGGTGGAGCGCGCGGTTCTCGTCGTGACTCCCCACGGCATCGCCCCAGGGGAGGTCGGCCACGATCACGTCGTAGGCACCCTCGTCGAGTGGGGCGGAGCGGACGTCGGCGTGCAGCAGGCGGCAGGCATCGGCAGCGCCGGCGGCGTCGAGGTTGGCCCGCGCGCACGCCAGCGCACCCTCATCGAGATCCACGCCCACCAGCTCGGCCGTGGGTCCGGCCAGGTACCGTTCCGCCAGCAGCGTGCCGGACCCACACATCAGGTTCAGGTAACGGTCGCTCTGGCGCACGCCGGCCAGGCGCACCATCGCCGCCGCCAGCGTGGCGTTGAGGCCGCCAGCCAGGTTGCAGACCCGCCAGGACCGCGCCGACAAGGGGCGCGGCGTCAGGCGCACCAGGACCTCCCAGCCACGGCCGAGCGGCACGGGCCTCACCCGCAGCAGCAGCTCCCCCGCCTCGGCGTCGAACGGCATCCCCGTCGCCTCCTGGAGGGCGCGCGCCAGCCTCCGGAACACGGGGGAGTCGGCGCCCGCGGCCGCGAAGCGGAAGCCGCGGAACGTCCCGCCGGCGGCGACCTCGCGCACCGTCGACGTCAGTCGCCGGAAGTGCTGGTCGCCCAGGAGCGCCTTGGGGCGGGGCACGTCGAAGGCCAGGCGTCGGTAGACGGCGGTGGCGAGCCGCAGGCCCTTCAGCGCCTCGGTGCGGCGCGCCCGCACCGTCAGCCCGTCGGCATGCTCGCCGAGCACCTTCATCCCGGCGCCTTCGACCTCCTCGCGGGCGAGGGGGACGAGGCCCTCCAGTACCTCCACCTCGTACTGCCTCGACACGCCGCACTCTACCCTTCCCCGTCGGTGTCCCCGACCGGGACAGGTGCCCATTCCTGCCCCCGCGCGCCCTCCCTATACTGACGGTGATTCGTGCGCGCGCGTCGTCGCTGGCGTTCGGCCCTGACGGGCCTGGCGACACGACAATGCCCTGACGCGCGGCCGGTAGGGTTGCGTGGCGGTGGAGCGAACGGGAGCCTTCGACACCCTGTGCTCCGACACCCTGTGCTCCGAGGCCCTGGGGCCGGAGCGGCGCTCGTGTCGGCTCCGAACGCCTGGCCGGAGGGGCTGAGGTGACGATCCGCCGTCGACCCCGCCGCCGGCCGCCCCGGCGCGTGGGGCGCGAGTGGCTCACCGGGTACCTGTTCATCCTGCCGGCGGTGGTCGTCATCGCCATCTTCGGCCTCTTCCCGATCGCCTACGCCGTGTACATGAGCCTGTACAGCTGGCGGGTGCGGCAGGGCGCTTACCTCGGTCTCGAGAACTACGCCCGCACGCTGGGGCACGCCGGCGGCGCCATCGCCTTCTTCGGCGGCCTACTGCTGGTACTGGTCGCGCACTGGGTCTGGACGGACGCCTTCGCCGCCGGCCGGAGCGAGGGCAGGCGCTACGTGCAGGCGGCGGGCGCGACCCTGCTGCTCGCCTCCGGCGTGAGCGTGGCCCTCGGCTGGCAGCTGATGGCGCGAAGCGGCGACCGCGCGTTCCTCCAGGGGCTGGTGCGAACCGTCTACTACGGGTTCGGCTCCGTGCCGATCCAGATCGCCCTGGCGCTGGTGCTGGCCAGCCTGCTGTTCCAGCGCATCCGGGGTCGCGAGGTCTTCCGCATGCTCTACTTCCTGCCCTACGTCGCGCCGGCGGTCGCCGGCGCCGCGGTGTTCCGCGCCATCTTCAGCCCGCGCCCGGAGTTCCTCGCCAACACGGTGCTCTCGTGGTTCCACATCGCGCCGCAGCGCTGGTTGTTCGAGACCCGGCCGATCACCGAGGTGCTCTTCGGTGGGCTCCTCCAGCATCTGGGGGTCGCGCACGTCACCGGCTTCTGGGCCGGCCCCAGCCTGGCGCTCGTCACCATCATCCTGTTCGGGATCTGGACCTTCACCGGCTACAACGCGGTGATCTTCCTGGCCGGCCTGGGCAACATCCCCCAGGACCTGTACGAGGCCGCCGCCATCGACGGCGCCAACAGGGTGCAGAGCTTCCGCCACATCACCGTGCCACTGCTCTCGCCGGTGACGTTCTACCTGACGGTGCTCGGTTTCATCGGCACCTTCCAGGCCTTCACCCACATCTACGTGATGCGCCAGCCGGCGGTGCGGGACGCGGTGGACACCGCCAGCATCGTCATCTTCGACACGTTCTACAAGCGCAACAACTGGAGCCTCGCCGCCGCCCAGTCGGTGGTGCTGTTCGCCATCATCCTGATCCTGACGCTGTACCAGAGCCGCTTCTTCGGCCGGAGCGTGTTCCGTGGCTAGTCTCCCCACCGACGGGGCGCGCGCGGCGCGCGTGCGCAGCGGCGCCGCGGCCCGGGTCGAGCGCGCGGGACGCGAGCCGTTCGAGTTCCGGCTCTCCCAGCTGCCCATCTACTTCCTGCTGCTGGTGGGGGCGCTCATCTCCTTCACGCCCTTCTTCTACATGGCCTCGACCTCGCTCATGACGCTGGGCGAGACCATCAACCGCCGGCTGCTCCCGGCCCATCCGCAGTGGATCAACTACCAGCGGGCGTGGACCGAGGCCGACTTCGCGCTCTACTTCCGCAACAGCGTGGTCATCAGTGCGGTGGTCATCCTGGGGGTGCTGGTCACGTGCACCCTGGCGGGCTACGCCTTCGCCAAGATCCGTTTCCCCGGCCGCGAGATCATCTTCATGGTGCTGCTGGCGACGCTGATGATCCCCAGCACGGTGACCTTCATCCCGAACTTCCTGCTGATCCGAGGGGACGTCATCCCGTGGGGGTCCTGGATCAACAAGCTGCCGGCGCTCACCGTGCCGTTCCTGTCGACCGCGTTCATCATCTTCCTGTTCCGGCAGTTCTTCCAGGGCATCCCGGACGAGTTGTGGGACGCCGCCCGCATCGACGGCGCCGGGCACCTGCGCTTCCTCACGGCGGTGGTGGTGCCGATGAGCCGTCCGGTCATGATGACCGCCGCCCTGCTGACCTTCGTGCGCACCTGGAACGAGTTCCTGTGGCCGCTGCTGGTCACCACCACGCCGACCTGGCGCCCGTTGGGGGTCGGGCTCTACACCTTCATCACCGAGGCGGGGCCCCAGACGCACTACCTCATGGCGGGCGCGGTGATCACCATCTTGCCCGTCATGGTCGTCTACTTCTTCACGCAACGGCAGTTCACCGAGGGCATCGCCACCTCGGGTCTGAAGGGATGAACAGGCAAGCACCTCAGGAGGGAAAGGAGCACGTGATGAAGAGAGGTACGCTCGTCCTAGTGGGGGTCTTGACGCTGCTACTCGCGTCGGCCGTGGCGCTCGCCCAGACCGACTACGAGAACGTCGACCCGACCGGCCAGACGATCACCTTCTGGCACCAGCACACGCTCGATCGCGAGACGGCGCTCAAGGACATCGTCGACGCCTTCAACGCCTCCAACCCCTACAACATCACGGTGAAGGCGGAGTACCAGGGGGGCTACAACGACATCTTCCGCAAGATGCTCCCCGTGCTCGATACCGCCGACGCGCCCAACATCGTGGTCGCCTACCAGAACCAGTCGGCGACGTACGCCCTCGGCAACGGGGTGGTGGATCTCAGGCCGCTCGTCGACTCGGCGAAGTGGGGCCTGTCCGCGGCCGACAAGGCCGACTTCTTCCCCGGCTTCTTCCAGGCCGACGTCTTCCCGAGCTTCGGCGGCGCACGCTACGGCTTCCCCCCCAACCGCTCGATGGAGGTGATGTACTACAACATCGACTGGCTCAAGGAGCTGCGCGCCGCGGGCAAGATCGATTTCGACGGGCCGCCCGCCAATCCCGAGCAGTTCCAGCAGGCGGCCTGCGCGGCGACCCAGAGCCGCTACAGCAAGGCCACCACCAGCGGCTCGATCGGCTACGAGCTGTCGATCGACGCCAGCCGCTTCGCGAGCTGGACCTTCGCCTTCGGCGGCAACATCTTCGACGACAGCGCCAACCGCTTCACCTACGACACCCCCGCCGCGGTGCAGGCGATGACCTTCCTGCAGGGCCTGTTCGACCAGGGGTGCGCCAGCATCGTCACCGAGAACTACGGCGACCAGACCGACTTCGGCGCCGGCCGCACGCTCTTCACCGTCGGCTCGTCCTCCGGGCTGCCGTTCTACAAGAGCGCCGTGGACGAGGGCGCGAAGTTCGACTGGAGCGTTGCCGCCATCCCGCACACCACGCCCGAGCCGGTCATGAACATCTACGGGGCCAGCGTGAGCATCCCCACCGGGCACTCCGCGGAAGCGAACCTGGCGTCCTGGATCTTCATCAAGTACTACACCAGCCCCACCGTCCAGGCGCAGTGGGCCAAGGCGAGTGAGTACTTCCCGGTGCGCCAGAGCGTCGCGGCCGAGCTGAGCGACTACTTCGACGCCCACCCCGCCTACAAGACGGCCTTCGATCTGCTGCCCTACGGCATCGCCGAGCCGCCCGTCCCCGGCTACGACTTCGTGCGCGACGAGATCGCCAGCGACATGGCCGCCATCATGGACGGCGCGCCGGTCGAGGACACCTTGAAGACGGCCAACGCCACGGCCAACGAGATCCTGGCCGACCAGCTCAAGGCGCTGCCGAAGAACTGAGCGACACGGTCGTCACGACGCGAGGGGTGCCCGCCGGCGCCCCTCGCGTTCTCGTGGCGGGAGCCGGGCGTGTCGCGCTACCCGGCCGCGGGAGCGGCGGCGTCGACTACCCTTGCTGCGTGGTCCGCGCGCTCTACCTGCACGTGCCGTTCTGCCCCAGCGTCTGCCCCTACTGCGACTTCCACAAGATGCTGCGCAACGAGGGGCTGGTGGCACGCTACCTGGACCGGCTCGAGCGAGAGGCCGAGGCCCGGGCCGAGCGCTACCCCGGTCCCCTCGACACGATCTACTTCGGGGGCGGCACCCCCTCGCACCTGCGCGACGACGAGCTCGAGCGCCTGGTGGGCGTGCTGGCGCGGACCTTCGGCTTCCCCGGCAGGCTCGAGACGACGCTCGAGGCCGATCCGCTCACCTTCACGCCCGAGCGGCTGCGGCGCTTCGCGGGGCTCGGCTTCGACCGCCTGTCGATCGGCCTGCAGTCCACCCAGGACGCCGTGCTGCGCTTCCTGGGCCGGGTCCACGACGGCCGACAGGGCATGCAGGCCCTCCGTTGGGCGCTCGATTCCGGCCTGCGCGTCAACGCCGACGTCATCACCGCCGTGCCAGGGCAGGACGCCGAGCGCGACCTGCGCACGGTGGCGGCCAGCGGCGTGCGCCACATGAGCGTCTACTCGCTCACCGTCGAACCCGGCACCCCCTTCGCGCTGCGCGGCGTGCAGGTGGACCCGGACCGCGAGGCCGACGCCTACGAGGCCACCGCTCCCCTCCTGGCCGAGTACGGGCTGGAGCGCTACGAGGTCTCCAACTACGCCGTCCCGGGCGAGGAATCGCGCCACAACCAGGGCACCTGGCGGGGCGCGCCCTATCTGGGCCTGGGGCCCTCGGCCTCCTCCTACCTGCCCGAAGGCGGGCCGTTCGGCACGCGGCTGCGCAACCCACCCATCCGCGCATGGCTGGAAGGCGCCGCCCCCGAGCGCGACGCCCTGGACGCCAGGGGCGTGCTCCTGGAGCGGCTGCTCACGGGGCTGCGCACCCGCGAGGGGGTCGACGTCGCGACGCTGCGCCGCGACACCGGCCTGGCCCTCGAGGACGCCGCCCCACGCTGGCTGGCCGACGCCCTAGGGCACGGCCTGCTGACGCGGGAGGGCCCACGCGTGCGCGCCACCGACGACGGCCTGGCGCGGCTGGACGCTCTGCTGAGGGCCTTCGTCCGCGCCACCTGACGACGTGGCCCCGCGTGGCGCTGCCGCGCCACGCGGGGCCGTTGCATCAACCGCATATTGCGCTCAGCGGGCCTCGGCGTCGGGCGAAGGCCCGGCCGACCTCCCGGCCGGCCCCCCGGCTGCCGCCCCGCTGCGCTGCGCCTGCGCCAGCAGCCTCACCAGCACCGCGCCCCCCGCGAGCGTGAGGGCGTCGGGCATCTTCAGCTCCTCCACGGCCTGGTCGAAGCGCTCCAGGAGGTGGGGGTGGCGGCCCAGGAAGCCCTCCGCCGACAGCGAAGGCTCGTCCTTGCGGGCCTCGATGAAGGTGGTGGCGAGCTTGCGCTGCGCCTCGCGTAGGTCCATGACCAGCCCGACGGCAGCGATCTTCTCCCAGCTCCCCTGGGTCGGGAGGTGCGCCAGACCGTCCCGCAGCCACCCCAGGGCCAGCCGCTCACCCAGGGCGTAGAAGCGCGTGGCGGCCTCCACCAGGTCGACGCCGGTCTGCCGACCGACCTCGATGACGCCCACGCTGGTCGGCAGGTAGTCGAGGCTGGCGATCTCCGCGGCCAGATCGGCGCCGAAGCCCAGCTTGGCGAGCTGCTTGGCGCGCCGCTTGAAGCGCCGGCGCTCGGGCGCGGGCAGCATCCCCTCGATCCCGCTCCGCAGTGTCTGCAGGGGGGCCCGGTAGGTCTCGACGAAGTCGGCCACGTCGCGCCGGGTGAGGTCGTTGAAGAGCATCCAGCTCACCACCCCCTCGACCGCCCGGACGAGCTGGTGCAGCGCCTCGTAGTGCGCCTCGGCCGGCAGGGTCGGCTCGTGGCGCTCCAGCCGCTCCGCCACGCCGCGGGCGTCGAGCACCTCGAGCGCCATCAGGGCGGCCTTCACCACGTCGACGTCGGCCGCGCCGCTGTCGCGCGCGGCGCGGTGCACGAAGCTGGCGCCCAGAAGGTCGACCACGGTGTTGGTGAACTGCGTCGCGGTGATCTCGCGGCGGAGCGTGTGCTTGCGCAACACGTCCGCGTAGCGCTCGCGCAGCGCGCCCGGGAAGTACTCGTGCAGGTAGTGCTCGAAGTGGGGCTCGTCGGGCAGGCCGGTCTCCAGCAGCTGGCGGTACAGCTCCATCTTCACGTAGGCCATGGTGACGGCGAGCTCGGGGCGGGTGAGGCCTTCGCCGACCCGCTGCCGCTCCTGGAGCTGGCGCCGCGTCGGGAGGAACTCGACGCGGGGGTTGAGCCCGCCACGCAGGGCGAGCTCCTCGAGCAACGAGTCGAACAGGGCCAGGTCCTCCACGCTGCGCCGCTCGGCCAGGCTGAGCGCCAGCGACTGCTGGTCGTTGTCGCGCAGCACCAGCCTCGCGACCTCGTCCTCCATCTCCTTGAGCAGGCGGTTGCGCTGCTTGAAGCTCAGCTCGCCCGAGGCGACCAGGGGCTGAAGCAGGATCTTGATGTTCACCTCGTGGTCGGAGGTGTCCACGCCGGCCGAGTTGTCGATGGCATCGGTGTTGATGCGACCGCCGGCGCGGGCGAACTCGATGCGGGCGAGCTGGGTCAGGCCCAGGTTGCCGCCCTCCCCGACCACCCTGCAGCGCAGCTCGGGCGCCGTGATCCGCACCGCGTCGTTGGTCGCGTCACCGACGTCCGCGTCACGCTCGGTGCTGGCGCGCACGTAGGTGCCGATGCCGCCGTTCCACAGCAGGTCGGCGCGCATCGTGAGGATGGCCCGGACCAGGTCCTGCCCGCTGAGCGCCTCCTCGTCGACGCCGAGCATGGCACGCACCTCGGGGCTCAGCGGGATGCTCTTGGCGCCCCGCTCGAACACCCCGCCACCGGCGCTGAGCACCTTCGGGTCGTAGTCGTCCCAGGACGAGCGCGGCAGCTCGAACAGCCGCTTGCGCTCGGCGAAACTGGCGGCAGGATCGGGATCCGGATCGAGGAAGATGTGCAGGTGGTTGAAGGCCGCCTTGAGCAGGATCCGGTCGGTGTAGAGCATGCCGTTGCCGAACACGTCGCCCGACATGTCGCCGATGCCCACGACGCTGAAGGTGTCCTGGAAGACGTCGACCCCGAGCTCGTCGAAGTGCCGCGCCACGCACTCCCAGGCACCACGTGCGGTGATCCCCATGACCTTGTGGTCGTAGCCGTGGGAGCCGCCGGAGGCGAAGGCGTCCCCGAGCCAGTAGTCGTACTCGGCGGCGGTCTCGTTGGCGAGGTCGGAGAAGGTCGCCGTGCCCTTGTCGGCAGCCACGACCAGGTAGGGATCCTCCTCGTCGTAGATGACGAGCCCCTGGGGATGCACCACGCGGTCGCCCACCCGGTTGTCGGTGAGGTCCAGGAGGCCGCGGATGAACACCTGGTACTGCTCGCGCACGTAGGCGCGCACCGCATCGCGCCCCGCGGGCGCGCGCTTGAGCACGAAGCCTCCCTTGGAGCCCACCGGCACGATGACGGCGTTCTTGGACATCTGGGTCTTCATGAGCCCCAGGATCTCGGTGCGGAAGTCGTCGGGGCGGTCGCTCCAGCGGATGCCGCCGCGCGCCACCTTGCCGCCGCGAAGATGCACGCCCTCCACGCCCAGGCCCGCCACCGCGATCTCGAAGAGCGGACGTGGGTCGGGCATGCTCGCCACCTGCTGCGACGCCAGCTTGAACGAGAGGTAGTCCTTGCCGAGGAAGTAGTTGGTCCGGACGGTGGCCTGCATCAGGTCCAGCAGGCCGCGGAGGGTGCGATCCTCGGGCAGCGAGCGGACCCCCGCCAGACCGGCGAGCACCGCCTGCCTCGCCTCCTCCATGCGTTCCTCGCGCCCGTCGCCGCGCTCGGGATCGAAGCGGGCCTCGAAGTACGCCACCAGGTCCGCGGCGACCGCCGGATGCGCCAGCAGCGTGTCGTTGATGAAGCGACGGCTGGTGACGGCGTTGAGCTGCGCGTAGTCCATCTGGTAGGTCCGCAGCAGCGCGACCTGGCGCACCGTGAGCCCGGCCTGCAGCACCAGGCGGTTGAGGCGGTCGTTCTCGGCACGGCCGAGCAGCAACCCCTCGAGCGCGTCGACCAGCCTCTCGCGGTGACGCCGCACGTCCAGCGGGCGCCCCTCGGCGTCGCGCACACGGAAGACCTCGATGCCGCGCTTGCCCCCCTCCAGCGTCAGCATGTAGGGCACCTGCTCGATCACCCGGAAGCCGACGTTCTCGAGCACGGGCAGCACGTCGGAGAGGGCCATGCCGTGCCCCTGGTGGTAGATCCGGACCAGGGTGGCGGCGTCCTCACCCCGCTCGTCGAGCGGGTTGAGCACGTCGGCCAGCACCGCCCCGTCGCCCAGCCGCTCCAGGTTGGCGATGTCGCGCACGGCCAGGGCGGCGCCGGTGTCGGCCGTGTAGCGCGGGTCGAAGGCGCCGGCGTAGCGCTCGGCGAGCTTGCGCCCCTCGCGGGCGCCGTGCGCGGCGACCAGGCGCTCGCGGAGCTCGTCGCGCCAACTGCGGGCGAGCTCGGCCACCTCGCGCTCCAGCCCCTTGACGTCGATCTCGCTGGCCCGCAGGGCGGTCGTGAAGAAGAAGTGGAAGCGTACCTGCGCCTGGTCCTCGCCCATCGCCAGGTTGTAGTCGACGTGCTCGGCCTCGAGCTTGCGCGCCAGGAACCGCTGCACGGTGCGCCGCACCTCGGCGTTGAAGCTCTCGCGCGGCATGATCACCATCGCGCCGATGCCGCGGCCGAGCGGGTCGGGGCGGAGGGTGAGGCGCACGCCGCGCTCCTGCTCGAGCCCGAGGATGGTGCGGATGTCGCGGTGGAGCTGCTCGGCATCCGACCAGAACAGCTCCTCACGCGGCATGGTGTTGAACACCGCCACGATGCCCTTGTAGTCGTGCGAGCCGGGCAGGGCGTCGTCGAGCTCGAGCACCTGCCGCAGCTTGCGCCGGAGGATGGGGATGTCCTCGACCGGCGTGGAGTGCGCCTTGGAGGTGAACAGCCCCAGGAAGCGGTGCTCGCCCTGCACCTGCCAGCTGTCCGAGAGCTTCTTGATCCCGATGTAGTCCATGCGCGCCGGCCGGTGCACGGTCGCCTCGGCGTTGGTCTTGGTGACCACGAACACGCGCCCGCCCGTGACGCGCTCGCGCAGCCCCTCGGGCAGGTCGGCGATCGGCACGGGCTCGCGGTAGGCGCTCTCCTCGACCTTGCGCAGGATGCCGAGCCCGCTGTCCGGCGTGACCTGCAGCGAGCGCACCCCTCCCACGGACTTGATGTCGTACTCGCGGTAGCCGAGGTACACGAAGTTCTCGTCGTCGAGCCAGTCCATGAAGGCGCCGTACTCCTCGAGCTCCTCACCGCGCTCGCGGTGGTAGCCCTGCGCCGTCTTCTTGCGCAGCCCGGCCAGGTAGTCGCGCATGGCCTGGGCGCGCTCGCGCAACGCCTGATAGTCGCCGGTGGCCATCAGCACGTCCTGCAGGACGCGTGTGACGGCGGCCTCCAGCTCGCTCCGCCGATCCGCGTCCTCGACGCGCTCGAGGAAGTACATCTCGAAGGCCTCGCGCTCCTCGCGTGCCGCCTTGACGTCGAGGTCGACGACCTCGCCCGAGGCCTCACGCACCGGGCTGACGATGGGGTGCAGCAGGTGGAAGAGCTCCACGCCGTGCCGCGCCAGCTCCGCGCGCACCGAGTCCACGATGAAGGGCCGGTCGTGGAGAAGCAGCCGGATCACCGTGTAGGGCGCCTCCCAACCGTCGGCCTCGAAGCGAGGGTTGAACACCTGCACCCGTGGCCCGTCCTTCAGGCCGCCCTCGAGGAAGCGCAGCCCGTCCGCCGCCATGGCGAACAGGCTGTCGGAATCGAACTCCTCCAGGAAGGCATCGTCCGCCTTGTCGTAGAGGATCTCGGCGAAGCGCGTCAGCAGCGCTCCCTCCTCGCCGCCGGAGCGCTGGATCCGTTTTCGTACCTGTTCCAGGGTTGCTGGCATGATCTGCCGCCTCTCCACGGCCCAGCGGCGCAGCGGGGCCCGGGCCGGCACACGCTTTCACGTATGCGTCTCACTATAACGAAGGCGCCTCGGGGTCCCTTGCGAGCTATCCGACGGCCCGGGAACACCGCACGCGGCCCGCGAGCGGCAGCGGTACCGCACCTATCGGCGACGGCGCGGACCCCCGCGTATACTGGCCGGGATGGCGTTGCTCCTGGCGGCCCTGCTCGTCGCCGCGGACCAGATCAGCAAGGCGTGGGTCGTGGCCGCACTGCCCGAAGGAAGCCGCGAGGTGCCGCTCGGCCTCGGCTTCTACATCGTCCACATCCGCAACAACGGGGCAGCGTTCGGGATGCTGCGCAACCTCCACCTGAAGGTCGGCCCCGTCGACGTCGACGGCACCATCCTGCTCGGCATCCTGTCCGCCGTGGTGGCGCTGGTGATCGCCCTCTACCTGGCCCGCAACGGCGGCCGCCTGGCGGCGCTGACGCGGGTGGCGCTGGCGCTGGTGCTCGCCGGCGCGGTGGGCAACATGATCGACCGCTTCCGGCTCCACTACGTGGTGGACTTCATCCACTTCCACGTGCGCGGCTTCGACTTCGCAGTGTTCAACCTCGCCGACGCCAGCATCGTCATCGGGGCGGCGCTGTTGCTCCTGGCGAGCGTGCTCCACTCCGGCACTCCGGCGGCGAAGGCGGCCTCGACCGGTGCGCGCTCGCCGAGGCATCCGCGCACCGATGCCTCGCCTACCGCGGGACCCGACTTCCCCGACCTGCCACCGCTGCGCCCGGAACTGCGTCCGGAGCGGCGCCCCGAACGGCGCGACGACGAGGCCCGTGGCGACGCGCGCTGACGCGCGCAGGCTGACGCCCGCCTCCCAGCGACGCCGCACACCTCAGCGGCGCGCCAGCAGGAACCGCTTCCGACCCGTCAGATCCTGCGCCACCCAGGACCTTCGCCAGGCCGCCAGCTCGCGTTGGGCGACCTCCACGTTGCGGGGGTCGAGCTCCAGGGCCAGCAGCACGCCGCCGGGCAGCAACCGCCCGGCCTGGCAGATGAGGCGTCGCACGAGGCGGAGACCGTCGACGCCGGCGTAGAGCGCGAGCGCCGGGTCGCGCCCGGCCTCCGGCTGCAGACGGTCGGCATCGCCCTCGGGCAGGTAGGGCAGGTTGGCCACCAGCGCGTCGCAGCCGGCGGCGAAGGCCGCTACCTGCGCCTCCGCCAGCAGGTCGGAGCGCACCGTCCGTACCTCCAACGACAGCTGCGCTGCGTTCCGGTGCGCCACCGCCAACGCCTCGGGCGCGACGTCGGTGGCCATGACCTGGGCGTCCGGACGCTCGGCCCGGATCGCCAGGGCGATGGCGCCGCTGCCGGTCCCGACGTCGAGCACGCGCGGACGCTCGACCTTGCGCAGCGCCTCCAGCACGATCTCCACCAGGCGCTCGGTCTCGGGGCGAGGTACCAGCACGCTGGCATCCACCCCGAGCTCGAGCCCGTAGAAGGGCGCCGTACCGAGGATGTGCTGCAGCGGCTCGCGGGCCGCCCGCCGCTGGAGCGCCTCCAGCAGCCGCAGCCGCTCCTCCCGGGCCAACGGCCGCTCCGGCGTGAGCAGCAGGGCGGCGCGCTCCAGCCCGGTCACGGCCTCGAGCAGCGCCAGCGCCTCGGGCTCCGGGCTGTCCACGCCGGCCGTCCGCAACCGTCTGACGGCGATCCGGCGCGCCTCGGCGACGCTCAAGGTCGCGTCCTCCGCCCGACGCTCGCGGTCCTCGCGCCCGTCCTCGCGCTCGGTGTGGTGCCGTGCCATCGCGACGGGTAGTGTACGCCGCCGAGACGGCGCCTCGCTGTCCTCCGGGCTCGCTCGGCGACCCGCTCTCATGAGCCGTGGCCGTGCCCTCGACGTGACGGATGTCCCGCATCGCGGAGTACCGAACCTTGGTATTCTCATGCCGTTAACAAAACAAGGTCTCGAGCGAGACCGCTTAGGGGAGGTATCCGCATGAGGAAGGTGCTGTTCACGCTCTTCTTCGTCGCCTTGTTCGGAACCGTCTTCGCGCAGGGCACCGTCACCGTGTGGACCCACTTTCAGGGGCCGGAGCTCCAGTGGCTGCAGTCGGCCGCGCAGAGCTTCGAGAAGGCCAGCGGTACGACCGTCAACGTCGTCAGCGTGCCGTTCAACGACATCAAGCAGAAGTTCATCCTGGGCGCGCCGCAGGGCAAGGGGCCCGACCTCGTCGTGACGCTGCCCCAGGACCAGATGGGTGAGATGGCGGTCGCAGGGGTGCTGGAACCGCTCGACAAGTACGTCACCCAGAACTACCTCTCCGGGCTCGAGCCCGTCGCGGTGGACGCCTTCACCTACGGCGGCAAGCTCTTCGGCATGCCGATGAGCGCCGAGTCGGTCGCGCTCATCTACAACAAGGCCCTGGTACCGAACCCGCCCAAGACCTGGGACGCGTTCCTCGCGACCGCCAAGAAGCTCACCACCGGGGACACCTTCGGGTTCCTGTACCCCGAGAACGACGCGTACTTCAACTTCGGCTTCTTCCGGATGGAAGGCGGCTACGTCTTCGGCAAGAACGCCGACGGCTCGACCAACACCTCCGACCTCGGCCTGGGCGGCGAGGCCGGCGTCAAGGCCCTCGACTTCATCAAGGCCCTGCGCTACACCTACGGGCTCGTCCCCGACGGCGTCGATTACGGCGTGGCCGACGGCGCGTTCAAGGACGGTGCGCTGGGCATGATCCTCAACGGCCCCTGGGCGCTGGGCGACTACAAGAAGGCCAACCTCGACCTCGGCGTCGAGCCCTTCCCGACGCCTCCCGGCGCGTCGCGCCAGTGGGGACCGTTCGTTGGCGTGCAGGGTGTGGTGGTCAACGCCTACTCGCAGGACAAGGTGGCCGCCGTCAACTTCGCCAAGTTCCTGGTGACGCCGGAATCGCAGGTGTCGTTCAACCAGGCCGGCGGACGCATCCCCGTGTCGAAGAGCGCCGTCGAGCAGCTGAAGGGCGACCCCGTGGTGCAAGGCTTCTCCTCGGCCATCGCCCTCGGGACGCCCATGCCCAACGTGCCGGCCATCGGCAAGGTGTGGGGTCCCATGGCCGACGCACTGAAGCTGGCCGAGGCCAAGCAGGACTCCGACACCACCCAGATCGCGAGCGACCTGGTCTCGCAGATCCAGAAGGGCATCGCCGGCACCCAGTAGGACACCGGCTCCGTACGCCCGCAGAGCGCCCCCGCCCGACCTCCGGCCGGGGGCGCTCCCCGTACGACGTCCGTCCTTCTGGAGGAACCCTATGACCCGACACCCCCCGGGATTCCGCGGGCTCTTGCTCGCGCTGGCGGCGCTGACGGCTGCCGTCGGCCTCGCGGTCGTGATCGGCGTGCTGCTGTTCTGGCTGGTCCGCACCCGACTCCCCGACCTGCCCACCTATCTCCTCCTGGTCACCATCGGGCTGGCCCTGCTCCCGATGCTGGTCCTGTTCCGGCGGCGCTTCCCGTTCCTCTCGGACTGGTACTATCTGCTGCCCGCCACACTCTTCCTGCTCGCCTTCACCGTCTACCCCATCGTGCTGACGATGGGGCTGGCGTTCACCAACTTCTCCGGCAAGAACTACGGGCGCCCCGATCGCGCCACCGAGACGGCGGTCACCTTCGTCGCACCCGCCACGCTGCGCTTCACCACCGACCCGAGGCCGGCGCTGCGCTGCGGCGATAGCTGCGTGGGAGCCCAGGTGGAGGTGTACCGGGGCAACGAGCGCGCCCGCGCGACGATCGCCGGCGAGGGCCCGACCGCCCTCACGCTCGAGCGCGTGCCCGCCTTCGTGCCCGCACCGGAGGACGGTCAGCTCTACGTCGCCAAGGTCAACAACTATCACTTCATCGGCGTCAAGAACTTCGCGTTCATCCTGTCGAACGCCAGCACGGCGCTCTGGCCGGTGTTCCGCTGGAACGTCGTGTTCGCCGCCGGCAGCGTCATCCTCACGGCGCTGATGGGGCTGATCCTCGGGGTGGTGCTGAACGACTCCCGGCTGCGCTTCCGCAACTTCTATCGCACCGCGCTCATCATCAGCTGGGCCCTGCCCAACATCATCACCATCCAGATGTGGAACGCGCTGCTCAACCAGCAGTTCGGGGCCGTCAACCGGCTCCTGGGGCTGCTGGGCATCTACTCGATCCCGTGGCTGACCCAGACCGATTGGGCCAAGCTCGGCATCGTGCTGGTCAACCTGTGGCTGGGCTTCCCCTTCATGATGACGGCCACGCTGGGGGCGCTCTCGACCATCCCCAACGAGCTCTACGAGTCGGCGCAGATCGACGGCGCCAGCCCCTGGCAGGCCTTCCGCGGCATCACCCTGCCGCTGGTTCGCACCGCCTTCACACCGGTGCTGCTGACGTCGTTCGCGTTCAACTTCAACAACTTCAACCTCATCTACCTGATCCTGCCCCAGGGCGGGCCGGCCATCCCGGGCGGCCTGGCGACCGCGAACTCGACCGACATCCTCATCTCCTGGGCCTACAAGACCGCCTTCCGCGCCGAGGGCGGCTCCGCGTACGGCCTCGGCTCGGCCATCGCGCTCATCATCTTCGTGGTGACGGTGGGCATCAGCCTCATCAACTTCAACATCACCGGCGCCTTCCGGGAGGAGCGGCGATGAAGGTGGTCCGGAGGGGGCTCGGCTGGCTGGTCGGCCTGGCCCTGGTCGCCTACGGCGTGACGCTCTTCCGGTCGATGGTGGCGAGCGTGCCGCACAGCAAGGCGTTCGGCAGCATCTTCATCCCCGACGGCTGGGCACGGGTCGGTCTGGGCCTGCTGGCTGTGGTGGCGCTCCTGCTGCTCGTGAGCCTGTCGGCCACCGCCATCACCAACCGTGTGCAGGACCGGCACCGGTCCCCCTGGCCACTGTTCCGCCAGGCCGTGACCCACCTGGGGTTGTGGATCCTGATCGTGATCGTGTACTACCCCGTGGTGCAGGTGGTCGGCGCCTCCTTCGACCCGCGCAACAACCTCTTCAGCTTCCGGCAGATCAAGTCGAGCAACGTCCTGGTCCGGGCGAAGGTGCTTCCCGACCTGTCCCATGCCAGCCTCGAGAACTACGCCAAGCTCGTCGAAGGGGTGGTGGTGCCGGCCTGGCAGTGGGTCGTCATCGCCGTCCTGGCGCTGTTGCTGGTGGTCGCGCTGATCCTGGCGCTGGCGCGGCGCGTCGACCCCGGCGCGCACCGGGTGGCCGCCTGGCAGAACCGTACCCTGCTGGCCTTCGGGGGGCTTCTGTTCGTGGGCTTGTTGACCCTGTCGCCCTCCCAGTTCACCGGCATGACCACCGAGTCGCACTTCGTGCTGTGGGCCCGCAACACGCTGCTGCTGTCCGGAGCCACCGGCATGCTGGCGGTCGTGCTGACCGCCACGGCCGGCTACGCCTTCGCGCGCTTCTCCTTCCCCGGGCGCTACGGGATGCTCATGGTGTTCGTGTTCATCCAGATGTTCCCGGGCTTCCTGGCGCTGATCGCCATCTACTACCTGCTCAGCACCCTCGACCTGATCAACACCTTCTCCGGCCTGCTGCTGGCCTACTCCGGGGGCGTGATCAGCTTCGGAACGTGGGTGTTCAAGGGCTACGTCGAGTCGCTCAGCCCCAGCCTGGAGGAGGCCGCCATGATCGACGGCGCCTCCCGCTTCCAGGCGTTCCTGCGCGTGCTGTTGCCGCTGGCGGCGCCCATGTTCGTGTTCATCTTCCTGCTGCAGTTCGTGGGCACGTACTCGGAGTTCGTGCTGGCCAGCCTGGTGCTCACCGGCGTGAAGTCGTGGACGGTGGGCATCGGGCTGTACAACTTCACCACCGGCAGCTTCAGCACCCGCTGGGGCGTCTTCGCCGCCGCCAGCGTGCTCGGCTCGCTCCCCATCCTGGCCGTCTTCTACGGCTTCCAGCGCTACTTCGTGTCGGGGTACACGGCGGGGGCGATCAAGGAGTGACCGCCTCCCGGCACGACTCGCCGGCGACGGCGGTCGGGGGCGGCGACGCCTACCACGACTGGGAGCCGTTCTGCGTGGAGCCGTTGCGACCCGAGCTGGGGGAGACCGTTCGCCTCGCCGTGCGCACCGCCTCGACCGAGGGCTGGCTGCTGGTGGAGCACCACGGCGAACTCGTCCGCACTCCCCTGCGAAGGGTCGACGGCGGCCTCGAGGCCCGGGTGGCCGTGCACGCGTCCCCGCTACGGTACGTCTTCCGACTCCCCTCGGGCTACCTGGGGAGCCACGGCAGCGAGCCGGTCCTGCCCCGCTTCGACCGCTTCTTCCACCTGCTGGCGGAGCCCACGGTGCCGGAGTGGGCGGTCGGGGCGGTCGTCTACCACATCTTCCCCGATCGCTTCCGGCGCGGCAGCGCCGAGCCCGCGCCCGCCAGCGGCGCCTGGGACTTCGACGGTCACCCCATCATCGCCAAGGTCTGGAACGAGCCGCCCGACCCGCGTCGCGGGCAGCGCGAGATCTACGGTGGCGACCTCTGGGGGGTAATCGAGGCGCTCGACGACCTGCAGGACCTCGGCGTGGAGGCCCTCTACCTGACGCCGATCTTCCGGGCGGAGTCGAGCCACCGCTACGACACGCTCGACTACCTCCACGTCGACCCGGCCCTGGGCGGGGAGGCGGCCTTCGACGCCCTGCTCGAGGCGCTCCATGGCCGCGGCATGCGCCTCGTTCTCGATGGCGTCTTCAACCATGCCGGCCATCGTCATCCCGACTTCCTGAAGGCGCTCGAGGACCCCGCGTCGCCGCAGCGCGACATGTTCACGTTCCGCCCCGGCGGCGGCTACGCCGCCTTTTTCGACGTGCGTACCCTGCCCAAGATCGACTACGGCTCGCCGCTGGCCCGCGAGCGTTTCCTCGAGGGAGCCCACGCGCCGGTGCGATACTGGCTGCGGCGTGGCATCGACGGCTGGCGCCTGGACGTGGCCCACCAGATCGGGGAGGGGGGCACGGCCCGCGGCAACCGCGCCCTACTGCGCACCATCCACCGAACGGCGCGCGAGGAGAACTCCGAGGCCTACGTCTTCGGCGAACTCTCCTACGACACCGTCCCCACGCTCCGCGCCCATACGTTGGACGGCTCGATGCACTACGCCGGCTTCGCCCACCCGCTGATGACGTGGCTGTGCGGCCGCGACGTCCACGGGGAGCCGGTGACGACGTCGGCCGCGAGGACCTGGCAGGCGCTGTGGGACCACTACGCGGCCCTGCCGCTCAGCGTGCGGCAGACCATGCTGACGCTGCTCTCGTCGCACGACGTCCCGAGGGCTTTGTGGCGCCTGCGCGGCGACACCGCGCGCTTCAAGCTGGCCTACGGCGTGCTGCTCGCGTTCCCGGGCAGTCCCAGCATCTACTACGGCGACGAGATCGGCATGAGCCAGGCCAACGCCTACGAGGACTTCCGCGGCGACCCCATGTGCCGCGCGACGTTCCCGTGGGACCGGAGTGCATGGGACGACGAGCTGCTCGGCTTCGTGCGCTCGATGATCCGCCTCCGGCGCGACACGCCGGCCCTGCGCCGCGGCGGCCTGGCGCCGCTGCCGCCGGGCCGACCCGAGGCTGGCGACCCCGCCTACCCGCCGCAGGTGCTGGCCTTCCGGCGCTGCTACCAGGGAGACGAGGTGTGGGTGTTCGCCGCGCCGGAGCCCGCCACCGTCCGGCTCCCAGCGGTGCGCGACCTCCTGGCAGACGACCGTCCCGTCCAAGGCGAACGTGCGCTGCACGGCCTTGCGCTCTTCCGTCCTCATCGTCGACCGGAGGTCGCCTGATGCCTCGCGTTGCGATCCGCGTCTCGATCCGCCCACCGGCGCTGCTGGCGCCGGTCATCCTGGTGCTGGCCGTCTTGCTCCTGCTCGCTCCGGGGGCGGCTCGGGCAGACGCCATCCCGGCCTCGTTGGGGTTCCACCACGACCCCACCGATCCCGTCGACCTGTCGCGCGCAGGCGGCCACCTGTGGGTCCGTATCCGCGTCGCCGAAGGCGCCCTCAACGCAGCGTCGGTGCAACCGCTGGCCGGCGACGCAGCGGTGGGGGAAGCCATCGCCATGGCGCGTCAAGGGGCCGCGGGCGGTCAGGAGGCGTGGATCGCCGAGGCGCCGGCCGGCCTCCTGCGCTACCGCATCGAGCTGACGCCGAGCGCCGGTGGGCACGCTGCCGCCGGTCCCTACGCCGTGCCGGCGGGCGTGCCCGCGGCGGTGCCCTGGGTCGCCGGGAGCGTGGGCTATCAGATCTTCCCCGATCGCTTCGCCAACGGCGACCCGTCCAACGACGCCCTGGCGCTCGCCACCGACGAGGCCACCGTCAACCCGCGCTTCACCGGCCCGCCGCCGGTGGTACTGCCGAGCTGGTCGGCGCCGCCGCCCGCCGACCTGTGCTGCCACGCCTACTACGGGGGCGACCTGCAGGGCATCCTCGACGAGCTGCCGTACCTGGTGCGCGAAGGCGTCACCGTCCTGTACCTCAACCCGATCGTGACCGCTGGCTCGGCCCACGGCTACGACGCCAGCAGCTTCCTGCAGGTCGCCCCGCACCTCGGCGACCTCGCCACCCTGCGGCGGCTGCTCCGGCGCGCCCACGCCCTGGGCATGCGGGTGCTGTTCGATTTCGTACCCGACCACACGGGCCTCGGGTTCTGGGCCTTCCAGAGCGTGGTGCGTTACGGCCCCGACTCGCCCTACTGGAACTGGTACGTCGTGCGCAGGTGGCCCTTCCAGCCCGGCGACGCCTCGGCCTACGCCAGCTGGTCCGGGGTCGCCAGCCTGCCGCAGCTCAACCTGGCCGATCCCGGGGTGGAACGCTACCTGCTGGAGGTCGCCCGCTACTGGCTCACGGTCGGCTTCGACGGCCTCCGCGTGGACGCGCCCAACGCCCTGGTGGACGGACACGGGTTCGTGCGGGCCCTGCGCCGCGCCGTCGAGGGGGTGCGCCCCGGCACGTACCTGGTCGGCGAGATCTGGTCCGCCGACACCAGCTGGCTGCAGGGCGACCAGTTCGACAGCCTGATGAACTACGCCCTGGGGCGGGACGTGCTGCTCAAGTACGCCAAGGGCGCCTCCCCCCTGTTCGGGGGGCGCTGGGCGCTGGCGCAGCTCTCCCGGCTGGCCATGAAGGTCCCGACCTCGGTCGCCGCGATGGGGTTCAACCTCATCGACTCCCACGACACCTCGCGGCTCCTCACCGACCTGGGCGGCGGCGACTGGGGGGCCACCCCGGCACCCGTCGCGCTGGAGCGTCAACGCCTGGCGTCCGCCCTGCTCTTCGCCATGCCGGGCATGCCGGTCACCTTCCAGGGCGATGAGTGCGCGCAGCTCGGGCAGAAGGACGGTGACCTCGAGCGTTACCCGGTGCAGTGGGATGCGTGCGACGCCGGCATGCAGGCCCACTACGCGCTCCTGGCCCACCTCAAGGCCACGCTGCCGGCGCTCGACAGCCCGCTGTGGCTGGCCTACCGCGGGCAGGGGGCGGTGCTCGCCTTCTTCCGCGGCGCCCAGGGGCGTGGTCGCGTGCTGGCGGCGTTCAACGCCGGTGCGGCGGACGCCCGCCTGGCGCTGCCCGCCGGCAGCTGGAGCGACGCGGTGACCCGCACCGCCTACCGGGGCGAGGTGACCCTGCCGGCCCGGGGGTGGCGCTACCTCGTACGGAACGGCGCCGATCAGTAGGCGGTCGTCAACGTCCGGTGTGCCGGCCGGTCACGGTAAGGCGCGCGCTGGCCGCGCTCCCACAGCGCCACGTCGAACTCGCGGGCGCACACCGCCCAGCCGCGTCGCCGTGCCGCCGCCACCAGGCGTTCCACCGCGTGCACCGCCACCGCCCGCACCTCGACCTCCTCGGGCGAGCCCGCCTCCAGCCGGATGCCGGCATCGATGCGGCGCGCCAGCGCCGGCGCGTACTCCAGCACGCCATCCCAGCGCAGCACGTGCGGGACCACGTTGTCGGCGAAGATCGTGAGCCGGTCGAGATCGGTGAAGGCGCCGTAGCCGACGCCGTCGAAGGCCAGCGCCAGGTCCGACGCCGTGATCTGGGCGCGCTTGTACAGCGGCACCTCCAACCCGTCGTAGCGCCACACATCGCGGAAGAAGGGCATCTCGGCCAGCAGCGCGGCCAGCCGCTCGGCGCTGTGCGACGCCCCCTCGACCAGCGCCTCGAAGCGCCCCTCGAAGCGCTCGAGCACGGTGGCGCCGAGCCCGGCGAGCGCCTCGGCGTACAGGCGCATGAGCTCGGCCCGCAGTGGATCGCCGAGGTCCTGCCCGAGCAGACCGGCCACGTCCTCGGCGTCGAGCTGCACCAGGGTCTCGGGCGCCGGCGGGCCCTCTCGGACGAACCAGCGCGCCAGCGCGGACGCTACCGTGGCGTAGCCGGACGCCCCGGCCTCCTTGCGAAGGCCCGAGAAGTAGCCCGACCCGAAGTTGATCGCGTCCAGCACCACGACGAAGGTGACGGTGGCCTCGGCGTCGCCTCGGAAGTGATGGTCCAGATCGTAGACGGGCCGGGTCAGGGCGCTGCGGTCGAACGTCGCCAGGTAGTCCTCGACGTCACCGGCGATGCGCACGTAGCGCGCCCGGTCCGCCACCCGCGCGCAGGCATCGCGGATGCGTTGCAGCATGTCTCATGATACGTCGCGTCAGGACGCCGGCTTCACCACCACGTGGCGGTTCTTGCCCTCCCCGGACGACTCGCTGACGATGTCGGGGTCGTCGGCGAGCGCCATGTGCACGACGCGACGCTCGGCCGCGCTCATGGCATCGAGCTCGACGGGACGGCCGGTCTTGCGCACCCGGGCGGCCGCCTTGCGCGCCTCGCCCCGGAGGCGCTCGTCGCGGCGCCGCTTGTAGCCGCCGACGTCGATGGAGACCCGCACCCGCGAGCCCTCCTCGCGGTTGATGACGGCGTTGGTGATGTACTCGAGCGCCGCCAGGGTACGGCCCGCCCGGCCGATGACCTTGCCGGGATCGCCGCCGTAGATCTCGACGCGCAGCTCGTCCTCGTCCACCTCGTCGACCTCGACAGCGTAGCTCGGATCGAAGTTGAGCAGGAGATCGACGAGGAAGGCCTCGCACCGCTCGCGGGGGCTGCCCTCGAGCGCCACCGCGGGTACCGGCATCGGCGCCTCGAAGCCCTCGTCCTCCTCGGGCAGGAGCGCCTCCTGCTCGTCCTCCTCGTCCATGTTGATGCCGAGGTCCTCTAGGTACCTGTCGAGATCGCGATCGTCCATCGAATGCCTCGCCTCACTTCGCCCGCTTGGCGGGTACCACGGCCGCGGGTTGGTCGCGGCTCAGCAGCCAGTACTGGAAAACCTGCACCAGCATGGATACCACATAGTACAGCAGCACCCCGGCCGGGAAGTTGATGATGACCAGCACGAAGATCAGGTTGATGAACATCGACTGGCGCAACGTCTGGGGGTTCCCGCGGGCCGAGAAGTAGGACGTGGCGAGCATCACCAGCACGTAGAGCACCGGCAGGATGTAGTAGGGGTCGGACTGGCCGAGGTCGGGCAGCCACAGGAAGCCCTGGTTGAACTCGAAGTTGACGAACACGCGCCACAGGATGATGAACAGCGGCATCTGCAGCAGGATCGGCAGGCAGCCGCCGGCGGGGTTCACGCCCGCCTCCTGGTAGAGCTTCATCGTCTCCTGGGTGAGCTTCTCGCGGTCGTCCTTGTACTTGGCCTGCAGCTCCTTGATCTTGGGCTGCAGCTTCTGCATGCCGAACATCGACTTGGTCTGCGTGGCGATGAGCGGCCAGATGAGCGCCCGGAAGATCAGCGTCAGGACGATGATGGAGAAGCCCCAGCTGCCGACGTACTTGTGGATGAAGACCAGCAGCTCGACGATGTAGAGCGACAAGCGGCCCAGGATGTTGGGGCGGAACAAGCCCGGCAGCCCCAGGTAGCCCTCCTGGTAGTAGCGCACCAGTTCGTTCCTGCCGGTGTAGTACTCCGCCTGCAACGTGCCGTGGCCCGCGTCCAGCGGGGCGACGAGCCCGACCCGGTCGGGCTTCAGGTACTCCGCTTGCAGGTTCTGGCCCCCGCCCAGCGGCCGCAACACGATGGCGTCGCCGGTGTTGTTGTTGTTGTTCTGCAACGACGCGTAGGTGGGGTCCGCGTAGGTCTTGTCAGCGGGCGGGCCGAGCGTGAAGTCGGAGCTGTGACCGATCTTCACCACCGGGCTCGCGGTCCGGCCGATACCGGGCGTGACGAGCGCCACGGTGGGCGACGGGGTAGCACCGCCGTTCGTTCCCGCGATCGCGCCCTGCACCGGCTGCACGGTGAGCTTGACGTCGATGTGCTCGCGGATGGCGCTCACGGTGACCACCCGCTGCACCTGGTAACCGCCGGCCCGGAAGTCGAACGTGCCCACGAACTCGATCTTGCTGGTGCGCTTCCAACTCCCGCTGACGTCCTGCGGGACGCTGTAGGAGCCGTTCAGGAAGACCGCACCCCCGGGGATCGTCGATTCGAAGGGGATCAGGTTCTGACGCCGATCGATCGGGTAGTCGTTGTAGGTCTGCCCCTTCTGCGCCTTGGCATACGCCGCGACCAGCTCCCCGGCACCGTCGAAGAAGAGATCGACGCCCTTGGTGGGGATGCGGGTGAGGGTGGCGTCCTGGAGCCTGCACAGGAACGACGGCGAGGACGTCTTGCAGGTCGCCGTCACCTTGTCCAGGTTCTTGAAGTCGGAGACCTTGAAGTCGTTGGTGCCGAACACGACGCGCGCCTGGGCGACGCCGCCCAGCAGCAACAGCGCAAGAGCCAGAATACGAAGGGGCCTCAAGATACCTCCGATGGAGCGTCCGAGCGCTTCGCGGCGACCCGCTCGGGGGCGGCGCCGTGGCGAACACGCAACAATCGCGGGCGGACCCGGGCAGGGTGCGGCCGCCGCTCGATGCGCGGCGGCACGGGATCGAACCCTCCCGGATGCAAGGGGTGGCACTTCAAGACGCGACGCACCGCCAGGTAGCTCCCCTTCAGCACGCCGTGAACCTCGATCGCCTCGATGGCGTAGGCGCTGCAGGTGGGGTGGAAGCGGCAGCTCGGGGCGCCCTTGAGCGGCGACAGGAAGCGCCGGTAGAAGCGGATCGGAGCGGTCACGAGGAGGCGGGCGAGGCGGCTCACGTCAACCGCGCCCTCTGTAGCGCCCGTTCCAGGGCGCCCTTCAGCTCCCAGTAGTCCGCTTCGGCCGCCGAGGGACGAGCGATGATCACCAGATCGAACGACGCCACGCCGGCGTGCCGCGCTTCCTTACGCACGCCGTCCGCCAGCAGGATTCGGAGCGCCTCACGGAGGCGCCGCCGGACGCGGTTGCGGACGACGGCCTTGCCGACCTTGCCGCTCACCACGATGCCCACCCGCACCTCACCGTGCTGTGCAGGTCGCCAACGCAGACTGAGATGCTTCGCGCCACTGGAACGCCCCTTGCGTAGTCGCTGGAAGGCCCGGTCCCCCTTGAGGGACCGAAGGACCGGAGCCGAGCTCAGCGATCGGATACCGACAGGCGTTTGCGTCCCTTGGCGCGACGGCGCTTGAGGACGTTGCGGCCACCGGGGGTCGCCATACGGGCGCGGAAGCCGTGCGTCTTGGCGCGCTTGCGCTTGTTCGGTTGATACGTGCGCTTCATTCACGTTCTCCTTCGAAGGACCCGCCGCCCCGAACGAAAGGATCGACACGACGTTCGGCCGACGGGGCGGACCTCATTCGGCGTCAGAGCTCGGTGGGCCGCCGGCGGGGGCCAAGCCAGTCAAGCCGTAAGAGCATAGCACAGCGTTCCCACCGTCGCCAACACGATACGCGCTCCGCTCCGAGGGGGGCGTAACGCCGACAGCCGATCGCGTCCGGGCGGCCCGGGAGCGGGTGTCGCAGGCATCGGCCCGCGACCGTGGCGGCCCGGCATGGAACGCGCGCGTAGCAGGCGTTCGAAGCGCCTCTCACGCACCCGTGCCACCCCACATCCGGGCCTGGCGACCGCGGCGCTCGCGTCCATCGGCCCCTTCGCGGAAGATCGCCATCTCCAGCTCGATGACCCCCATGAGCGCACTGCTCTCGACCCGCAACCGACTGCCCGGGTCGAGCCGCAACCAGGTCTCGAACGACGTGGCCAGGGGCACGACCGCCACGCCCTCGATCTCCTTGGGCTCGCGCAGCCCGGCGACGAACACGGCGCGCAGCACGCCGTCGTGGCGCAGCGACAGCGCCGCGGATTCGCCGTCGAGCCCGACGTTCAAGGGGCTGTCGACGAACCCGCGGCCCCGGACGCGGAGCACGAGCGGCTCGACCGGCGTCTCGAAGACCGCGCCGCTGGGTGATGCTTCGTCTCCGGTGCGGACGATCGACCAACGCGGTCCGTCGCCATAGACCGTACCTCCGTAGCGGAGCTCCTCCAGCAGTGCCAGCTCCGCGCCGGTCACGAGAGGCGACGTGTGGCCATCCCACCCGGCCGACCTGGCCGCCCGGGCCGGGGCGGCGGAGCCACCCCTGCATGCACGAAGGGCCTGACGCGCCCACGGGGTGAGGCTGGCCTCCGCCCCCTCCCAGTCGACCACGGCACCCGCCTCACGCCGGTGGTACAGGGCAGCGAGCGCCATCCCTTCGCGCTCCAGCGCCTCGGCGGCGAGGAGGTGGAAGTGCTGCCGTCGGCCGGGTTGCAACCCGAGGTCGACGATACGGCGAGCCACGGGATCGGCGAACCTCCAGCCCGCATCGAACGCCAGCCAGCCTCGCCGCTCCAGCTCGTCCAGGCTCGGCTGCGCTTCGAAGACCTCGATGAGCGTCCACGGGAGCGGGCCGGGGTGGACCGAGAGGCGCTCGAGCGCGAGCCTCGCGTCCAACGAGGCGTGGCGAGCCTCCCAGAGGTAGGCGGCATGGATCCGCGGCGGCAGCACGTCCGGCCCCGATTCCATGAGCTCCGCGAGGAAGCTGGCGTTGCCGCCACTCTGCAGGTAGATGGGCGCCGCCCGCTCGAAGGGGAGCTCGCTCAACACGTCGCTGCGGGCCACCGGCCAGCTCAGCGGCGGTACCTCCACCTCGAAGAGGCGCTCGGGGCGCAGCATCGACCGCATCTCGAGCACGCACAGCGGCTCCTCGCCGTACGCCGGCAGCGGCACCACCCAGATGCTCTCGCCGTCGCGCGCCACCGCGCGCGCCTGGCCGTCGTCGAACGGCGGCGGCAACAGGCGGACCGAGGGCCGGCTTCCCACCTCGGGGCCTTCCAGGAGCTGCCGCCTCAACGCCGTCGCCAGGACCTGGGCCTCGGCGCGCCCATCCGTGGCGGGGGTGACCCGCAGCAAGACGACGGCCGAGGCCGGCAGCATCGAGGCGAGCTTGTCCACCCAGGCGTGGGTGCCGGTGAACGGTTCCGCCTCGGCAGCCATCCGTTCGCGCTGGACCACCAGCCACTCGTCGAAGCGGGGTGTCAGGTCCTCCATGCTGCGCAGGAAGTCGTGCGGGGCCCCCCCGATCCGGACCTCGAGCCAGCCCGGCAGCTCGAGCGGGTCGGCACCGCGGCCCTGGAGGTCGCGTCCGAAGGCTACGTTGAGGCGGCGCAGCTCGACCCGAAGGTTGCCGCGTCCGTTCTCCGTGCCCCACAGAAGGTCAGCCAGCGCGTCGCGCCGTGCCGGCCCGTCGAGCGCCAGGTAGGCCAGCAGCGCGAGTCCCTTCCGGCGCACGTGAACGCGTCGGCCTCCGACCTCGAGGGCAGCTTCTCCGGTGAGCACGAGCCTGGCAGAGGCGTTGTGCGAGACGTTGCTCATGCGTTACCCCCAGCGACCTGGTTCGCCTCGCATCCTAGACCGGCGCCATGAGTCCCGTTGCAGACGAGCGTGAGACGGGTGGAACGAAGCGGCAACGAGCGACCACCTACCATCTGCGTGGCTCTTGATTCGCGTCGGAGAGGAGGTGAACGGCTGTCCCATCGCCCATTCCGACCCCCACCGAACGGCAGACCCACCCACGTGCGCTAGTCCATGAGGGAGAAGGCATCCATGAAACGACTCCTGATCCTCGGCCTCTTCGCCGCCGGCTTCACCGCCGCCGGCGCCGCGTTCGCCTGCACCACACCGACCTGCTCGACCAGCTCGACGTCGGTCACCCAGAACATCAACCTCACCGTGCCGCCCGTGCTCAAGCTGGTGCTCGACAACAGCCTGGGTGGCCTGAGCACCTGGACCCTTGACCTGGGCAACGCCCTCGGCAGCAGCAGCAACTGCTACGCCATCCCCAACCAGGTGAGTCAGAGCCAGCTGAACACGTTCATCGCCGACGCCCAGAAGTCGGGCAACGGCGGACTCATCGCCGCCCCGGGCTACCCGGCGGTCTTCAGCAACAACGGCAAGGTCGAGACCTGGAAGGACGTGGTGGACGCGTATGCGGGAGGTGCGTCCGGTAGTCCGTACCTGAACTTCGCCGGCAACGACATCTCCGGGTCGCCGGCCAAGGGCAACGTGGTGTGCAACAACCCCTTCCTCGTCGAGAAGTACACCAACTGCCCGAGCGGTGCGAGCTTCACCATGACGCTGCAACCGATGGACCTGCCGGGCGGCTCCACCATGAGCGCCAACACGGGCTACGGCGCGTTCGAGGCCACGGACGCCACGAGCCTCAACGGCACGCCCACCGGCGGAACCCAGAACACGGGCTGGATCACCACCGCGGACGCGAGCAACTCCTACCCGTTGGCGAGCATCCAGCCGGGGAACTTCTACGACGACAACGTCAGCCAGTGGCTGTGGCTGCAGAGCGCCCAGCCGGGCTCGTACGCCCTCCAGGCCACCTACACGCTCGCCGACGCGGTTCCTACGTCCGGGTCGTGAGCTGAGAGGTGGAGAGAGTGCGCGAACTCGTTCGCGCCGCGGGCTGCCC